>JBBEEB010000127.1:0-1232 GCA_040880995.1 Halofilum sp. (in: g-proteobacteria)
ACGCTGGTGCGCATCGGTAGCGGCATCTTCGGGGCCCGGCCGCGCCCGTAAGAAATCGCCCGGCCGTGATTAGAGACGCGCTACAAGAACCGCGGTTCTTTCGATGCCGATGCATCCGAAGGGCCGCGGGAGCCCCGATGCCTGGGGTTCGCCCTAAGGATTATTGCGCGGCGCGCCGCCTCGCGGACGTCGCCGAATGCAACAGGAGGAATTATGAGTCAGATCGATCGCGCGAGCGTCGAACGCGCCATTGGCGAGTACACCGATCCGGATCTCGAACGCGACTACGTCTCGGCGGGCTGCGTCGATTCGGTCGAGATCGACGGTGCGCGGGTCACCGTGAAGCTGCGCCTGGGCTTCCCCGCGGCGAGGGTGCGCGAAGAGCGCGCAGCGGCAGTGCGTGAGCGCATCGAGGCCGTCGAGGGCGTCGAGTCGGTGAGTGTCGTGCTCGACTGGCAGGTGGAGCCCGCTGCGGTCCAGGGCGAGCTACAGCGCCTGGAGGGCGTCAAGAACATCATCGCCGTGGCCTCTGCCAAGGGCGGCGTGGGCAAGTCGACCACCGCGGCCAATCTGGCGCTGGCGCTGCGCGCCGAGGGTGCCAGCGTCGGTATGCTGGACGCGGATATCTACGGGCCCAGCCAGCCGCGCATGCTCGGCATCGAGGGCAAGCCCGGCAGTCCCGACGGCAAGACCCTGATCCCCCTGGAGAACCACGGCATCCGGGCCATGTCGATCGGCTTTCTGGTCGACACCGAGAGCCCGATGGTCTGGCGCGGCCCGATGGTCACTCAGGCGCTCGATCAGATGCTCCAAAGCACCCAGTGGGGCGAACTCGACTATCTCATCGTCGACCTGCCGCCGGGGACCGGCGACATCCAGCTGACGCTGGCGCAGAAGGTGCCGCTGTCGGGCGCGGTGGTGGTGACCACGCCGCAGGACATCGCGCTGATCGACGCCCGCAAGGGCCTAAAGATGTTCGACAAGGTGTCGGTCGCGACGCTCGGCATCGTCGAGAACATGAGCGTGCACGTCTGCAGCAACTGCGGCCACGCCGAGCCCATCTTCGGTGAGGGCGGCGGCGCCCGCATGGCCGAGGAAAACGACGTGCGCCTGTTGGGCCAACTGCCGCTGGAACTCGCGATCCGCACCCAGGCCGATAGCGGCGTGCCCACCGTCCTCGCCGATCCCGATGGCCGCGCCGCGGGCCTCTACCACGAGATCGCCCGCCGCAC
>JBBEEB010000127.1:1332-13310 GCA_040880995.1 Halofilum sp. (in: g-proteobacteria)
GCGCAGGGTGATGATGGGCCAGCCGCGGGTTTGGGCGGTGTCGGCGAGGACGGGGTCGGGATCGACGGCGACCGGGCGATCGGCGCGTTCGAGTAGGGGCAGGTCGTTGTGGGAGTCGCTGTAGAAGGCGACGTCGCCGTAGTCCGCACCGTGCTCGGCGAGCCAGGCGTCGAAGCGGGTGACCTTGCCCTCGCGGAAGCACGGCGTGCCGCTGACCTCGCCGGTGTAGCGGCCGTCGCGGAACTCCGGCTCGGTCGCCAGCAGTTCGTCCACGCCGAGCAGGCGCGCGATCGGCTCGGTGACGAAGCGGTTGGTCGCGGTGATGATCACCAGGTAATCGCCGGCGTCGCGGTGGCGGGCCAGCAGGCTCGGCGCACCGGGTGCGACGATCGGCGCGATTTTCTCGTCGACGAAGCGCGCGCGGAGCCGCGCGAGTTCGTGCGCGTCGTGCTTGGTGAGCACGGCCAGCGAGAAACGCAGGAATTCGAAGATGTCGAGATCCCCCGCCTGATAGGCCGCAAGAAAGCGGTCGTTCTCGCGCCGGTAATGCTCGCCATCAACCAAACCGTGCTCGGCGAGGAACTCGCCCCACAGATGGTCGCTGTCGCCCGTGAGCAGGGTGTTGTCGAGGTCGAACAGAGCCAGGCGCACCGCCGTCTCCCGGGCGAAGGGGCGCGCATTGTAGCAAAGCCCGCAGGTGGCGCGTGGCGGGCATTTGTGGAACAATGCGGATGGCTGAAGGATCTCGGAAAACGACCATAAGTGATTGATTCCAAAGGATACAGGCCCAACGTTGGCATCATCCTGAGCGATGGCGAGGGACGGGTGTTCTGGGCCCGCCGGGCGGGCCAGGACGCCTGGCAGTTTCCGCAGGGAGGGATCAACGCGGACGAGTCGCCGCGGCAGGCCATGTTTCGCGAACTGGCCGAGGAGACCGGGCTGCAGCCGGAGCACGTGGAGCTCGTCGGCGAGACGCGCCGCTGGTTGCGCTACCGTCTGCCGGATCGTTTCATCCGGCGCCGTACGGACGAGGGGCCGGTGTGCATCGGCCAGAAACAACGCTGGTTCCTGCTGCGGCTGACCGGCCACGAGGACTGCGTCGACCTGAACCACTCCGGTCATCCCGAGTTCGATGACTGGCGCTGGGTGAACTACTGGCATCCGCCTCAGGACGTAGTCTTCTTCAAGCGGCGGGTGTACCGGCAGGCCCTGCGCGAGCTGGCGCCACACGTCTTCCCCGAGGATTACGCCTGAGGCGTACGTGCCGGTTCCGAGCGGGACCGTGAAACCGGCCCCCAGGAAACCAGTATTCGCCCATCGGGGTCATAGAGCATGCTTTCCACGCTGCGCCGCATTGTTCAGGAAGTCAGCGCCGCGCCAGGGCTGGACGCGGCGCTCGACATCATCGTGCGCCGGGTCCATGGCGCCCTCGGCGTCGATGCCTGCTCGGTGTACCTCAGCCAAGCCGAGAACGGCCCCGAGAGCCTCATCCTGCGCGCCGGCCACGGGCTGGTCGATCCTGCGCAGATCGGCAATCTGACGCTTGCACCCGCGCAGGGCCTGGTCGGGCTCGTAGCGCAACGCGCCGAGCCGCTCAATCTCGAACGCGCTTCCAGTCATCCCCGGTTCATGCCGACCGACGCCTATGAGGGTGGGGCCATGGAGGCCTTCCTCGGCGTGCCCATCATCCATCAACGGCGGGTTCTGGGCGTCCTCGTGGTTGCGCAGCGCGAAGGCCGGCGATTCGGCGAGGATGTGGTCACCTTCCTCGTCACTCTGGCGGCGCAGCTTGCCGCAAGCATCATGCATGCGGTCGTCGGCGAGGAGGCTTTTCAGGTCCAGAGCGGACAGGCGGGTAATGCGGGCATCGTCAAGGGCCTTGCCGGTGCGCTCGGCGTCGGCATGGGCGAATGCGTCGTGGCGTATTCCCCGGCCGCGCTGGAGGATATCCCCAATCGCGAGATCGACGATCCCGATCGCGAGCTGGCGCGCTTGCGCCAAGCCATCGACGCGACCAAGGCCGACATTCGGCGTCTGTCCGAGGAGATGCGATCGGTCCTCCCGGATGAGGAGCGGGCGCTGTTCGACGTCTACATCCTCATGCTCGACGGCGAGACCTTCTGGAACGAGGCCGAGGGCTTTATACGCACGGGTCAGTGGGCGCCGGCCGGACTGCGCGAAACCATCCGCCACCACGTGCGCCAGTTCCAGGAGATGGCCGACCCGTATTTGGCCGAGCGCGCGAGCGACATTCGCGATCTCGGCCGGCGCATCCTGCTTAAGCTGAATATCGAGAATTCCGAGAGCGCGCGCGAGTATCCGGAGAACACCATCCTGGTCGGTCACGAGGTGAGCGCCGCGCAGATCGCCGAAGTACCGCAGGAGCGTCTTGCCGGCATCGTCTCGATGCGCGGCTCGGGCTCGTCGCACGTGGCGATCCTGGCGCGGGCGCTGGGCATCCCCACCGTGATGGGCGCCAGCGATCTGCCGATCCACCGGCTCGAGGGCAAGGAGCTGATCGTCGACGGCTATCTCGGCTGGGTGTTCGTGCAGCCGGACGACGACATCAAGCAGGAGTTCCTGCGCCTCGTCCGCGACGAAAAGGAGTTCAGCGAGCAGCTGCAGCAGCTCAAGGGCTTGCCGACCGTCACGACGGATGGGGTGAAGATCAACCTGTATGCCAATACCGGCCTGCAGTCGGAGATCAGCCCCGCGCTCATCGAGGTGGCCGACGGGCTTGGGCTTTACCGCACGGAAATGCCGTTCCAGGCCCGCGATCGGTTCCCCGGCGAGGACGAGCAGGTGCAGATCTACCGCCGGCCGTTGGAGGCCTTCGCGCCGGCACCCTGCATCCTGCGTACGCTCGACGTCGGGGGCGACAAGATCCTGCCGTACTTCACGGTGCAGGAGGACAATCCCTTCCTGGGGTGGCGCGGCATCCGCGTGACTCTGGACCACCCGGAGATCTTCCTGGTTCAGGTGCGCGCGATGCTGCGCGCCAATGAAGGCCTGAATAACCTGCGCATCATGCTGCCGATGATCTCGCGGCTCGAGGAATTGCAGCAGGCCATGGCGCTGATCCAGCGCGCCCACCGCGAGCTATTCGACGAGGGCCTCAATACTCCGCTACCTCAAATCGGAGTGATGATCGAGGTGCCCGCGGCCGTCTATCAGATCGAGGCCATCGCCAAGCGCGTGGACTTCATCTCGGTCGGTACCAACGATCTGACGCAGTACCTGCTCGCGGTCGACCGCAACAATGAGCGGGTGGCGGATATTTACGACAGCCTGCATCCGGCCGTGTTGCAGGCACTGGTGCAGATCAAGCAGGGCGCTGCTCGCCACGGCAAGACGGTCAGCATCTGCGGCGAGCTCGCCGGCGATCCCATGGGCGCCCTTCTATTGCTCGGCATGGGCATCGACAGTCTCAGCATGAGCGCCGGCAGCCTGCTGCGCATCAAGTGGGTGATCCGTTCGTTCTCCTACGAATACGCGCGCGAGATCGTTGATCGCGCGCTGCAGATGGAAGACGGCCGGACCATCCGGCAGATGATGGTCGAGGAGATCGACAAGGCCGGAGTCGGCGGCCTCATCCGCGCCGGCAAGTAGTCGCGGCCACGCCCTGCGCGGGTTCAGGCAAGAAGAACCACGGATGGACACGGATTAACACGGATGCTGCCGCTCGCCAGGGGTGAGTAGACGAGAGCTTCGCTGGCGTTTTTCCAAGTATTACGAATGTTAAGAACCGCGGATATGACCGGAAGGTACGGGTCTTCCGAGAACCGGTCCGCTGCGGGCGTGCCGGCCGAAGGGCGCCGTGATGATCTGTGGTTCGATTGACCTAACCTTACAAACTCGCCTAAGTGCTGCGACACGACTGCCGAGGCCAGCGGCAGCATAGCTCGGCGCTTCCTTGCGCCTCACCCTTCGGGCTCGCGCGATGATTACAGGCCACGTCCATGTCGCCTGCCCTCTCGGGCCTGCGCTGCGCGCAGTTCCAATCTGCTCCCGGCAGATTGGTCGCTCCCGGCGAATCATTCGTGTTTATTCGTGTCCATTCGTGGTTCTTGTTAGAACGGGCGGACGACGGCGAGGATGACGATCGCGATCAGCAGGACGGTGGGGACCTCGTTGAACCAGCGGTACCACACGTGGTCGTGGCGGTTGCGGTTGGCCGCGAAGTCCGACACCAACACCCCGCACCACACGTGAAAGACGATCAGCAGTAGTACCAGCGCCAGCTTGGCGTGTAGCCAGCCCCAGTAGGCCACGGCGCCGCCGTAGCCAATCATCAGCGCGACGCCGAATAGCGCGGTGAGCACCGCGCCGGGCGTCATGATGCCCCAGAAGAGCTTGCGCTCCATGGTGCACAAGCGCCGATGCCCCGGTTCGTCGGACTCGATCATGGCGTGGTAAACGAATAGCCGCGGCAGATAGAACAAGCCAGCGAACCAGGTCACCATGAAGATCACGTGAAAAGCCTTGAGCCAGAGCAATTCGTTCCTCCATGGTGGCTTCTCGCAACCGCTGGCAGGACGATAGCACGTCAGCCACGGTGCAAGTATGCGGTGTGCGACGTCGAGGGGGCTCTGGCCAGCGCCCCCTGACCAATCTTCGTAATGACTGCGCTGTCCCCTGGTCAGCCCTTCTAATACGTAATGCGAATCGTTTGCATTTCTATTCCGGTTTGTTAGGCTTATGGCCCTTGTGTTGAGCGAGGGCCGCGGGCGGGGCCTACGAGCCCCGACCGAACAAGCCGCGGCAAAGACTTGGGAGGACGCATGGCGGATTGGGGCCACACTGGCGCGAGCGACGAAACGCCATTTCTGCTGAATGAACGCTCGTTAGAGGCACATGCCGAAGCGATTCATGAGGGCTTGTGGTATGTGCAGACGAGCATGAAACGGGCCGAGCGCCCGTTTAGCGGGATCGACCCCGCTGAACTCGCCCGGTATTTCGCCGAGATCGACCTGGATCGCCCCCGGGGCGATCTCACCAGTGCCCTTGAGGAGGTCGATGCGCTCTACTTAGCGCATGCGGTGTACTACCACCGGCCGCAATACCTCGCTCACCTCAACTGCCCGGTTGCGCTCGCGGCCGCCGTGGGGGAGTTGATTCAGGGCTCGGTCAATACGGCCGTGGAAACGTGGGACCAGAGCGGCGGCGGAACCCTCATCGAGCAAAAGATCATCGACTGGACCGCGGCCCGAATCGGCTTCGGTTCGGATGCCGACGGCGTATTCACCAGCGGTGGCACGCAGTCGAATCTGATGGCCCTCTTGCTCGCCCGCGATGCCCATTGTCGTGACCATCTGGGTTTGGCCGACGTGCAGCGCACCGGCCTACCCGAGTCCGCCCAGCGCCTGCGAATCTTCAGCTCCGAAGTCGCTCATTTCAGCGTACAGAAGGCCGCCGGTGTACTCGGACTCGGCAGCGACGCCGTCATCCCGGTCGCCTGCGACGAGGCATTTCGCATGGATCCCGTGGCCCTCGAGTGCGAGCTCGAGCGCGCGCTCGCCGACGGGACCATCCCCATGGCCGTGATCGCGACCGTAGGCACGACCGACTTTGGCAGCATCGATCCGGTCACGCCCATCGCGCGCTTGTGCCGACGCTACGGCTTGTGGCTGCACGCCGATGCCGCGTATGGCTGCGGACTGCTGGTTTCGCCCGATAACGCGCGCTTGCTGGATGGCATCGAGCACGCGGATTCGGTCGCGGTGGATTACCACAAGTCGTTCTTCCAACCGGTCAGCTGCAGTGCTCTGTTGGTCCGCGATCGCCGCCACCTGTCGGCCGTGACCTGGCATGCCGACTACCTCAATCCATACCGCGATGCGGCCAAGGGCGTCCCCAACCTGGTCGACAAAAGCATGCAGACGACCCGCCGATTCGATGCGCTCAAGTTGTGGTTGACGCTGCGCACGGCGGGGCCCGAGGCTATCGGGCGCCGATTCGACCGCCTGCTCGGGCTCGCCGCGCGGATCTATTGGCAGCTGGGGGCGGATGATGACTTCGAGGCGGTCAACCGGCCCTCGCTGAGCACGCTCGTCTTTCGCTATCGCCCGGCGGGCGTGGTCTCGCGCGCGCAACTCGACCAGGTGAACACTCATATCCGTGACGAATTGATGCGCAGTGGCGAGGCATTGATCGCGGCCACCACGGTGCGCGGCGCCCAACACCTGAAGTTCACCTTGCTCGATCCGGAGACGACGGCGCAGGACGTCCGCGAGGTGATCGAGGCCATTCGCCGCTGCGGTGAGCGCTGGCGCGCAGCGTCCGGAGCCGCGGGCGGCGTCGCCGGCTGCGCGTCCCAGGAGGCTTCGTGATGAGCGGCCGCATCTACGACTTCGCCGCGGTCGGCCTGGGGCCCTTCAATCTCGGCCTGGCGTGCCTGACCGAGCCCTTGGACGATCTCGAAGGCATCTTCCTCGAGCAGAACGCGGCGTTCGACTGGCATCCCGGCATGCTGCTCGAAGGTGCCACGCTGCAAACTCCGTTTCTGTCCGACTTGGTCACGCTGGCCGATCCTACGAATCGATACAGTTTTCTCAATTACAGCAAACAGACGGGGCGCATCTACTCGTTCTATATCCGGGAAAGTTTCTTTCTGCTGCGCAACGAGTACAACCAATACTGCCGTTGGGCCGCCGAGCAACTCGGCAACATCGTTTTCAATACCCGGGTCGAGCGGATCGAGTACAGCGAATTGGCTGGCTGCTACGTGATTCGCGCGGCGGATGCGTGCACGAACAATAGCGTGGTGTATCGCGCCCGCAAGCTCGTGCTCGGTACGGGTACCACGCCCTCCATGCCAGCGTGTTGTCACGAGTTGGGAGATCGCGCCGTCCATTCGTCGCAATACCTATTCCAAAAGCCGCGGCTACAGGAATCATCCGCGATCACCGTGATCGGCTCCGGTCAGAGCGCCGCCGAGATCGTGAATGACTTGCTCGATGACATCGACCGTGATGGTTACCGCCTGAGCTGGATCACGAGTTCCCCGCGCTTCTTCCCACTCGACTACAGCAGTCTCACCCTGGAAATGACGTCGCCGGAGTACGTCGATTACTTCCATTCGTTGCCTCCGGATCAGCGCGACCGCGTCCTCGCGGCGCAGCAAGATCTCTACAAGGGTATCGATCGCGATCTCATCAGCAACATCCGCGAGCGCCTCTACGAGAAGCAGACCGTCGGCGAAATCGACGTCGAGTTACGCACCCACTGCAAGCTGGTGCGCGCCGAGCGGGAAGCCGCAAGTGACCGATTGAACCTCGAGTTTCATCAGCTCGAGCAGGATCGCCTATACGCGCATGCGACGGATACGGTGGTGCTCGCGACGGGTTACAAGTACGCGATCCCCGGCTTCATCGAAGGGATCGCCGATCGTATCCGCCGGGACGACGCGGGTCGATTCGACGTCGCGCGAAACTATAGCGTCGACGTGAATGGCGGCGAGATCTTCATCCAGAACGGCGAGTTGCATACCCACGGTTTCGTGAGCCCCGATCTTGGCATGGGTTGTTACCGCAATTCCTGCATCATTCGAGAACTGACGGGACGCGAGTGCTATCCGATCGAACGCCGCATCGGGTTCCAGGAATTTGGCGTCCCCGACTCCGCGTGGTGTCCGGTCACGGCACGCGAAGCGTCTGCGCTCCATCACGCCGGTGGACAGTCATGATGCCCCCGGCGGAGGGCTGCGAGGATCGTCCCGCCGCGGTGCTGTTCTCGCGCAAGGTTTCGGGGACAGGCGAGCTGGCACTGCGTCCACTCAATCCCGAGGCCGACGCGCGGGTGGTGCATGGCTGGGTTACCAGCGAGCGCGCGCGCTTCTGGGGCATGCAGGCCCTGTCGGTCGGTGAGGTCGCGCAGGCGTATCGAGAGATCGTGTCGGCGCCGCATTCGACGGCTTACATCGGTATGCACGATTGCTGCCCGGCCTTCCTCGTCGAGATCTACGATCCCGCGGGCGAGCCAGTCGGCCAGTGTTACGAGCCGCAGCCGACGGATCGGGGCATGCACCTGCTTATCGCGGAGTCACAGCGACCGATCCACGGTTTTACCTGGCAGGTGTTCACACTGGTCATGGATCACATATTCCGCGAGTCGAGAACCGACCGCGTGGTCGTAGAGCCCGATGTCCGAAACGAGCGCATCCACGCCATCAACCGGCGAGCAGGGTTTGTTTATCACCGCCGGATCGAACTGCCCGATAAGACTGCGTGGCTGGCCACCTGCACGCGCGCGCAATATCACGCGGCGCGCCGATTGGGAGTGATACAACAATGACCGTAATGCGATCTTCGCCTCGACAAGGCGTGGCCCATCTCGATGCGGCGAGCTGGTCAAAGGCCAATCGCGCGCTTATTGCGAAAATGATTGGGGAGTTCGCACACGAACGATTGCTCGAGCCGCGATGGCAGAGCGACGGCGAGTGTGGTGGATACTACAGAATCGAGACCGATCTCCCTCCCGTCGAATACACCTGCATGGCCCGCCGCATGGCACTCGATCATTGGTGCATCGACAGTGATTCGATCCGCCGATCCGGGGACGATGGCGATGGCCGGCTCGATGCGCTGACGTTTCTGCTCGAAGTGCGCGAGCGCCTGGGCATCGATCCGGCGATGCTGCCGGAGTATCTGGAGGAAGTGACCGCCACCCTGTACGCGAGCGCGTACAAGTGCAGCCGTACCGCGCCGAGCGCGCGCCAACTCATCGATGCCGACTTCCAGGCGGTCGAGGCCGCGATGACGGAAGGTCATCCCGCGTTCGTCGCCAACAGCGGGCGTATCGGCTTCGACGCCGTCGAGTATCGCCGCTATGCCCCCGAAACCGGGCATGCCTTTCAGCTGATCTGGCTCGCCGGTCATCGCGAGCGCTTGGCCTTCGCGTTCAGCCAGGATCTCGATTACGAAAGCCTGATCGAGCGCGAGCTCGCCGGGGAGGAAATCGCTAGGTTCCACGAATTGCTCACTGCGCGGGATTTGAATCCGGGGGATTATCGGTTGATCCCGGTTCATCCGTGGCAGTGGTACAACAAGCTCGCGCATGTGTTCGCGCCGGAACTCGCCTCGGGGCGCCTCGTGTGCCTGGGCCCCGGAGCCGATAGCTACCAGCCGCAGCAGAGCATCCGCACCCTGTTCAACCGCACGCGGCCGCAACGGTGCTACGTGAAGACGGCATTGTCGGTGCTCAACATGGGTTTCATGCGGGGACTCTCGCCCGATTACATGAGCAGCACGCCGCCCATCAACGACTGGGTTCATCAGCTGATCGAAAGCGATCCCGAGTTGGGCGAGGCGGGCTTTGCCGTGCTCCGCGAGGTCGCCGCGGCCGGTTACCGCCATCCGCTGTACGAGGAGGCTGCCGAGAAGGGCAGTCCGTATCGCAAGATGCTCGCGGCCCTGTGGCGCGAGAGCCCTATGGAACGGGTGACCTCGGAGCAGCGCCTGATGACCATGGCGGCGCTGCTACATCGAGATGCCGACGGCGGGACGGTGGCGGGCGAGTTGATCCACGCATCGGGTCTCGCCGCCGAGGCGTGGCTCGATCGTTATTTGCGTGCGTATCTGCGGCCTCTGCTGCACTGCTTCTATCGGCATGATCTCGTGTTCATGCCGCATGGAGAGAATCTGATCCTCGTGCTCGAGGATTCCGTGCCCGTACGCTGCTTCATGAAGGATGTGGGGGAGGAGGTCGCGGTCATGGATCCCGACGCCTCTCTGCCGGAAGAAGTACAGCGCATCGCGGTCCACGTGCCCGAGGAGCTGAAGATCCTGTCGCTCTTCACGGATATCTTCGACTATTTCTTCCGTTATCTCGCCGCGATTCTCGTCGACGTGGGCCAATGCACCGAGCAAGCCTTTTGGGATCGCGTCGCCCACTGCGTGGATGCGTACCGTCAAGATCATCCGGAGCTCGCCGAGCGGTTCGCGCGTCACGATCTATTCGCGCCTCAGTTCCGGCGGTCTTGCATGAACCGGCTGCAGTTTGCCAACAATCGGCAACTGATCGATCTGGCCGATCCCACCCGGACGCTGCAGTTCGCGGGCACGTTGGATAATCCGATCTCCACCCGCGAGCCGGAGGCGCGCACAGCGGACTGCTCGACCGTTTCATAATTGAGAACGATTCGCAGTTGCGCTAGAGTTCGCGTGATCATACTGCGCCGGGTGCGGCCTGATGGGCGAACCAGCAAGCAACGACCGACGGGCCACGATGGAGACTTCATTTGAACTCGCCGAGGTAGCGTTCTCGGTGGGCGACCAACGACTGCTCGCGGGGATCGATCTGACCTTCGAGCACGGCCGGGTATACGGGCTGATCGGTCACAACGGCTCGGGCAAGAGCACATTGATGAAGCTCCTGGCGCGCCAGCAATCGGCGACGCGGGGTCAACTTTACTACCGCGACCGTGCGCTCGAGCGCTGGGATCAACGCGAATTCGCCCGAGAGGTCGCCTACCTCGCGCAGCAACTGCCCGACGCAACCGGCTTGTCCGTCCACGAACTTGCGGCCCTCGGCCGCTATCCCTGGCACGGGGCCCTGGGGCGATTCACCGAGCGCGACCGCGCCCGCGTGGATGAAGCGCTACGGCTCACCGATGTCGAGCCCTTCCGCGACCGGCTCGTCGCTACTCTATCCGGCGGTGAGCGCCAGCGGGCGTGGCTGGCCATGCTGGTCGCGCAGGACAGCCGCTGCATGCTGCTCGACGAGCCCTTGGCCGCGCTCGACGTCGCCCACCAGGTGGAGGTCATGGAGCTGGTGCGGTGCCTCTGCCGCGAGCGCGAGCTGACCGTCGTGATCGTCTTGCACGACATCAACATCGCCGCGCGCTATTGCGATGAACTCATTGCCCTGCAGGGCGGAAACCTGATCGCCCGCGGGGTCCCCGGCGAGGTCGTCCGCCCCGACAAGCTCGAACAGATCTATGGCGTGGCCATGGGCGTGATGCCCCATCCGCGCTTGGCCACCCCCATTGGCTATGTCGCATGACTGCGCCGGCGGCTACAGGGCAAAACGCGGATTCTCCGGGCGCCCGGATCGAGCTGAGCCGCGATGTCGACGGCCTCGTGGCGGAGCGTTGGCCGTTCTTCGTGGGGCGGCTGCGTACCCAGGGTGGGATCCCGATGAGCGCGCTCGCCACCGCCGAGGGTGTCGAATCGCATCTAGGCGCGTTCGCGCGTCAGTATCCCGCTCAGGACGCGCGCGGAGTCGCCTCCCTCTGGGGGCAGTGGTACGCCGTCACGGTATGGCCGCCCCTCGTCACGGCGATTCTCCTGTGCGAAGCCGCGCCAGAGCTCCGCGCCGCGCATACGGCCCTGGTGCTCGATGACGAGGCCAAGCCGGCCGGGTTGGCGTTGCCCGCGTTCGCCACGACGGGGGATCCCGGACACTCGCTGGAGCGCCTCGCCAGGCTGCATACCGCACCCCTCATGGACGCAGTGGCGGGTGCTGCCGGCATGGCGCAGCGCGTGCTGTGGAGCAACGTCGCCAACGTGTTCGGCTGGTTTCTCGATGAACTCGAGGCCGTGGCCGCCCCGCACGTGCTCGAACCCGGACGCCGGCTGCTGACGCGTGGCTGTTGGCCCGACGGCACCCGCAATCCCCTGCATATCCCCGGCGCCCGCCCGGAGCCCCCGCGGCCCGAACGCCGCGTCTGTTGCCTGCGCTACCGTCTCGATGGCTTCGGCTACTGCGGCGATTGCCCGATTACCCGCCACCAGTGCGGTGGTGTGGATCAAGCTGAAGCTACCACCCCCTCCTAGCGCACTTCGCGCATCCCCAAGCTCGCATTGTCGGCATTATGCAAATACGATACAGTCGCATTTGCATTCACATTTACGTATCGACGAATGGAGGGGGGATGTACCAAAAGAAACCATATGAGCGCGTCACGCCGCTATGCAGCAGCCTGGCACTGGCGGCAGGCCTCGCCTTGCCGTTAACTGCGAATGCGCAGTCCGAGGCCG
>JBBEEB010000128.1:0-2056 GCA_040880995.1 Halofilum sp. (in: g-proteobacteria)
GGGCGCGCGGTGGCGCGGTTTCCCGGATTCCGCTGACGCTTCATCCGGGCTACGGGCGCGGGGTCGAGGACTTATGCGACACCGTCCCATGAGAGGGGCGCGATCAGCGGCGGGAGCGGAGTTCCAGGGGGTGAGCTCGACGCTGGGTTCCCAAGGGGAGTTCGCTCCTCGCAACGACTGGTTGCCGAGGAAAGTTCGCGGCGGGTTTTTCGGTGTGGGGCTGGTTGGCGGCCGTCTGCGACTCCATTCGCTACGTGCTGGCGCTTGCCAGCCACAGAAAGTCGTCATCGCGAGGAGCCGCCAGGCGACGAAGCGATCCAGCGTCGAGTTTGGGCACTCGGTTCTGCTCAGGCACCGGACACCGCCATCCAGGGTGGTCGCGGGCGGTGCCCGCGAAATGCGGGCTAGGAGACGCGCAACACTCCGCCGGCGCTAGCGGGAGGGCTTGGTGGCGGCAGCGATGCCGCGGGCGAATCGCTTGAAGTCGTCGAGATGCTGCCAGGTAATCGCCTGCACGATATTCCAGTCGATCTGCTGGTACGCATGAACGGCGACGTTGCGGAATCCGACCGCCGCCCGCATACGCATGCGGAGCTCTTCATCGATCAGGCCAAGCCGCGCGAGGCTGTCGAAGGCATCTCCCATGGTCTGCGGCAGCGGCTCGTCCGTTTCCGCGATCAGATGCATTGCGAGATCAACGCAGATCTGCACCGCGCGAGTGAGGTTAAGCGCGACAATATCCTGGCGATCGGCATCTTTTCTGAGCTCCTCGGCCGAAGCAGCCCGCTTGTCTTCGACGCGCCGCACACAACGACGCAGCGTTTCCAGCTTTTCCTCGACTACTGAAGCCATGCGTCCCGCCTCGCCTTGAGCGCACGCTCGCGATACGGCAGGAAGTCGGCGCTATCCACCAGTAGGCGCGACAGCAAGGCTGCGTGGGTTTCGGGATCGCGGCGATGGATAAGCTTGCCGCCAAGCACGGCAGAACGGGCCACGGGTAGGCCCGCCACCGATAAGTCGACCAGATCCACTGGACGCCCGCTGATGCGCGCGAGTTGCTCGATCAGGTCGAGTTTGCGCTCGGTCTCGAACGTACGCTCGCCCAGAAGCGCGAGATCGAGATCGCTGCTCATTCGCGCGCTGCCGTCGGCTACGGAACCGAAAATCCAGGCCGCCCAAACGTCCTCCTGCCCGGCCAAATACTCGGCCACGCGGTCAAGGACGGACGCTGCGCTATCACTCATGGCCCCATCGTAGGGCATCACCTCGGGCCGCACCAGCGCCTGCGCTACCCGGTCACCACACGGTCTGCGCGTGCGGGTACTCAAGCAGCTTACGGTTGCGCGTGACGAGTGGAACGCCGAGATAACGGGCTGTCGCCACGATCATCCGGTCGGCCGGATCCGGGTGCTCGAACTCCGGCAGCAACACGGAGCGAACGGCCAGGTGGTTCGTAATCGGAAC
Organism: Halofilum sp. (in: g-proteobacteria); assembly: GCA_040880995.1. GTDB lineage: Bacteria > Pseudomonadota > Gammaproteobacteria > XJ16 > Halofilaceae > Halofilum. Next base: position 1,465 of record JBBEEB010000128.1, read on the forward strand.
GAATTCGACCAACGGCACCTCTTCCGTGTGGGCGATCCAGTCCTCCACCGGCATGGTCAGCTCCAGCCGGCCCTTGCTCTCCAGCATGGCGACTTCCCAGCTGCTGATCGCGGACAGGTACACCGGCCCGCCGGCATCCACCGCCTCGTCGAGAGCGGCTCGCGCGACGTCTGATAGCTCGCTTGGGTCACTGACCCACCAGATCCAGGCGTGCGTGTCGAGCAGGATCAACGCGCCGCGTCCCAGTCTTCCGCTGCGACCGGCGCCTCCGAATCGTCATACCGTTTGACCGATCGCCGTAACGCGCGGAACGGATCCCGCTCGCTACGCCGGTAGCGCGAGATACGAATGGCCGGGCGGCCGTGATCGGTCACAACGAGTTCTTCGCCGGTTTCCTGGACGCGGCGGAAATGCTCCAGCGCTTTCGGTTTGAATTGTGCCTTTGAGACTTCCATGCGATTACCCGGAGCGAACCAGGGTCACGGGACCATGGTCACAGTATAAGCGACAACGAATTGGGGGACTTCCCTACGATGAGCCACAGAAAGCCGTCATCGCGAGGAGCCGCCAGGCGACGAAGCGATCCAGCGTC
>JBBEEB010000129.1:0-12979 GCA_040880995.1 Halofilum sp. (in: g-proteobacteria)
TCGCCACGATGCCTCGACGAGAAACATCGACGAACTTACGTTAAGGGACACTAGCAGGGTGTTGAAAAAGGGGCTGTGCTGCAGCCTGAGACCGAGGGATTGTGCGCGCCTACGACGTCCCCGCTCCGAGTTCGTACACCGCGACGATGGGCCAGTGGTCCGAGGGCGCGAGATCGCCGCAAAACATGTGCGGTGAGTGCGCGGCGATCGCGCGCGTGTGCGCGTTGGCCGTGATCCAGTCGTAACAGCTGTTCGATAAGTGGCCATCCAGCGCCCGCGCCGCCGTCGGCAGGGCGGGGAAGGTGGGCGGCGGCTGGAGCGCCAGATCGGCGAAGCAGGAACTGTAACCGGCCGCGTGCAGGATCGAACTCGGGTGGTAGGGATCGTTGAAATCGCCCATGAACCAGGCGGGCTCACCCGGGGCGACGATCTCGGCCAGCGCGGCGACGGTCGCGCGCGCCTGGTCCACGCGGGGTGACTGACCGGTGGCGGTCTCCTCGTCACGGCTGGTATGGCTCAGATGCGCCGTGCTGGCGACTACGGTCGCGCCCGTGTCCGCGCGGCGCAGTCTCGCCCAGAATAACCCTCGACTGGGGTCGTGGCTGCCGTACTCGGCGGCGCCGTGTTCGACATACTCCAGAATGTCGCGCCGCCACCAGAGGTTGCCCTGGTGGTGCCAGCCGGTGAAATCATCCTCCACGCGGGCATGCCCGCTCAGGGCCGAGTCGATGCAATCGCGGGTGGCGGGGCACAGTTCCTGCACGCCGAATACGTCGGGTGAGAAGCGCGCCAGGAACTCGCGCAGCGCGCGCTCGCGTTCCGGCCAGCGCTGATCGTTCCAGAGGTTGTACGTACAGATCGATAGCCGCAATGGATGCACGACGGTCTCCCTCTCGTCGGTGCGCGCCCTAGTGGGCCACGCGGGCCCGCATGGCCCACTACCTACGGCAACAGCACGGTCGAACCTCGGGTCGCGCGTGATTCCAGCGCCCGATGGGCCGCCGCGGCCTCGGCCAGTGCGTAGCTCCGGCCGATCTCGATGCGCACGTGGCCGGCGGCGACGACGTCGAACAGCGCACGTGCCGTGGTCAGCAGATCCCCCCGACTGGCGGTGTAGTGCGCCAGGGTGGGGCGCGTCAGGCTCAGTGAACCGCGCTTGCTGAGTTCGGCGATGTCCAGCGGCGCGACCGCGCCCGAGGACTGCCCGAAACTGACCATGTGTCCGCGCGTCGCCAGACAATCGAGCGAACGCATGAACGTTGCCTCTCCCACGGAATCATAGACCACCGGCACGCCTTGGCCGGCGGTCAGCTCGCGTACGCGGGCGACCAAGTCCTCCTCCGTATACACGATCGGGTGGTCGCAGCCGTATGCGCGGGCGATCTCGGCCTTTTCTTTCGAGCCCACCGTCCCGATGACGCGCGCGCCCAGATGCTTGGCCCATTGGCAGGCGATGAGGCCGACACCGCCGGCGGCGGCATGGAGAAGGATGGTATCGCCGGGGCCGACGGGGTGGGTGCGGTGCAACAGGTACTGCGCCGTCATGCCCTTGAGCATCATCGCGGCGGCCGTGCGGTCGTCGACTCCGTCAGGGAGCGGTACCAAACGCTCGGCGGGCATGTTGCGCTGCTCGCTGTAGGCCCCGAGCGCGCCGCCGGCATAGGCGACGCGGTCGCCTACCGCAAGTTCGCCGACCTCGGGTCCTACCGCCTCGACCATGCCTGTCCCCTCCATGCCGGGCGTGAACGGGAGCTCCGGCCCCGGGTAAAGCCCGGTGCGAAAGTACACGTCGATGTAGTTGACGCCCACGGCCGTGTGGCGCAGCCGGACCTCGCCCGGACCGGGCGCGCGCGGTTCGGCCGACTCCCAACGCAGGACCTCGGGGCCGCCGAGCTCGTGTATGCGGATTGCGTGTGACATGGGGCGTGGCATGTTCGGGTCTCCGCTGCGCCGGGTGTCCGAGTCTTAGGTGGATGCGCGTGTGGCGTCAAGTCGGTGCCCGTCGCCTCCCCCGTGGGCCGCAATGCGGCCTGGTTTGTTGATTTGCGAGGGGTGCGCTGTCAAGCTCCGGAAGCCCGGATGTCTACGAAGCAACAATGCTTCGTTGCTGTTCGAACAAGATTATAAACGGAGGTCTGCCGGCCCAATGTCCACTGTTCCGCGTGTTTGTGGCGCTTTGATGCTCTGCGTCGGCGCGTCTACTGCCGTTGCCGATCGGCCTCCCCAATACTTTGGCGTCAATGGCTTTGATCAGGTCGCCAGCGAGTTCGGAGTCGAGCCCGATGACGGGGGCGAGTTCAACGGCGATCTCTGGCGATTGAAGCTGGGGTATGAATTCAGCAAGTTTTTGGCCGCCGAGGTTCATTACGGCTTTGGCGACGACGCTTCGACCGGGGGGGAGGAGTTCGAAGTCAATCTGCGCGAAGCCGCCGCATTCGGGCGCTTCCAGCTGCCCTACGAACGCTTGGATGTCTACTTCCTTGCCGGTGTCGGGCGCGTTGGCGTCTCGATCCCTACGCTTGGACGCCTCACGGGTGAAGGGCCGGCAGCCGGGCTGGGCGTCGATTTCTACGGTACCGAGAACACCGCGGTCACGCTCGAATACGTCGTGTACGACGTCGAACTCGAGCACGATGATTTCAACGGTGAGGCCGACACCACCTACGATGCGTTGACCTTGGGTCTGACGCATCACTTCGAATGGCCCGCATTTCGCTGAGAGGGCGCGGCGCGTCTATTCCTGTAGCGAGAACCGATAGCCCGCGCCCCGCACCGTCTGCACGGCCGTGTCGAGTCCGTGCGGCTTGAGCAGCTTGCGCAGGCGCAGCACGTGCACGTCGACTGTGCGTTCCTCCACCACGACCTCTCGGCTCCAGACCTGATCGAGTAGCTGCGCCCGGGTGTAGACCCGCTCGGGGTGGCTCATGAGGAAGCGCAGCAGGCGAAACTCGGTCGGTCCGATCTCCAGCGGCCGGTCGCCGACCTGTACCCGATGCGATACCGTCGATAACGTCAGCGGCCCCGCCGTCAACGTGCCCTCTGCGTCCTGGCCGGCGCTGCGGCGCAGCACGGCGCGGATACGGGCGGCCAGTTCGCGCGGCGAGAAGGGTTTGATGACATAGTCGTCGGCGCCCGCCTCAAGACCGTGCACCCGGTCGTTTTCCTCCACCCGCGCAGTGAGCATGATCACCGGCACCTCGGCCGTCAGTTCGTCTTGGCGGCAGCGGCGTACCAGCTCGATTCCGCTGGTGCCCGGCAGCATCCAGTCGACCAGCATCAGATCGGGCACCCGCTCGGCGATGCGTTGGTGTCCCTCGACGGCATCGGCTGCCGTGAATACCTCGAAGCCCTCTCGTGCCAGTACGCGGCTGATCATCTCGCGGATCTCGGCCTCGTCTTCCACCAGCAGTATCGTCGCCTGCATGCCTGCTCCCTCGCTGCGGCTGGCTGCATTTTGACCCATGTTCGATGACAAAACGGTGACAACACCTCAGCCGATGGCGGTACCGTCGGCCACGGGGAAGCTCGGTTCCAGCAGTACGATCCCATGTTCGTCGGAAACGGCCCCGAGCACCAGGACCTCGGACTTCACGCCCGCGACCCGCTTGGGCGGGAAATTCATCACCGCCACGATCTGCTTGCCCACCAGGTCCTCCGGCGAATAGTTCGCCGTGAGCTGGGCCGAGCTGGTTTTCTCTCCAGCGGGCCCAAAGTCGATGCGAAGCACGTAGGCAGGTGCCCGCGCCTTGTCGTTCAAACGCGCCTCGACAATGGTCCCCGTGGCCATATCAATGCGTTGAAAATCCTCGAACTCGATCATTTGAGCGTCTGCCTTCTTGTCGTCGCAATGGCGTTGCCGATACATATTAATATGCGCATTACCGAAGCGCCCGAAAGCCTCACAGCGCCCGCCATGATCGGCCTCGCGGTGTATTGAGTCCATCACGAGTCTCTGCGACAATCCCGCGCCGCGGTCGCGGACCGCGGCCGATTCCCCATTACCGAACAAGAAAAAATAACGAAAACATCCCTGCACACGAGGCAGGGGGAGGCGTCTGCGTGAAAAAGATCGGCATCCCCGCGCTCGGTCTGTTCGTACTCTGGCTGCTCCTGTCCGGTCATTACACGGGCCTGGTCACGACGTTCGGCGTTCTCTCTTCGCTCGGTGTCTGCTTGCTGGCGAACCGGCTCGGCGTGCTCGAGCCCGATGGCCGCTCGTTCGCGTTCATGGGTCGGCTGCTGCTGTACATCCCCTGGCTAGTCAAGGAGATGATCAAGTCCAACATCGTGGTCGCGAAGGTCGTGTGGCATCCGAGTATGCCGATCCGGCCGCAGATCGCGCGCGGCCGCGCTACCCAGCGGACCGACCTGGGTCTGGCCGCCTATGCCAACTCGATCACGCTAACACCGGGGACCCTGACCATCGCAGCTGATGAACCGGGTGTGGTCATCGCGCATGGGTTGACGGACGAGACGGCCGATGGCGTACGCGACGGCGAAATGGATCGACGCGTGACCGCCCTCGAGGGTAACGGCGTTACTGCGGCGGAGGGCTGCACATGATCGGTTTCGCGAACGCACTGGCCATGATCGTGCTGATCGTGGCAATGGCCGCGGGCGTGTACCGGGCAATCGTAGGTCCGACCCTGCCGGACCGCGTGTTGGCGCTCAACTATTGTGGAACGATTGCCGTACTGGTCATTGTTGGCCTCGGCTTTTTCACCGGTCGCCCCGATTTCGTCGATCTCGCGCTGATCTACGCGCTGATCAATTTCGTCGGCACGATCGCGCTGCTCAAGTTCTTCGTGCATGGCGACCTCGGATACACCGAGGACGCGGAGGACAAGGCATGAACACGCTCGTCGATCTTCTGAGCCTGGCCCTCATCGTGGCGGGCTCGTTCTTCGTGCTGACTGCTGCGCTCGGGCTGGTGCGGCTACCCGACTTCTTTAGTCGCACCCATGCGCCTGGCGTGCTCGATACCCTTGGCGCCGGTCTGCTTTTGCTCGGCTTTGCGCTGCAGCTCGGATTCGACCTCACGCTGGTGAAGCTCGCGCTGGTGCTGCTCTTCATCCTGATCACCGGACCCACGGCCGCGCATGCCTTGGCGCGTACGGCGCTGCAGATCGGGGTCAAGCCCGAAGTCGACGGTCGAGACGACCGGGTGGCGAAATAATGCTGATCGATATCGCGCTTCTTACGCTGTTGGCGATCATCGCCATCGCGATCGTCCGCACGCGCGGGCTCTTGGCCGTGGTCATGCTCGCCGGTATCTATAGCTTCGTCTCGGCAGGCCTGCTGACGTGGCTCGATGCCGTTGACGTGGCGTTGACCGAGGCTGCGGTCGGAGCCGGCATTACCACGGTGTTGCTGTTGCTCACCATGACGCTGACCGGCGCGCGGGAGGCCGCCCCGCAGAGTCGTCCCGTGCTGCCGCTGCTGGTGGTCTTGGCGACTGGCGCTTGCCTGATCTACGGCACGTACGACATGCCGCCGCTGGGCGATCCACAGAACCCGGCACAGCAGCACGTTGCTCCACGCTATCTCGAGCAGTCCTACGACGAGATCGGTATCCCGAACGCCGTTGCATCGGTACTCGCGAGTTATCGCGGCTACGACACATTGGGCGAGGTGGCGGTCGTGTTCGTCGCGGCCATCGGCGTCTTTCTCCTGCTGGGCGTGGGCTATCGCACCCGGCGCTCAGCGCCCGGCACCGAGAACGTGCCCGAGCACCCAGTGGGCGACCAGGAGGACGCGCGATGAAAAGCAATCCGATCGTGCGTGAAGTCACCAACTTCATGATGCCGCCGATACTGCTGTTCGCCCTGTACGTCCAGTTTCACGGCGAGTACAGCCCGGGCGGCGGATTCCAGGCGGGCGTCGTCTTCGCCGCCGGAATCATCGCCTTTGCGCTGGTCCATGGCCTTGAGCGAACGCAACGCGTCATCACGCCGGGCGTGATCCGGACGCTGGTCTCGGTCGGGCTGCTGCTGTACATCGCGGTCGGTTTCGCCACGATGCTGCTCGGCGGCAATTTCCTCGAATACGACGTGCTCCTGGCGCATGGCGAGGGCCATGGTGGTGAGCATGAATACAACACGCACGGCCAGCACCTCGGCATCCTGGTCATTGAGCTCGGTGTCGGCATTACGGTGACCGCCGTTATGATCGCGATCTTCTACAGCTTTGCCGCACGGCGCGCTGCGCACCGTCTCGGCCGCGAGGAATAGGATCATGGCCATTGCGGAGCATTTCAACTACTGGGTCGTGATCGTGCTGATGATGGCGGGGTTTTATACCGTCATCTCACGCGGCAATCTGATCAAGAAGATGGTCGGCCTGAGTATCTTTCAGACTTCGGTCTTCCTGATGTTCATCTCAGTCGGATATGTCGAGGGCGCAACGCCTCCGCTCCTCACTGGCGAGGAAGGTGAGGTCTATTCCAATCCGCTGACACACGTCCTCATCCTGACGGCCATTGTGGTTGGCGTGGCGACGCTCGCGGTCGGTCTGGCCTTGGTCGTGCGCATTCAGGAGGAGTACGGCACGATCGAAGAAGACCGGATCCACTCCTTCGACGAAGAAGAAGCGCTGTGAACATCTCAACGCAATTGCCGATCTTGGGCGTCGCCTTGCCACTGCTGGCGGCTCCAATTGCCGCCGCGCTGAGGAGCGGCGACTCCAGCCCGGGCGCACGCTTCCAGGATTGGGCGGCGTGGGCGTTGACCGCGGTCGTGTCGTGGCTCGCACTGGCGGTGGCGGCGGGTCTGCTCTGGCAGACGCGCGACGGCTCGGTGATCTCGTACGCCGCCGGTGGATGGGCGCCGCCCTGGGGTATCGAGATTCGCATCGATACGCTCAACGCGCTCGTTGCCTTTGTGGTGACCTTTATCGGCGCCATCGTCGCCACCTACGCGCGGCGCAGCATCGAAAGCGAGATCGCGCCCGAGCGCCGTAGCCTGTTCTATGCGGCCTGGCTGCTGTGCTTTACCGGGCTGGTCGGCATTACGGTCACGGGCGACGCGTTCAATCTGTTCGTGTTCCTCGAGATATCGTCGCTGTCGACCTACGTGATGATCGCGCAGGGGCAGGACCGCCGCGCCGTGGTCGCCGCGTTCCAGTACCTCATCATGGGCACGATCGGTGCGACCTTCCTGCTGATCGGTGTCGGCTTCCTCTACATGATGACCGGCACCCTCAACATGGTCGATCTGGCCGAGCGACTGCCGGCGGTTGCTGATACCACCACCGTGCGTGCGGCATTCGCGTTCCTGACCGTCGGCATCGCGCTCAAGGTCGCGGTCTTCCCGTTGCATCTATGGCTGCCGAATGCGTACGCCTACGCGCCCTCGGCCGTCAGCGCCTTCATCGCCGCGACCGCGACCAAAGTGGCGTTGTACACACTGATGCGCTTCGCGTTCACCGTGTTCGGCCCCGAGTATGTCTACCAGGAGCTGAACTTCCAGGTCGTGCTGTTGCCGTTGTCGATCATCGGCCTGTTCGTGGCCTCGATCGTTGCCATCTTCCAGACCGACGCCAAGCGCCTGCTCGCGTATTCCAGTGTGGCGCAGATCGGCTACATGACGTTGGGTATATCCCTGGCGAGCGCCACCGGCGTGGCCGCAGCGATCCTGCATCTGTTCAATCACGCGCTGATGAAGGGCGCCTTGTTCCTCGCACTCGGCTGCGTGATGTACCGCCTCGGAACGGTTCGCATCGACCGGATGGCCGGGCTGGCGCGCGAGATGCCCTGGACCATGGCCGCGTTCGTCGTCGGCGGTCTGAGCCTGATCGGCGTGCCCCTGACGGCCGGATTCGTGAGCAAGTGGTATCTGGTATTGGCCGCGGTCGAGCAGGGTTACTGGCCGGTCGTTGCGCTGATCGTCATCGCCTCGCTGCTCGCCGCGATTTACGTCTGGCGCGTGGTCGAGTCCGCCTATCTGCGGCCGGCGCCCGCCGACCGTGCGGCGGTCACCGAGGCCCCGCTGTCGCTGCTGGTACCGACCGGGGTGCTCGCGGCGTCGAATCTCTATTTCGGCATTGAAACATCGCTGCCCGTGGGCGCTGCCCTGCGCGCAGCCGGTCAGCTGCTGGGGACAACGCCGTGAACGCACTGTGGAGCCCAGAAACGGCGATTCTGCTTGCGATGGTGATCCCCACTCTGGTGGCGATCGGCATCGAACTCACGGGACGCCAGCCCAATCTGCGTGAGACGGTCACGTTGGCCGGCTCCGTGCTACTGCTCATCGTGGTCGCAAGTCTGACGCCGCTCGTGATCGACGGCGCGCGGCCGGCGTTTACGCTGGCCGAGTTCGTGCCAGGCGTTGCGATCGCCTTCGAGGTCGAGCCCCTGGGCATGCTCTTCTCCCTGGTCGCCGCAGGCTTGTGGCCGATCGCGTCGCTGTACTCGATCGGATACATGCGCGGCAACCACGAGCATGCGCAGACGCGCTTCTACATCTGCTTCGCCCTCGCCATCGCGGCGACAATGGGCATTGCGTTCTCGGCCAACCTGCTGACGTTGTTCATCTTCTATGAGGTGCTGACGCTCTCGACCTATCCGCTCGTTACTCATAACGAGGACGACGAAGCGCGCATGGGGGGGCGCACCTATCTTGGCATCCTGTTGGCGACATCAATCGGGCTGTTGCTGCCGGGCATTCTCTGGGTCTATGCCACGACGGGCACGCTCGACTTCCAACCGGGTGGCATCCTCGAAGGGCATATCGACGGCGCACTCGTCGGTCTGATGCTGTTCCTATTCATGTTCGGCATCGGTAAGGCGGCGCTGATGCCGATCCATCGCTGGTTGCCCGCCGCGATGGTCGCGCCCACGCCCGTCTCCGCGCTACTGCACGCAGTGGCGGTCGTCAAGGCGGGTGTGTTCACCGTCATCAAGGTGATTTCCTACACCTTCGGGACTGAGTTCCTGGCGTCGCAGGCGTCGGCGGACTGGCTGGTCTACATCGCCGGGTTTACGGTGGTCGCGGCCTCGGTCGTCGCGCTGCGCCAGGATCATCTCAAACGCCGACTGGCCTACTCGACGGTGAGTCAGTTGTCCTACGTCATCATGGCCGCCGCCTTGTTCACGCCGATCGCGATCGTAGGCGCGGCGATGCATCTGGCGGCCCACGCGGTCAGCAAGATCACGCTGTTCTTTGCCGCGGGGTCGATCCACACGGCCGCGCACAAGGACTACATCAGCGAAATGGATGGGATTGGCCGGCGAATGCCCTGGACGATGGGCGCGTTCACGATCGGTGCATTCTCGCTGATCGGCATTCCGCCGGCGATTGGCGTCGTCAGCAAGTGGTACATCCTGCAGGGGACGTTCGCGGTCGATCAGGCCTTCCCGGCCGCCGTGATGTTGCTGAGTACTCTGCTCAACGCGGCGTATTTCCTGCCGATCATCTATGTGGCCTTCTTCCGCAAGCCCGAGGGCCACTCGCACGGCGAGGCACCGATCGCGATCGTGATTGCGATCACGCTTACGGCGTTGGCGACGGTGACGTTGTTCTTCTTCCCGGATCCGGCGATTGCCCTTGCACGGGCCGTGGCCGGACTTTGATGAGGCGGGGCCGTAATGAAACCGACTGACGAACGTGAGCGGTGGCTGGACCGCAAGGAGAACGTCGACAAGGTCTATTGGAGCGTGTGGGTGATGTGCGGCCTGTTGTTGGTGGCCGAGCTTTTCCTGCAGGAAAAATACACCTATTTCGACTTCGAAAACTGGTTCGGTTTCCACGGCTTCTACGGGCTCGTTGCCTGTGTCGCCTTGGTGCTCGCGGCCAAGGGGCTGCGCGTTCTGCTAATCCGACCTGAAGATTACTATGAGCGTGATTGAGTTCTCTCCCGCCTGGACCTTGATTCTGGGCGCCGCCCTGATACCGGTGCTCCGGGGTCGGCTGCGTAGCGCCTGGACGGTATTCCTGCCGCTGTTCGGCATGCTGCAGATGTGGTATCTGCCGACTGGCGAATGGGCCCAGCTCAGTTTCCTCGGTGAGGAGCTGATCACGATGCGCGTGGACCGCTGGAGCACCCTGTTTGCGTGGGTGTTCCTGATCGCGGCCCTCATGTCGGTGATCTATGGGCTGCATAATCGCCACTGGCTGACGCCCGTCGCAGGCCTGACGTATGCGGGCAGTGCGCTGGGCGCGGTGTTCGCCGGCGATTTGTTGACGCTGTTCGTGTTCTGGGAGCTGACCGCGATCACGTCGGTGTTCCTGATCTGGGCTTCCGACAGCAACACCTCCTATCGCGCTGGCATGCGTTACCTGTTCGTGCAACTCGCCTCGGGTATGTTGCTGCTGTTCGGCGCATTACAGCATCTGTCCGAGACCGGATCGCTGCGCTTCGACCATCTCGGCCTCGAGACGCCCGGCGGCTTGCTGATCTTCCTGGCCTTCGGCATCAAGTGCGCGTTCCCGTTGCTGCACAACTGGCTGCAGGATTCCTATCCGGAGGCGACGGAGACCGGAACGGTGTTCCTGTCGGCGTTCACCACCAAGCTGGCGGTGTATTGCCTGGCGCGCGGTTATGCGGGTGAAGAAATTCTGATCCTGATCGGCGCCACGATGACCGCGTTCCCGATCTTCTACGCAGTCATCGAGAACGATCTGCGCCGGGTGCTGGCCTATAGCCTCAACAACCAGCTTGGCTTCATGGTGGTCGGCGTGGGTATCGGCACTGAGCTCGCGCTCAATGGCACGGCCGCGCACGCCTTCACGCACATCATCTACAAGGGACTGCTGTTCATGTCGATGGGTGCCGTGTTGTATCGCGTGGGCACGGTCAAGGGCAGCGACCTGGGTGGACTCTACAAGTCGATGCCGTGGACCACGGTGTTCTGCATCATCGGCGCCGCATCGATCTCGGCATTCCCCTTGTTCAGCGGCTTCATCAGTAAATCAATGATCCTTTCGGCAGCGGCGTATGAGGGCCATCTGATCACGTGGCTGGTGCTGCTATTTGCCTCCGCCGGCGTGTTCCACCATTCGGGTATCAAGATCCCGTACTTCGCCTTCTTTGCCCATGACTCCGGCAAGCGCTGCGAAGAGGCGCCCAAGAACATGCTGATCGCCATGGGTATTGCCGCGGTGTTGTGTGTTGGTGTCGGCGCATTCCCGGGGCTGCTCTATGCGCATCTGCCGTTCCCCGTGGACTACAACCCGTACACGGCGACGCATACGCTCACGCAGTTGCAGCTACTGGTGTTCTCCGCCCTGGCCTTCTCGGTGCTGATGCGTTATGGCATCTATCCGCCGGAGCTGCGCTCGGTCAACCTGGACACGGATTGGGCGTACCGCCGGCTCGCACCGACTGTTGTCGCGCGGGTGACGGCCGTCTGGGGCGGAGTACGCGCGGGATTGACTCGCGCTACCCTCGGTGGGATCGATAACGGCATTGGCTGGCTGCAGCGTCACCATGGCGTTCAGGGCGCCCTGGCGCGTACCTGGCCCACCGGCAGCATGGTGCTGTGGGTCGCGGTCTTGCTGACGGCCTTCCTGCTGCTGTACTACTTCTGATCGATTGCCGGCGGGCGCTCCGCTGCGCCCGCCGGCGATTTTCTAAACCACCGAACTGTGTGACGGTCGTTTCGTGTCAGACCTGACCATCCGTCCAGCGGTCGAGGGCGACCACGACGCCATCTGGCGAATCTTTCACGCCGTGGTCGCGCCGGGCGATACCTACGCCTTCCCGCCCGACATCGACCGCGATTCCGCGCTGGCCGCCTGGCTTGTACCGGGCATCGACACGTTCGTCGCCGAGAGTGCCGACGGCGTCGTCGGTACCTACATTCTCAAGCCCAATCAGGCAGGTCCGGGCGACCACGTCGCCAACTGCGCCTACATGGTCGACCCAGCCGCCCGCCGTCGCGGCATCGGCCGTGCGATGGCCGAGCATTCCTTCGACGCCGCGCGCGCGCGCGGCTTCCGCGCCATGCAGTACAACTTCGTGGTGAGCAGCAACAGCGGCGCGATCCAGTTGTGGCAAGCGCTCGGTTTCGCGATCGTGGGCACGCTGCCGGGCGCCTTCCGACATCCCGAATTCGGGGACGTGGACGCGTACGTCATGCATCGCTGGCTTTGAACGCCAGCCGGCGTGGCGGGAAGAGCCGCGATTGACGCAGGGCCGCCGCGCTTGCGTTATGATGCGCGCGGACACTAGCGGCGCCGCGCAAGCGAGCAGCACCGATGACCACCGTGTGGAAGATCGAGTTCGGGCGCTTGGCCGGGGTCGTCGCGGCCGCCCTCCTGTCGGCCATGCTGACGGGGTTTTGGGCGCTGTCCTTTCTTGCCGGGCTCACCCTTTATATCATCTGGCACCTCCGCCAGATGCGCCGCCTCGAGCGCTGGTTGAGTAGCGGCGGCTCGTTGAGCACCGCGCCCGACGCCGGTGGCGTCTGGGAGCAGTTGGTCAATCAGGTCCACCGCCTGAACCAGCGCAATCGACGGCGCAAGAAGCGCCTGTCCGACATCGTCAATCGTTTCCATCGCTCCACCGAGGCGATGCCCGATGCCGCCGTCGTCCTGCGCGACGGTGGGGTCATCGAATGGTCCAACCGTGCGGCGCGCGATCTGTTGGGCGTCCGCAATCCGCAGGACCATGGCCAGCGCATCGGCAACTTACTGCGCGAACCGAGTTTCCGTGACTATCTGACACGCGGTGATTTCGACGAGCCGCTGGACATAACCTCCCCGGTCGACCCGGAGCTCGAGCTCAATCTGCGCATCGTCGGCTACGGCGATGGGCAGTACCTGTTGATGGCGCGAGATATCAGCAGCCTGCGCCGGATCGAGGCGATCCGGCGCGACTTCGTCGCCAACGTGAGCCATGAGCTGCGCACGCCTCTGACCGTCGTGACCGGTTATCTGGAATCGTTCGATGGCGAGGAGCTGCCCGAGCACGTGCGCGAGGGCGTCGGCGCGATCGACCGGCAGTCGCGGCGCATGCTCTCGATCGTTGAGGACCTGTTGAC
>JBBEEB010000130.1:0-8574 GCA_040880995.1 Halofilum sp. (in: g-proteobacteria)
GAAGAGCTCGACGACATCCGCAACAAGGTCCTGACCATGGGCGGGTTGGTCGAGAAGCAGCTCAGCGACGGACTCAAGGCCTTGATGACCTCGGATAGCGAGCTCGGACGCCGCGTGGTCGACGACGACCACCGAGTCAATGCGCTCGAAGTCGAGATCGACGAGGAATGCACGCAGGTCATCGCCCGGCGCCAGCCGACCGCCAGTGATCTGCGCATCGTCGTGACCATCATCAAGACCATCACCGATCTGGAGCGCATCGGCGACGAGGCCGAGAAGCTCGGTCGCTTCGCGGCGGAACTCGCCGACACCGGGGGCAGCGTCGACGAGGGGATGCTGCTGGGTGTGCAGCACCTGGGCGATCACGTCCGTCGCATGCTGCACGATACGCTCGATGTCTTCGCCCGTCTGGATGCCGACACCGCGCTGCGCGTGGCCAATGAGGACGTGCAGATCGATCCGGAGTACGACGCCGTCGTGCGCCAGCTCATCACGCACATGATGGAGGATCCGCGCTCGATTCGTGGCGTGCTATCGGTGCTGTGGTGCGTGCGCGCGCTCGAACGGGTGGGCGACCACTCGCGCAACATCTGCGAATACGTCGTCTACGTGGTCGAGGGTCGTGACATCCGCCACACCAGCCTCGAGCAGGTGGCGCGCACACTGGGCAAGGACGCGGACAAGAAGTAGCCGGATCGCGCCGTTGCCGGTACCAAGCGGGGTGCGTGCAGGGGGCACGATGGCCGCGCGGAGGTGGAGAGTGCCCGGGGTCAGTCGAGGAGCAGGAACTCCAGCAAGGCCTTCTGTGCGTGTAGCCGGTTTTCGGCCTCGCGCCAGACCACGCTCTGCGGGCCGTCGATCACCTCGGCGGAGACCTCTTCTCCACGGTGCGCCGGTAGACAGTGCATGAACAGCGCGTCCGGGGACGCCTGCGCCATCAACCCGGCATCGACCTGGTAGCCGGAGAACGCCGCGCCGCGCGCCTCCTGTTCGGACTCCTGGCCCATGCTCGCCCACACGTCGGTGACGACCAGATCGGCGCCAGCCACTGCCGACGCGGGCTGTTCGGCGAACACCACGGCGGCGCCGGCGCGCTCGACCAGATCGGGCGCGGGCGCGAAGTCCTCGGGGCAGGCGACGCGCAGCGTGAAGCCAAGCAGGCGCGCGGCGTTGATCCAGGAATTACAGACGTTGTTGCCATCGCCGATCCAGGCCACGGTGCGCCCGGCGATCTCACCGCGCAGCTCCTGGAAGGTCTGCAGATCGGCCAGTAGCTGGCAGGGGTGGCAGCGGTCGGTCAGGCCGTTGATGACCGGCACGCTGGAGACGGCCGCGAAGCGCTCGGCGTTCTCGTGCGCGCTCGTGCGGAGCATCGCGGCGTCGCACATGCCGCTGACCACGCGTGCCGTGTCCTCGATCGGCTCGCCGCGGCCGAGCTGGGTGTCCTGCGGCGACAGGAAGATGGCGTGGCCGCCGAGCTGCGTCATGCCCGCCTCGAACGATAGGCGTGTGCGGGTGGAGGCCTTCTCGAAGATCATGGCGAGCACGCGGCCGGGCAGCGGCTGCGTGTGGGCGCCCGCCCGGTGCATGCGCGCGAATTCGATGCCGCGCTCGATGATGCCGCGCAGCTCGATCTTGCTGAGGTCGTCCAGCGTCAGAAAGTGGCGCATGACTAAGCGGCGGATTTCCGCCCGAGGAACTCGCGGATCAGCGCGGACACACCCTCGACGATGCGTTCCGCCTCGTCATCGGAGATGATCAACGGCGGCAGCAGGCGCACGACGTTGCCGGCGGTCACGTTGATCAGCAGCCCGGCGTCGAGCGCGCGCTGCATCAGTTCGCCGCAATCGGTATCGAGCTCGATGCCGAACATGAGCCCACGGCTGCGGATTTCCTTGACCCCCTCGACGCCGGCGAGCCGCTGCTCAAAGCGGGTGCGCATGTGCGCGCCCAGACCGGCGGCGCGCGCCGTCAGCTGATCGCCCTCGAGCGTGTCGAGCACGGCGAGTGCCGCGCGGCAGGCGAGGGGGTTGCCGCCGAAGGTGGTGCCGTGGCTGCCGGCCCCAAGCACCTCGGCCGCGACGCCGCGCGCCAGGCAGGCGCCGATGGGCACGCCATTGCCGAGCGCCTTCGCCAGCGTCGTTACGTCGGCGGCGACCTCGGAGCCTTGCTGAGCCAGAAATTCGCCCGTGCGGCCGACGCCGGTCTGGATCTCGTCGCACATCATCAGCCAGCCGTGGCGGTCGCAGGCATCGCGCACGCCGGCGAGATAGCCGTCGGGTGCGGTGCGGATGCCCGCTTCGCCCTGCACCGGCTCGACCAGCACGGCGACCACGTTGGGCCGGTTGGCGGCGACGCGATCCAGGGCCTCCAGATCGCCAAAGGGCACGCGCAGGAAGCCTTGCACCAGCGGCTCGAAGCCCGCCTGAATCTTGCGGTTGCCGGTCGCCGTCAGGGTGGCCAGGGTGCGGCCGTGAAAGGCGTTCTCGCACACGATCACTGCGGGCTCGTCGATGCCGCGCTCGTGGCCGTAGCGGCGCGCGATCTTGAGTGCGGCTTCGTTGGCCTCGGCGCCCGAGTTGCAGAAGAACGCGCGTTCGTGGCCGGTCAGCGCGGTCAGGCGTTCGGCGAGTTGCTGCTGCTGCGGGATGTGGTAAAAGTTCGAGATGTGGGTCAGCGTATGCGCCTGGTCCGCGACCGCGTCGGCCACCGCCGGATGGCTGTGGCCCAGCCCGCAGACGGCGATACCCGCCAGTGCGTCGAGATATTCGCGTCCCTCGCTATCCCACGCGCGCGCGCCGGCCCCGCGCACCATGGTGACGGGCAGTCGGGCATAGGTGGACATCAGCGAGTCGCTCGCTTCACTCATTGGGGTCACCTCGGGGGTCACCCGGCGCAGCCGGTCGGGTCGCGCCCAAAACGCAAAGCGGCCGCGTGCAGCGGCCGCAGGAAGCCGATCATTCTACAATAGCAGCTCGGGGTTGCAACACCTCTTGGCGATGACGCGAGACCCCCCAGGCTGCTAGAATTTCCCCGTTCGCTCGGATGTCTGAGCGATTCCCACCGATTTGCAAGAGGCCTGTTATGGACGTTGAGGAGCGCATCCGCGAGCACATCGCATCCCAGCCGGTCGTCATCTTCATGAAGGGGTCGCCCGCGACGCCGATGTGCGGGTTCTCGGCGCGGACGTCGGAGGCGCTGAAGCAGTGCGAGCGCGAGTTCGGCTGGGTCGACGTACTGTCCGATCCCGAGATCCGCTCGGGCCTGCCGACCTACTCGGACTGGCCGACCTTTCCCCAGGTCTACATCAACGGCGAACTCGTTGGCGGCTGCGATATCACGCTGCAACTGCACGAACAGGGTGAGCTCGAGAAGATGGTGCAGGAGGCTACCGACGCGGCTGCCTGATCGTCGCACAGAGGCCGCGCGCCGGAAGCGCGCGGCGCGATCCCTTAGCGGCCGGACAGCCGAACCGCCCCGTAAGACCGAGGGCATTCGGCCAATGACGGCTGTAGGTCGGGCTTCAGCCCGACCGATTCGCGGCGCGAAGCGGCTGGGTTGCCACGGGAAAGTGCGCGCCCGGCGCTTGCCGGCATTCGGCATCGTTGCGCGAGGGGCTCGGTCGGGCTGAAGCCCGACCTACAGGCATGCTGCAGGGACTCAGCTGCGAGTCGTTGGGCTACTTCTCGGCGTGCAGCATCGTCACCGGGCCGGCGTTCAGCTCTTCCCAGCGATTGATCACGGCGCAGAACAGCTGGGCCGTCATGCGCGTGTCATACACCGCCGAGTGAGCCTCCTCGGACTCCCAACCGAGGCCCGCTTCCCGGCTTGCACGCGCCAGCACCGTCTGGCCATAGGCCAGCGCCCCTAAGGTCACCGTATCCAGGAAGGAGAAGGGGTGAAACGGGTTGCGCCGGATGCCGGCGCGCTCGACGGCGGCATTGAGGAAGTTGAGATCGAGCGTAGCGTTATGGCCCACCAGAATCGCGCGCGTGCAGCCGTTTTCCTTGACCGCCTGACGGACGGGCTGGAACACGTAGGAGAGCGCATCATGCTCGTTGCGCGCGGCCCGCAGCGGATGCCACGGGTCGATGCCGGTGATCTCGAGCGATTTGGGCTCGAGGTTGGCACCCTCGAATGGGATGACGTGGGTGGCCACGGGGTCGGTCGGCGAGATCAGGCCGCGATCGTCCATCTGCAGCGGGATTGCCGCGATCTCCAGGAGCGCGTCCGTAGCCGGGTTGAAGCCACCGGTCTCCACATCGACGACCACCGGCAGAAAGCCGCGGAAGCGCTCGGCCATGGTCGTCGCTTTACCCGGTTCGTACATCCCGTTCCCCATTCGCAGTCGGGCGCAAGTGTGGGGACCTCCCCCGGAAAAGGCAATCGGGCAAGCACGCGGCCTGAGCTCAGGTGCGTCGCCGGTCCATGCGGCCGAGCACGAGATGACTGCGCCGGCTCAAGCGCATGGCCCACGTCTCCAACGTGCCCCAGAAGCGCTCGTGCAGGCGCGCCCCGAGAGGGCGCTGGCGCCATTCCTGCCAGGTGACCTCGCGGCACTCGGCGAAGTCGTACTCGAACACGCCCGCGACCTCGTCGGCGAAGGCAGTATCCTCCACGGCCTGGTTGGCCTCGAGATTCCAGCGCTCGCTCCAGCGGTCGAAGTTGCAGGAGCCGATCTGCGCGCGCTCGTCGGCCAGGAGCATCTTGGCGTGCAGAAACGCGGGTTGATACTCGAACACGCGCACGCCCCGGCGTAACAGGCCGCCGTAGATCCGCCGGCCCGCGGCGCGCGCGCCCGCATGGTCGGTCTTGGGGCCCGGCAGCAGCAGCCGTACATCGACCCCGCGCCGTGCCGCGCGCGCTAGCGCCAGGCGCAGGCCGCGCGCCGGCACGAAATAGGGCGTGGCCAGCCAGACCCGTTCGCGAGCACGGCGGATATCTGCGATGGCCGCGCGCGTGAGTACGGTCGCCCCCCGGCGACCGGCGACCACGCGCCCCGAGGCATGACCGACCGACCGAAGGGGTGGCAGCGGACAGGCAACATCGGACCAGCGGCGCCAGTTGGCGCGGAACACGCCCCACCACTGCCCGACGCAACGCCCCTCGGCGCGAATCATGTTGTCGCGCCAGGAGCGCTCAATGGCCGCGCCATCCAGTTCGCGGGCGAAATCCTGCGTCAGCCCCGCGCCGCCGACATAGGCAATCCGGTCGTCGATCAGCAGGAGCTTGCGGTGATCCCGTACCAGGTTGAACGCGAGCTTGAGCGGCGACAGGGGATTGAAGCGGGCAAGGGTGACCCCGGCCTCGTTCAGGCGCTGGCGGTCGTGGCGGTTGAGATAAAAGGCGCCGAAATCGTCGAGCAGCACGAACACCGTGACGTCGCGTGCCCGCGCCGCGCACAGGGCATCCACGAAGCGCGTGGCTACCGGGCCGGATTCCGCCAGGTACATCTCCAGCGCGATGTGCTCGCGGGCGCCGGCGATGGCCTCGAGCATCTCCGGAAAGAACTGCTCGCCGTCGCATAACAGGGTGAAACGGTTGCCGTCACACCAGCGGCGAGCCGATTTGCGCGCGGCCGATACCATCGCGCGGCGCTACGGGCGCGCGCCGCGTCGCGCGTGCGACCGCCGGGCCGGTTCCGTACACTGGGTGGGCTCCTGGGCCTGCACTAGTGTCCTGGAACATAAGTTTGTCGGATTTTTGGGCGAGGGATTGGGGCGACTGGCAAGGCGCGTTGACGAGCCATAGCGCATCCTATGGTGAGGAGGCGCAACGCCGCCAGGCGTCTCAAGGCCCGGCAAAAAACCGAACGAACTTATGTTCCGGGACACTAGGGCCTCCTTTCATCGATGCCAAGGCGATTGTCGTGACGAGTGTACTTGCGCTTCAGCGCTTCGCCGACCTGTTGCGACTACGCGCCGGACCGCAGGACTTGCCGGCGAGCAGCGCGGTTCTGGTCGGCTCGGTCGCGGCCGCCGCGCTGGCGAGCATGCTCGTCATCCAGCGCGTGTACACGCCCGAGGTCGCCGCCGTGCGTGTGGCGGTAGACCTGCTGTTGCAGTTGGCGTTCGTGTTTGGCGCGCTGCGGGTCACGGGCCATCCCGAGCGTCTGCGCCAGACCTATGCGGCACTCTGCGGCGCCAGCGCCGTGCTGATTCTCTTGGCCTGGCCGCTATTGAGCATCCTGTTGGACCGACCCGAAGGCGATCAGCTGGCAGCCATGGCGTCGTTGTTCCTGCTCGGTCTCTACGGCTGGGCGGCCGTGGTGATCGGCCACATCCTGCGCCATGCGCTCGACACCACGCTGGGCCGGGGCGTGCTCCTCGGCGTGGCCTATGTGCTGACCGCCTCGTTGCTCGCCGACGCCCTGGTGCCGCCGGCGGAGATGCCCTGATGGCGGCCTCCGCGCACTCCCCCATGCATGTCCACGTGCTTGGCATCTGCGGCACCTTCATGGGCGGGGTCGCGCAGCTCGCCGCAGCGCGCGGCGACCGCGTGACCGGTTCGGACGCGGGCGTCTATCCGCCCATGAGCGACCAACTCGCCGCCGCCGGTATCGAGGTGACCGAGGGCTGGGACCCGGCCCAACTCGATCCCGCGCCGGATCTGGTCGTGATCGGCAATGCGCTTTCGCGCGGCAACCCGGCGGTGGAGGCGGTGCTCGACCGCGGCTTACCCTATACCTCCGGTCCGGCCTGGTTGCGCGAGCAGGTCCTGCGCGGGCGCCATGTGATCGCCGTGGCCGGCACCCACGGCAAGACCACGACCGCCAGCATGATCGCCCATATCCTCGTGGTACACGGTGGCGATCCGGGCTACCTGATCGGGGGCGTGCCCGAGAATCCGCCCGCCGGTCAGCCCCAGGGTCTGGGCCTATCCGCCCGTGCCGGTGCCGGCGAGACGTTCGTCATCGAGGCCGACGAGTACGACAGTGCCTTCTTCGACAAGCGCTCCAAGTTCGTCCACTACGCGCCGCACACCCTGGTGCTCAACAATCTCGAATTCGATCACGCGGATATCTTCGACGATCTGCCCGCGATCCAGCGCCAGTTCCATCATCTGGTGCGGACCGTGCCGGGTGCGGGACGGATCCTGAGCAATGCCGCCGAGCCTGCCCTGGACGAGGTCCTGGCCATGGGCTGCTGGACGCCGGTCGCGCGCTTCGCGCCGGATCAGGGCGATCAGGACTGGTGGGCCGAGGATGTGGCCGCCGATGGCAGCGTGTTCACCGTACGCGGCCCCGGCCGCGAGCATGGCCGCATCGCCTGGTCGCAGATCGGGGCCCATAACGTCAGCAATGCGCTGGCCGCCGTTGCCGCCGTACATCATGCCGGTGTTCCGGTTGCCGCGGCCTGCGCCGCGCTGTCGAGCTTCCAGGGCGTGCGCCGGCGCCTGCAGCAGCGGGGCCAGCCGCGCGGCATCACCGTGTACGACGATTTCGCGCATCATCCGACCGCCGTGGCGACCACGCTCGCCGGTCTACGGGCGCGGGTGGGCCAGGCGCGCATCATCGCCGCGCTCGATCTCGCCTCGCGCTCGATGCGCATGGGCGTGCATGGCGGTGGCCTGGCGGAGTCGCTGGCCGTGGCTGACCGGGTGCTCCTGCACGCCGGCGGCGAAATCGAGTGGGACCCGGCCACGGTCGTCGCCGCGCTCGGCGAACGCGCCGCGCTATTCGAGGACTCTGGGGCGCTGGCCGAGGCGATCGCCCACGAGGCGCGCCCCGGCGATCATGTCATCCTGATGAGCAACGGCGGTTTCGGCGGCTTGCCGCAACGTTTGGTCGAGCGGCTCGAGGCCGCCGGGGAGAGCGAGTGAACGACAACCCGCGTATCGCCTTGGCCATCACCGGCGCCTCTGGTGTGCAGTACGCCCTGCGCCTGCTGGAGGTGCTGCTGGAAGCCGGTTGCCACGTGGATCTGCTGATCTCCAAGCCCGGCCGGGTGGTCATCGGCATGGAGACCGACCTCGATTTACCGGGGCGCGCCGCCGACATGCAGCGGTTCTTCGCCGAGCGACACCCCGACGCACCGGGAACGCTGGCGGTGCTGGGCATGGACCAGTGGACCGCGGCCATCGCCTCGGGCTCGGGCGCGCCTGACGCCATGGTCATCTGTCCCTGCACCACGGGTACGCTGGCGGCGGTGGCCGCGGGCCACTGCAACAGTCTGCTCGAGCGCGCGGCCGATGTCGTGCTCAAGGAGCGGCGGCAGCTCATCGTACTGCCGCGCGAGATGCCGCTGTCCGAGATCCACCTGGAGAACATGTTGCGGCTGGCGCGCATGGGCGCGGTCATCATGCCACCCAACCCCGGCTTCTATAATCGCCCGGAGACGGTCGACGAGTTGATCGACTTCGTGGTCGCGCGCGTGCTCGACCATCTGGATGTGCCCCACCGCCTGATGCCCCGCTGGGGCCTGGAGGATGCGGACGGATGAGCGAGGAGGAAGAGGGCGAGCCGCTCGAGCGCCTGCCGCTGTTCCCACTGACCAGTGTGGTGCTGCCCGGAGGGCGCTTGCCGCTGCGGCTGTTCGAGCCGCGTTACCTCGACATGGTCAGCGAATGCCTGCG
>JBBEEB010000130.1:8674-56127 GCA_040880995.1 Halofilum sp. (in: g-proteobacteria)
CCGCCCGACTGCGCCATGCTGGTCGACGTCCTGCGTCAGACGCTCGGCCAACTCGACGCCTTCGTCGAGTACGACGCCCCGCAATGGGATGACGCCGCCTGGGTAGGCGGCCGCCTGACCGAACTCATCCCCCTCCCGCCGCGCATCCGCCAGTTCCTGCTCGAACTCGACAACCCCACCGCCCGCCTCCACGAGCTACGCCATGCGTTGAAGTGAGGCATACAAGGCCAACACAGATGAACACAGATCAACACAGATAGAAGTGAAGGAAGGAAGTTGCAGGCGCGCTGGAGCGGGTCTGGCTAAGACGACTGGCCGAAACTCCCGCTCCAGCAGGCACGATCCTCACTGAAGCGACCGGTTCAGCGGACAGCCGGGGATATGTGCCTCCGTTTCCTTATTTTGTGTTGATCTGTGTTCATCTGTGATGGATACCCTTTCACGCTAGCCGGCTGGCAGCGGCTAGGCGGTGACGCCACGTCTCGGGTGGTGCCGCTTGAAGCGCGCGCGGGTCTAGGCGCCAGCGCCAGTTTCCTTCGGGGCGGCCGGGGATGTTCATGCGTGCCTCGGCGTCGAGGCCGAGCACGTCCTGCAACGGCAGCACGGCGAGGCGGGCGCGCGAATGCAGCACGGCGTCGATGGCCGGTGCGGGCATGTGCTCGAGGGGAGCGCCGAGGGCATCGGCCGCGCGGGTGCGCAGGTCGTCATCCGCGGCCTGCCACCAACCGAGTAGCGTGTTGTTGTCGTGGGTGCCGGTATAGGCGACCGACCACTCCGGGTGGTGTTCGGTCCGGTGCGGATTGTCGGGCCCGCCGTCAAAGGCGAACTGCAGCACCCGCATACCCGGAAGCCCCAGCGTCTCGCGCAGGACGTGTACGGCCTCGGTGATCGTGCCCAGGTCCTCGGCGACCAACGGCAGTTGCCCCAACACTTCGGCGATGGCGTCGAACGGCGCGCGGCCGGGGCCCTCGATCCAGTGACCCTCGCGGGCGTCCGCGGCTTCGGGGGGGATCGACCAGGCGGCCTCGAACCCGCGGAAGTGGTCAATCCGCAGGAGATCGAAGCGTTCGGTCAGGACGCGCAATCGCGCAATCCACCAGCGCCACCCGTCCTGCGCATGGGCCACCCAGTCGTGCAGCGGTTGGCCCCAGTGCTGGCCCAGGTCCGAGAAGGCATCCGGGGGCACGCCGGCTTCGCCGGTGATGCGGCCGGTCGAATCGAGGGCGAATAAGTGACGTGCCGCCCAGGCGTCGGCGCTGTCGTGGGCGCAATAGATCGGCAGGTCGCCAAACAGGCGTACGCCGCGTGCGTGGGCGTATTCGCGCAGTGCGCGCCATTGGTAGTCGAACCGGCATTGGGCCCGTACCTCGGCCTCGATGGCCGCCGCGTGGTCCCGGCGCGCCTGATCGAGCGCCGCCGGATCGCGGTCGCGCAAGCCCGGCGGCCATTGCGGCCAGGGTCGATCCAGGTGCTCCCGCAAGGTGGCGAACAGGGCCCAATCGTCGAGCCAGCCGGCGTTGTGCGCGCGGAATTCCGACAGCGACGCCAACCCGGTCGGCCCGTCGGGATCGATCAGGCGGGTATCGCCGGCAAAGGTCGAGGGGGGCTGATAGGGCGAGTCGTGGTTATCGACGGGCCCAGTCGGCAGCATCTGCCAGACACGAAAGCCGGCGTCGGCCAACCAATCCACGAACCGGTAGGCGTTCGCGTCCAGCCGGCCCGTAGCACCGGGGCCGGGCAGCGAGGAGGGGTGCAGCAATACCCCCGTGGCGCGCCCGTCGATCCCGCCGGGAAACGTGGCGCCGGAGGTCATCCGCGGCGCATCGTGCCGCCTTGCTCCGGGGCGCCGCCCCCGTGGGCAAAGGGGTGATCCAGCTCCGACGGCGGCGCCAGGCCGGCGGCCTCGTACAGGGCCGCCAGCTGGCGCCGGAAGAGCGCGTCGAAGGCTGCCACACCGGACTCGGGGTTGTACTCGCCGGGCCACCAGAACCAGTCGGAACCCTCGCAGACGGCCAGCTGGCGCTCGGCCTCCGCGCTCCAGGGCGCACCCGAGGCCCGGGCCTCATCGACCGCCTGGCGCGCGGCCACCAATAGCTCCCACGCTCGGTTCTTCTGCGGATCCCCGATCCAGGCGTCGAAGCTGCCGTGCACCCAGCTGCCGGCGACGACGTGATCCAGCGTGCCCGCCGCGACGTCCGCTTGGCGAGCGATATCGCCGAAGGTGGTCAGCTCGATGCGCGTATGTTCGACCAGGCCCCGATAGAGCGCATCGAGAAAATGCCAGGCGTTGTCCGGGTAGTACTCCCAGGCATTCTCGCCATCGAGCACGATGGGCACCACCCGTCCGGGGGCCGCCTCCGGGTCGTCGGCAATACGCTCGAGGTGGCCGAGTAGGTCGGCGACCGCGTCCTCGGCGTGCCAGCCCTGGTAGGTGAAGCCGATGTCATCGGACAGGCCATCGTCGCGGAAGAATACGAGCGGGCCCTCGGCCCCGAATCGCCAGGGCCGGTGTAGCTGGTCCGATCCGGGTTCGTCCGTGTCGAGGCTGTGGCGTAGGACCTGCTGGCCGCTGGCGCACCAGGTGAACCCGGTCGCGCCGATCAGCTCGAGGGCCGCGTCGGAGATGCCGCCCTCGGAAGGCCAACATCCCTGCGCCGGGACGCCGAAGTGTTCGGCGTGTACAGCCGCGCCGCGTTCGAGATGCACGCGCGAGCGCTCGACGCCCTCGGGATAGGTCCCCGTGGGCAGTTCGATGTCCGGTCTGGCCTCGCGTGCGCTGTCGAAGTCGACCAGCAGCGGCAGCATCGGGTGAGCATACGGGTTGCAGGCGAGTTCGACGCGCCCCGATTCGGCGAGCGCGCGCCAGCGCGGCACCACACTCCCCAACTGGTCGCGGATCAGCTCGAGCAGCTCACGGCGTTGCGCCGGTCCGAAGCCGTGCTCCACCTGGCGCAGGCGACGGGCGCGCGCGTCATCGCGCTCGATCGATTCGCCCAGCCATGCCAGCAGATACCAGCAGACGAGGTCGGTGACGAAATTCCCCTGCAGCCACTGCTCGACGCCCGGATCGGACAGCGCCGCGCGCGCGAGCGTGCTCAGCCGCGCCAGCGCCGGAAAGCGTCCGAGCTGGCGTTCCGGGTTGGCGTGCAGGCAGCGATCGAGCAGGCGGGCGCGGGCGGTCGCTTCGGTCGGTGGTCCGGCATCGCCGAGCGCGGCGAGCAGCGGCTCGGCCGGCGCGGGCCCTCCGTCGAGGAATGTATTGAGCTGTGCCACGAGGGCGTCGATCTGCTCAACCAGCAGCGGCGAGAAATTCACCACGGCCCGCGCGCCCTCGACCCGCTCGAGGTGGGCGGCCATGTCGGTGTAGTCCTTGAGCCCGTGCAGCAGGGTCCAGGGTTGTTCGAACACGCCGGTTCGCGGGTCGCGATATTCCGGCTGGTGCATGTGCCAGCACAGCACCACCTGCAGGGATGATTCGGTCATCCGGACTCCAGTGGCTCGTGGAACGGTAAAGCGCGCAGTCGTTAGCGCTGCGGTCGCGTGTGCTGACCGAGCGCGTGCCGGGTCACCAGCGTGATGCCGTTGCGGCTAATCTCAAACCGCTGGGCATCGGCCTCCGGGTCGACGCCGATCTCCATGCCGTCCGGGATGGTGCAGCCGGCATCGATGATCGCCCGACTGATACGGCAGTCGCTGCCGATGCGCACGCCCGGCAGGGCAAGCGCGTGTTCGAGCTGCGAATGCTCCTGGACCCATACGTTCGAGAACAGCAGGGAATGGTACACGCTCGCGCCGGAGACGATGCAGCCGCCGGCAAGCATCGAATCGATACCCTGGCCGCGCCGGCCGTCCTCGTCGAACACGAACTTGGCGGGTGGCCACTGCTCCTGGTAGGTCCAGATGGGCCAGTTCTGGTCGTACAGGTTGAGTTCGGGCGACACGTCGATGAGCTCGAGGTTGGCGGACCAATACGAGTCGATGTCGCCGACATCGCGCCAATAGCCGGCACTTTCGTCGATCGGGTCGCGCAGGGGATAGCCGAATACCCGGCTGCCATCGGCGACCGCCGATGGGAGAATGTCCTTGCCGAAGTCGTGGTTGGATTGCGGGTCGGCCGCGTCGGCCGCGAGCCGCTCAAGCAGCCATTTTCGATTAAAGATGTAGATGCCCATCGAGGCGAGTGAGATGTCGGGCTCGCCCGGCATCGCTGGCGGGTCAGCGGGCTTTTCGACGAAATCCTGGACCCGGCCGTCGGCGTCCACCGCGACAATCCCGACGGAGCTGCCCTCGCTACGCGGCACGGGCACGCAGCCGACGGTGACGTCGGCCTCGCAGTCGACGTGGTAGCCGAGCATGGTGCCGTAGTCCATCTTGTAAACGTGATCGCCCCCGAGCACGAGGACGTACTCCGGACCGTGTTCAGCGATGATGTCGGCGTTCTGGTGGACGGCATCCGCAGTGCCGCGATACCAGCTTTCCCCGATGCGTTGCTGGGCCGGCAGGAGCTCGACGAATTCGCCGAACTCGCCGCGGAAAAAGCCCCACCCGTGCTGAACGTGCTGGATCAGTTCGTGGGCCATGTACTGCGTGAGCACGCCGATCCGGCGGATGCCCGAATTGACGCAGTTCGATAACGCAAAATCGATAATGCGGTATTTGCCGCCGAAGGGGACGGCCGGCTTGACCCGGTCGAGCGTCAGTCCACCCAGCCGTGTGCCGCGCCCGCCCGCCAGGACGAGGGCGAGCGTGTCGCGCGTCAGTCGGCTGACAAAGCGTTCTGGTTTCCGTGGCCACATGATGCCAAGCCCTCCAGGTTCTAATGTTGTACGCGACCATCGGCCATAGGCTACGCCACACACCGCGGCGGACACGAGTCATCGACTGGCCTTCAGGATGCATCGCGTCGCGATCGCAGTCATGCTTGGGGTATACCCCCGTCCTGGCTCGGTCAGCGAGCGCGACCGAGCCGGGTACATTTGCCCAAGGCTCAAGAAGATCATGGACCACCTGACGGATCCACGACACCAGATCGCCGCGGCTGCGCATCCGCGGCCGCACGATGTGCTCGGGCGGCAAGCCGATGCCCGGGGCGAGCGCATCACTGCGTTTCACCCCGAGGCGATTGGTGCACGGTTCGCGCCCGACGGTCCCGAATTGGCGCCGCTCGATGCCGACGGGGTTTTCGCGTGGACTGGAGTGGCCGGAGCGATTGGCGCGCCGTACGCCATCGAATGGACCTTGCGGGATGGCTCGCGGGTGACCGCGATCGACCCCTGGGCGTTTTCGCCCGAGACCGACGCCGAAGAGCGGTGCGCCTTCCATGAGGGACGGCATACGTCTGCCTGGCGCCTGCTCGGGGCCCATGTTCGCGAGCGCGATGGGGTGCGGGGCGTGCGCTTCACCGTCTGGGCACCGCATGCCCAGCGCGTCAGCGTGGTCGGCACGTTCAACGACTGGCAGGCGCGCCGTCACCCCCTGACGCGCCATGACGGCGGAATCTGGGAGCTTTTCGTCCCGGGAGCAACTCCCGGCGATCGTTACGCGTACGAACTGCTGGACGCGGCTGGACAGCTCCGGCGCAAAAGCGATCCGTTCGCGCGCTCGACCGTCCCACGCCCCGGCACGGCGTCGGTGGTAGTGGAGGAGCGTCCCTATCCCTGGGGCGACAGCCAGCGGGTCACCGCGCGCTCCGACTGGCAGCGCGAGGCGATCTCGTTCTACGAGGTTCACCTGGGTTCATGGCTGCGTCATCCGGACGGGCGCTTCTACGGCTATCGGGAGATCGGCGAGCGCCTGGCGCACTACGTCACCGAACTCGGTTTCACGCACGTCGAATTGCTGCCGATCACGGAGCATCCGCTCGATGCCTCCTGGGGGTACCAGAGCACGGGCTGGTTCGCGCCGACCAGCCGCTTTGGTGCGCCGGACGATTTCCGCGCCATGATCGACACCCTGCATCGACACGGCATCGGGGTGGTCCTCGATTGGGTGCCCGGGCACTTCCCGCGCGACGACCATGGGCTCGCCTACTTCGACGGCACCGCGCTGTATGAGCCCGAGGACAAGCGTCGCGCCGAGATGGTCGAGTGGGGCACGCTCGCCTTCGATCTCGGTCGTCCGGAGGTGCAGAGCTTCCTGATCTCGTCCGCGATGTACTGGCTGCGCGAGTTCCGGATCGACGGCCTGCGGGTCGATGCCGTCGCCTCGATGCTGTATCTCGACTACGCCCGCGAAGACTGGCTGCCCAATGTCCACGGCGGGCGCGAAAATCTCGAGGCGGTCGCCTTCCTGCAGCAGCTCAACATCACGACCCACGGCGAGTGTCCCCACAGTTTCACGATCGCGGAGGAGTCGACGAGCTGGCCCGGCGTGACCCAGCCGGTGCACCTCGGTGGGCTTGGGTTCTCGATGAAATGGAACATGGGGTGGATGCACGACACCCTGAGCTATATGAAGCTGGATCCGTATTATCGGCAGCATCACCACGATTACCTCACGTTCAGCCTGACCTACGCCTTCAGCGAGAACTTCGCGCTGCCGCTGTCGCACGACGAAGTCGTCCACCTGAAGGGGTCGCTGCTGGGGCGGATGCCGGGTGACGAGTGGCAGCGTTTCGCCAACCTGAGGCTGCTGTTCTGCTGGCAGTTCACCGTGCCCGGCAAGAAGCTGGTGTTCATGGGCGGAGAGTTCGGCAATCCGGAGGAGTGGGATGAGGACAGCGAGCCGGCGTGGTGGCGGCTCGATCAGCCGTATCACGACGGCGTCCGCCGCTTGGTGAGCGATCTCAATGCCTGCTATCGGGGCCATGGCCCCCTGCACGAGCAGGACTTCGACGAGCAAGGCTTCCACTGGCTCGACTGCGACGACGCAGCTCATTCGGTGCTGGTGTTCCGGAGATGCGATCGGGCCGGCGGCGAGATGGTGGTGGCGCTCAACTTTACGCCGGTGCCGCGCCACGAGCGCCGGATCGGCCTGCCCTTCGGCGGCGGCTGGCGCGAGCGGCTCAATTCGGATAGCAGCCATTACGGAGGCAGCGGGCAGGGCAATCTCGGGCGCATCGAGGCCGAGGCGCGTCCGGCGATGGGGCAGGCGTATTCGGCTGCGCTCACCTTGCCGCCGCTGGCCGCGGTGATCCTGGTTCCGGAGGACCGCACATGACGGGGTATCGCATCCTGCACGTCGCGGCTGAGGTCACGCCCTTGATGAAGACCGGCGGACTGGCCGATGTCGCCCAGGCGCTACCGGGGGCGCTACGCGCGTTGGGTCACGACGCACGCGTGCTGATGCCGGGCTATGGGGGTGCGCTAAAGCGTGCGCGGGCGGTGGGTGAGGTGCGGCTCGTGGCGCACTGGGGGTCGGCCCGCCTACTGGAGACTGAGCTGGAGGGCGGTTGCCCCCTGTGGTTGTACGAGACCCCCGAGTTCGCGCAGCGCGGTGAATATCCATTCGGTGACGCCGCCGGCGTGCCCTGGGCCGACAACGCCGAGCGCTTCGACGAATTCGCGCGGGTCGCCGTCGCCCTCGCCGACGATGCCCTCGGGCTCGGCTGGCGCGCCGATGTGGTCCATGGCCACGACTGGCACGCCGGGCTGGTCCCGGTACACCTGCAATTGGCGCGCGTGCCCGCCGCGAGCGTGTTCACCATCCACAACCTCGCGTACCCGGGGCTGTTTGATCTGGCGACCCGCGCGCGCCTGGGGCTGCCCGGTTGGCTCGAGCACTGGCAAGCGCTCGAGTTCCGCGAACTGCTTTCATTTATTAAGGGTGGGCTGGTGTTCTCCGATCGAGTGACCACGGTCAGCGAGACCTACGCCGGCGAGATCTGTACCCCCGATCGCGGCGAAGGCCTCGATGGCGTGCTCGCCGCCCGCGGTGCCGACCTGGTCGGCATCGTCAACGGCATCGACACCCAAGCCTGGGATCCGGCGGCGGATCCCCAAGTGCCGGTCTCCTTCGACGCAGACGAACCGATGGGCAAGGCCCAGGCGCGCCGCGCTCTGCTCGCCGAGACCGATCTGGAAGCCGGCGCGGACGTGCCGGTGGTCGCGTACGTGGGGCGCCTGGCGCAGCAGAAGGGCGTCGACACACTGCTCGCCGCCCTCGACGGGATCGTGGACCTGCCGGCGGTGCTCATCGTGCTCGGGGCAGGCGAACCGGCTTTGGAGCGGGGGCTGGCACAGGCCATGGAGCGGCGGCCTGATCGGGTCCGCGCGACGATCGGCTTCGACGAAGGTTTCGCGCATCGCCTTTACGCCGGAGCCGACATGCTGATCGTGCCCTCGCACTTCGAACCCTGTGGGCTCTCGCAGCTCAATGCGATGCGCTACGGGACCATCCCCGTGGTGCACCGCACCGGCGGGCTCGCCGAAACGGTCGTCGATGCCAGTGAGACCGCGCGGGCGGACGGTAGCGCTACCGGCTTCCAGTTCGACGAGCTCACGCCGGAGGCTGTGGTGGCCGCCCTCGCGCGCGCCTACGCCCTGTTTGGCGAACCGGAGCGGTGGCGCGACCTCATGGTGAGTGCGATGCGCCGCGACAGTTCCTGGAGTCGTAGCGCCCGTGCGTATGGCGCACTCTATGACGAAGCGCTTGACACGCGCCGACGTCGCCTGCCGCCGTAGCTCGGACGTCGCCTACAGGCTGCTAGAGCCAGGCCATGCAGCCGGTCTCGAACGGGTGCGCCAGGTCGGGGTGCTGCGGGTACGCGCGCACGCGGTATTGGAGCAGGCCGTTGGGTGCGTCCGTGAGCTCGAGGCGGTAGATCGCCTCGTCGCCGTGGTCGGATTCGGGCTGGAAAAGCTCGATGCGCGTGCCCTCGCCACCGGGTAGGTCGAGCACGCACTCGAGGCAGATCTCATCCGCCGCGAGCCCACCGCGCTCGGCGGCCACGCGTAGCACCAGGGGATCGCCGGTGTGGGCGCTTGTCGGCGGCGCATCGAACCAGCGCAGGGAGAGGGCGGGCCACTCCTGGTGGACTCGATGCTTCCATTGCGCCAGGGCCTGCGCCGGCGCGCCGCCGTCGCTGGCGAGGTGCCGCCCGTGCGTGAGTGCCGGGCAGTACATTTCGCGGCAGTAATCGCTGACCATGCGCTGGGCGTTGAACCGGGGTAATACGCTCGCCATCGCCGCCTTGGCGCATTCAATCCATGCCTCGGGCATGCCGCCGCCGTTGTCGGCGAACCAGGTCGGAATCACCTCGTATTCGAGCAAGTCGAGTAGCTCTTCGGCTTCGGCTGCGTCGCGCTCCTCGGGGGGTACCTCCGGGCCGTGGGGCTCGATGGCCCAGCCGTTGGCGCCATCGAAGCCCTCGGCCCACCAGCCATCGAGCACGCTCAAGTTGGGCACGCCGTTGATCGCCGCCTTCTGGCCGGAAGTGCCGCTCGCTTCCATGGGGAACTCGGGCGTGTTCAGCCACACGTCCACGCCTGCGAGCAGGTGGCGCGCCAACGTCATGCTGTAGCCCTCGATGAAGAATACGCGCCCGCGGAGCGGCGGCTCGGCGGCGTACTGGACGATCTGTCGGATCAGCGCCTGGCCGGGCTCGTCCTGTGGATGCGCCTTGCCGGCGAATAGCAGGATCACCGGACGTTCGGGGTCCCCGAGCAGGCGCGTCAGCCGCTCGAGGTCGCGGAACACGAGCAGGGCCCGCTTGTAGGTGGCAAAACGGCGCGCAAAGCCGATCACGAGGGGGCGCGTGTTCTCCGGCGCAATGACTTGCTGCATCGAGCGGATGCGCGCGCGGCTGGCGCCGCGCCGGGTGTACTCGTCCGCGAGGCGCAGTTGTAGGTATTCCATGAGATGGCTTCTGAGCGTCTGGCGCACGGTCCAGAAGCGGTGGTTCGGGATCGCCGCGACCTGCTCGGCCCAGAACGCCGGGTCGCGCAGGTAGCTACGCCACCCGGCGGCCTGCGCATCGAACAGGTCGACCCACTCACGGGCGAGGAACGTCGGCACGTGCACGCCATTGGTGATCGATCGGATCGGGTTCTCTCGCGGCGGTATCTCGGGCCACATGTACTGTTCCATGTGCGACGCGGTGTCGCCATGGACACGGCTGACGCCGTTGTGGCGCCTTGATCCGCGCAGCGCGAGCGCGGTCATGTTGAATTGGTCGTGGTTCTCCGGGGAAGCGCCGAGTTCGAGTAACCGCTCGATGCTGATCCCGAGCGCGGACACGTAGTCGCCGAAGTGATGCGTCACCGCCTCTGCCGAAAAGAGATCGTGCCCCGCCGGTACCGGCGTGTGCGTCGTGAAGACGGTCGCGGCGGCGACCGCCTCCAGCGCACTGTCGAAGTCGAGCCCGGCCGCCACTTGCTCGCGACAGCGCTCGAGGATCGAGAAGGCGGGATGGCCCTCGTTCAGGTGCCAGACAGTGGGCTCGAGGCCGAGCGCGCGCAATGCGCGGACGCCGGCAATGCCGAGCACGATCTCCTGACTGATGCGGATGTCCTGGCCGCCCCCGTAGAGCTGATAGGTGATCGCTCGATCGTCGTCGTGGTTCTCGTCCAGTTCGGTGTCGAGCAGCAGCAGCGGCACCTGGCCGACGGTGGCGCGCCAGACCCGTACCTGGACCTCGCGCCCCGCAAAGGGCGCGGTGACCCGCAGCTCCGTACCGTCCTCCAGGCACGCGGGTGCGACCGGCAGCTCCGCGATGTCGACCGGTTGATAGTGCGCGTGCTGCGTGCCGTCGGCGTCGATGCTCTGGCTGAAGTAGCCCTGGCGGTACATCAGCCCCAGCGCGACGAACGGCAGGCCGAGGTCACTGGCGGCCTTGCAGTGGTCGCCGGCGAGGATGCCGAGTCCGCCCGAGTAGAGCCGAAGACTCTCGTGCAGGCCGAACTCCATGCAGAAGTAGGCGACCAGGTCGCGCGTGGGGTCGATGCCCTCGGTGGCGCTGCTCGCGGCCGTTTCGCGGTACTGGTCGAACGCATGCAGGACCGTTTGGTAGTCCTGCATGAAGTCGGCGTCCTGTGCGAGCGCCTCGAAGCGCTGCTGGGACACGCGCCGCAGGAAGACGGTGGGGTTGTGCTCGCATTCCTCCCACAGCGTCGGGTCGATTCGCCGGAAGAGGCTGCGGGCACGGCGGTCCCAGGAGTAGAGCAGATTGCCGGCTAGCTCCTCCAGGCGCGATAGCGCCTGCGGGATCACGGGACGGACCTCGATCGAATAGCGGGTGCCCGCCATGGAATGCTCCTCTCAATGATCGCGGCCCGTGTCAGCGGGCCGTCGGTTCCCTTATAGCGCTTCGTTCAACGCGGCCCAAGCACGGGCGCCGCGATCGCAGCGATGCGTCGGGCAAACGAGCGTGATGCCCAAGCCGAGAACGGATCGGCAGTATGGGCGACACAAAAAAGGCCGCACCCGGCGAGCGGATGCGGCCTTTGGATCGGGGCCGGGAAGCGGCAATCCCGACGAGTCGATCAATCTTCGAGGAAACTGCGCAGCTGCTCGGAGCGGCTGGGGTGGCGCAGCTTGCGCAAGGCCTTGGCCTCGATCTGGCGAATGCGCTCGCGCGTGACGTCGAACTGCTTGCCGACTTCCTCGAGGGTGTGGTCGGTGTTCATGCCGATGCCGAAGCGCATGCGCAGGACCTTGGCCTCGCGCGGTGTGAGGCTGGCGAGCACGCCCTCGGTGGTCTCGGACAGGCCCTCGGTGGTGGCTGCCTCGACCGGGGACTGTACCGATTGATCCTCGATGAAGTCGCCCAGGTGCGAATCCTCGTCGTCGCCGATGGGCGTCTCCATGGAGATCGGCTCCTTGGCGATCTTCATGACCTTGCGCACCTTGTCCTCGGGCATCTCCATGCGCTCGGCCAGCTCCTCCGGCGTGGCCTCGCGGCCCATCTCCTGCAGCATCTGCCGCGAGATCCGGTTGAGCTTGTTGATCGTCTCGATCATGTGGACCGGGATGCGAATGGTCCGCGCTTGGTCCGCGATCGAG
Source organism: Halofilum sp. (in: g-proteobacteria) (assembly GCA_040880995.1). Lineage (GTDB taxonomy): Bacteria > Pseudomonadota > Gammaproteobacteria > XJ16 > Halofilaceae > Halofilum. The sequence goes on from JBBEEB010000130.1 coordinate 20,615, forward strand.
CGCGTGATCGCCTGGCGGATCCACCAGGTGGCGTAGGTCGAGAACTTGTAGCCGCGGCGGTATTCGAACTTGTCCACCGCCTTCATCAGGCCGATGTTGCCTTCCTGGATCAGGTCCAGGAACTGCAGCCCACGGTTGGTGTACTTCTTGGCGATCGAGATCACCAGGCGCAGATTGGCCTCGACCATCTCCTTCTTGGCGCGTCGCGCTTTGGCCTCGCCGATCGACAGGCGCCGGTTGGCCTCCTTGATTTCGGCCACTGGCAGGTGCGTCTGCTTCTCGATCTCGGCCAGCTTTTTCTGTGCTTCGCGGATCGCGTCGGTCTGGTTGGCGAGCTTCTTTGAGTAGTGTTCGTCGGCCGCGATCAGCTCGTCCAGCCAGCTCGGGTCGCTTTCGCGGCCGGTGAACGAGGCGATGAAGGCCTTGCGCGACATATTGGCGCGGGTGGTCGCCGCCTCCATGATGGCGCGCTCGTACTTGCGGACCTGTTCGACCTCTTTGCGCAGCCGCACGACACAGCGCTCGACGAACGCGGGCACGAGCTGGACCTCGAGGATCTTCTGCGCCAGTTCCTCGCGCTGATTCTTGGCGCGCATGCCGGACTTCGGCTGCGTGCGCTGGCGCGCCGCCTTGTCGAGCGAGTGCAGCACCTTCTCGTGGATCTGCTCGAGGTCGGCCATGTGCTGGCGCACGGCCTCCATGTCGAGCGAGGTGTCCGGTGCCGCGTCCTCGTCGTCGTCATCGTTCGAGGACGTGTTCATGCTGCCGTCGGCCGACGGCGACACGGTGTTGTCCGGGGCTTCGGGGTCCTGGAAGCCGCTCATCAGCTCGGTCAGCCGCGCCTCGCCGGCCTGGTACTGGTGCCAGACCTCGACGATGGCGGCGCCGGTGCCGGGGTGGTCGGCCAGGGCCGCCATCATCTGACGGGTGCCGTCCTCGATGCGCTTGGCGATCTCGATCTCGCCCTCGCGCGTCAGTAGCTCGACCGTGCCCATCTCGCGCATGTACATGCGCACGGGGTCGGTGGTGCGCCCGAACTCTCCGTCGACGGTGGCCAAGGCCGCCGCGGCTTCGTCTGCGGCGTCGTCGTCGGCCGTATTGACCGGCTCGTCGGCGAGCATGAGGGCATCGTTATCCGGCGCCACCTCATGCACCGAAATGCCCATGTCATTGATCATCGAGATGATGTCCTCGACCTGATCGGGCTCAACGACGCCATCGGGCAAGTGGTCATTCACCTCGGCATAGGTGAGATAACCCTGCTCCTTTCCGCGTGCGATCAACTCTTTAAGACGCGACTGCTGCTCTTGGTCCATATCCACCGAGCCCCGAGAGGGCTTTTAGCCAGCTAATCTTTCAGTTTACCAGCGACAATACCGCCGTGCTATTCACGCGCGCCTGGAATTTCGGTCGCGTGCTTGCCGTCACGTTCGGGCTAAGGGACAATCCGCGCCTCGCCGTACGCGACTCCAGGCCGGCGCTCTGCGCTTTCGCCACCGGTCTCGCGTTACCGGCTATATGGGGATCGCCGGTCGCCGGCTCAAGGATTCACTCGGCAGCCTGGGGATCTCGGCCTTGCACGCCTGCTGCGGGCGCCGCGCGTTTGGCCTGCTCGGTCCGGTCAACGCCGGGGTTGGCGTGGCCGTTCCCGCCCGGCGCAGTGCTGCATCCAGAGGACGGGTGCATGGCCGCGCACGGCATGGATGGGTCACACCCGCGCGCCGGGACCGGTGTGCGGATACGCTCGTCGGCCCCTTGCGGCCGGCGAACAGCCTCTTTCGATCGACGCTTTGATGCCGCTGCATCCCTGGAGTTCCTGCATGCCTGCCCGCCGAGATCTCGCCAACGCCATTCGCGCACTGTCCATGGACGCGGTGCAACAGGCGAATTCCGGTCACCCCGGCATGCCCATGGGCATGGCCGACATCGCCGAAGTCCTGTGGAACGATTATCTGCGGCACAGCCCGGGCAACCCGGACTGGCCCGACCGCGACCGCTTCGTGCTGTCCAACGGTCACGGCTCGATGCTGCTCTACAGCCTGCTGCACCTGACCGGCTACGACCTGCCGCTGAACGAACTCAAGGATTTTCGCCAGCTCCACTCGAAGACGCCGGGCCACCCCGAATACGGCGACACGCCAGGCGTCGAGACCACCACCGGGCCGTTGGGCCAGGGGCTGGCCAACGCGGTCGGCATGGCGCTGGCCGAGAAATCGCTGGCGGCGCATTTCAACCGCGGCGATCACGAGGTGGTGGATCACTGGACCTACGTCTTCGCCGGCGACGGCTGCCTCATGGAGGGCATCTCGCACGAGGCCTGCTCCCTGGCCGGCACGCTGGGCCTGGGCAAGCTGGTCGTCTTCTACGATGACAACGGCATTTCGATCGACGGCGACGTCGCCGGCTGGTTCACCGACGATACGCCGAAGCGCTTCGCCGCCTACGGCTGGCACGTAGTGCCCGGCGTGGACGGCCACGACCCTGAGGCGGTTCGCGTGGCCATTGATGTGGCGCGCGCCGACGGCCGGCCTTCGCTGATCTGCTGCCGCACGATGATCGGCTGGGGCTCGCCCAACAAGCAGGGCAAGGAAGAGGCGCATGGCGCGGCCCTGGGCGATGACGAGGTCGCGCTGGTGCGCGAGACCATTGGCTGGCCGCACGAGGCCTTCGTGATCCCGGATGAGATCTATTCCGGCTGGGACGCGGGCGAGCGCGGCACGGCGCGCGAGGCGGATTGGAACGACCGCATGGCGGCGTATCGCAAGGCGCACCCTGAACTCGCCGCCGAGTTCGACCGCCGTCTGAGCGGCCGCCTGCCGGACGGCTGGGCCGAATACTGCGAGCGTCTGCTGGCCGAAACCGCGGAGAAGGCCGAGAGCCCAGCCACGCGCAAGGCCTCGCAGGCGGCGCTGTCCGGCTTCGCCGAGGTGCTGCCCGAGCTGATGGGCGGTTCGGCCGACCTGACCGGCTCGAACAACACCCGCTGGAAGGGCGCCACCGACATCACCCCGGCCGACCCCGACGGCGGTTACGTCTATTACGGCGTACGCGAATTCGCGATGTCCGCAATAATTAACGGCATCGTCCTGCATGGCGGCTGGCGTCCGTTCGGTGGCACCTTCCTGACCTTCTCCGACTACGCGCGCAACGCCGTCCGCATGGCGGCGTTGATGAAGATCCCGAGCCGCTTCGTGTATACGCACGACTCCATTGGCCTGGGCGAGGATGGCCCGACGCACCAGTCGATCGAGCATCTCGCCTCGTTGCGGCTGATCCCGCGGCTGGAAGTGTGGCGGCCGTGCGATGCCGTCGAGACGGTCGCCGCCTGGCGCCGCGCGCTCGAGCGCGAGGACGGCCCCGTGGCGCTGGCGTTTTCGCGCCAGGGCCTGCCGCACCAGCCGCGCGACGTCGCTCAACTGGCGAACGTCGCGCGTGGTGGCTATACCCTGGTCAATAGCGAAGGCACACCCGACGTGGTCCTGATTGCCACCGGTTCCGAGGTCCATCTCGCCGTCGACGCGGTCGAGCCGCTGGCCGGCACGGGTATCCGTGCCCGGGTCGTGTCGTTGCCCTGCGCCGAGGTATTCGACGCGCAGGATGCCGCCTGGCGCGAGGCCGTGTTGCCGCGGGGCGTGCCGCGGGTCGCGGTCGAGGCGGGGGTCACCGACTGGTGGCGCCGCTACGTCGGAATCGACGGCGGCGTCGTTGGCATCGACACGTTCGGCGAGTCCGCGCCGGCGGGTGAGGTCATGCGCCACTGCGGGTTCACGGTCGAGCACGTGGTCGAGGTGGCGCAGGCGGTTGCCGGCCGGGGCTGAGCGAACTGCGCGCACGGGACCGGGTCTATCGAGCTGGGTCCCTCGAATTCGAGCAGCAGTACTGTCGCACTAGAGACGCCGCCGCCGGCGGCGCCCGCACCTGGAGGGGGTAGAGACGGCAATGGCCATCAAGGCAGCGATCAACGGGTACGGTCGGATCGGGCGCAACGTGCTGCGGGCGCTCTATGAGGAAGGGCGCAACCAGGAGATCGAGATCGTCGCGATCAACGATCTCGGCGATGCCGAAACCAATGCCCACCTCACCCGCCACGACACGGCCCATGGGCCTTTCCCCGGCACTATCGCGGTCGAGGGCGACGCGATCGTGGTCAACGGTGACCGCATCCGCGTCTGCGCCGAGCGCGATCCGGCCAGGCTGCCCTGGGGCGAGCTCGGTGTCGACGTCGTGCTCGAATGCACCGGACTGTTCACCGATGGCGCCAAGGCGCGCGCACACCTGGAGGCGGGCGCCGGCAAGGTGCTGATCTCGGCGCCGGCCAAGGGCGATTTCGACGCGACTGTCTGCTGCGGCGTCAACGAGTCGGACCTGACGTCCGGCATGAAGGTGGTGTCGAACGCCTCCTGCACCACCAACTGCCTGGCGCCCATGGTCAAGGTGCTGCACGAGGCTGTCGGGGTGCAGTCCGGTCAGATGACGACGGTGCACTCCTACACCAATGATCAGGTGCTCACCGACGTCTACCACACCGATCTGCGCCGGGCGCGTTCGGCCACGCATTCGATGATCCCGACCACCACGGGCGCGGCCAAGGCCGTCGAGTTGGTGCTGCCCGAACTCAAGGGCCGGGTGCAGGGCTATGCCATCCGCGTGCCCACGATCAACGTCTCGCTCGTGGATTTCAGCTTCATCGCCGGACGCGAGACCAGCATCGAGGAGATCAACCAGGTCATGCGGGCGGCCGCCACGGGGCCGCTCAAGAGCGTGTTGGCGTACAACGAGGAGCCGCTGGTGTCGATCGACTTCAACCACAACCCGGCCTCGTCGACCTTCGACGCCACGCAGACGCTGGTGACCGGCGGCACTCTGGTCAAGGCCGTGTCCTGGTACGACAACGAGTGGGGCTTCTCCAATCGCATGCTCGATGCGGCCCTCGCCTGGATGAACGCGAAGTAAAGCCCGGACAGGGCAGGAGGGGCCGCGAGCGATGCTGCGCATGGATGAACTGGACCTCGCCGGCAAGCGGATTCTCATCCGCGAGGACCTGAACTCCCCCGTGGCCGGCGGCCGTGTCACCAGCGACGACCGCATCCGCGCCTCGCTGCCGACCATCCAGCAGGCGCTGGCGGCCGGCGGACGGGTCGCAATCATGGCGCATATCGGCCGGCCCAAGGAGGGGCAGTCCGACTCCGAATCCTCGCTGGCGCCGGTCGCCGTACGCTTGAGCGAACTGTTGGAGCGCGAGGTCCCGCTGATCGAGGACTGGGTCGATGGCCTGCCCGAGATCGCGCCGGGTGAGCTCGTGCTGTGCGAGAACGTGCGCTGGCAGACCGGCGAGAAGGCCAACGACGACACGCTCGCACACAAGATGGCCGCGTTGTGCGATGTCTATGTCATGGATGCCTTTGGCGTGGCCCACCGCGCCCAGGCCTCGACCCACGGCGTGGCCAAGTACGCCCCGGTCGCCTGTGCCGGTCCGCTGCTGCTGCAGGAGCTCGACGCGCTGAGCATCGTGCTCGAACGCCCCGCGCGCCCACTGGTGGCCATCGTCGGTGGCTCCAAGGTTTCGACCAAACTGGGTGTGCTCGACGCGCTGCTCGATCAGGTCGATCAGCTCATCGTCGGCGGTGGCATCGCCAACACTTTCATTGCCGCCGAGGGCCATCCAGTGGGCCGTTCGCTGTACGAGGCCGATCTGGTGCCGTCCGCGCGCCAGCTGATCGAAAAGGCCCGCGCGCGCGGCGCGGAGATCCCGATCCCCAGCGACGCCGTGGTCGCGGCCGAGCCCAGTGCCGATGCGCCCGTCTCGGTGAAGACGGTGGCCGAGATCGGCGACGAGGACATGATCCTCGACGTCGGTCCGGAGACCCGCGCGCGTTACGCCGGCATGCTGGCGCACGCGGGCACGATCTTCTGGAACGGCCCGGTGGGTATGTTCGAACTCGAACCCTTCGCCGGCGGCACTCGCGCCCTGGCCGATGCCATCGCCGCGTCGGAGGGCTACTCCATCGCCGGCGGCGGCGACACGCTGGCTGCACTCCATCAGTTCGGCCAGACCGACCGCATGTCCACCATCAGCACCGGTGGCGGTGCCTTCCTCGAGTTCGTCGAGCACGGCAGCCTGCCTGCGGTGGATATCCTTGAGCAGCGCGGGCGTCAGTAAGCACCGTGACCTGCCGCTGGTGGACGGCGGCCGCCGCCCCCCACACGTCCGCCGCACCAAGATTGTCGCGACCCTCGGGCCCGCGTGTGACGCGCCCGACGTACTCGAGGGCTTGATCGCGGCCGGCGTCGATGTCGTCCGACTCAACTTCTCCCACGGTGAGGCGGCCGATCACCGCGAGCGCGCCCGGCGCGTGCGTGAGATCGCCGCGCGGCTGGATCGCAACGTGGGCGTGCTCGGCGATCTGCAAGGTCCCAAGATCCGCATCACGTGCTTCGCCGAAGGTTCCGTGAATCTGCACCAGGGCGCGAGGTTCGTGCTCGATGCCGAACTCGACGACAACGCGGGAGATGCGGGTCGGGTGGGGGTGACCTACGCGGATCTGCACCGCGACGTGGCTGCCGGCGACGTCCTGCTGCTCGACGACGGCCGTGTGATCCTGCGCATCACCGAGGTGGTGGGCAGCGCAATCCGGACCGAGGTGCTCGTGGGTGGCGTGCTGTCCGATCACAAGGGCATTAACCGCCAGGGCGGGGGGCTGTCGGCACCGGCGATCACGGACAAGGACCGCGTGGATCTCGCCCTCGCCGCCGAGATCGATGTCGACTATCTGGCCGTTTCCTTCCCGCGCAGCGCCGCCGACCTGGAGAAAGCACGCGAGCTGTTCGCCGCTGCCGGCGGCGGCGGGCACATCGTGGCGAAGATCGAGCGCGCCGAGGTGCTCGACGTCATCGGCGAGGTCCTGCAGGCAACCGACGCCATCATGATTGCCCGCGGCGATCTCGGCGTGGAGATTGGGGATGCCCAGTTGCCGGCGGTGCAGAAATCGCTGATCCGCGAGGCGCGCGCGGCCAATGTCCCGGTAATCACCGCGACGCAGATGATGGAGTCGATGATCAGCTCCAGCCTGCCCACGCGCGCCGAGGTCTTTGACGTGGCCAATGCCGTGATCGACGGCACCGACGCGGTAATGCTCTCGGCCGAGACCGCGACCGGGCACAACCCGGTGGCGGTGGTCGAGGCCATGAGCCGCGTCTGCATCGGCGCCGAACACCATCCCAGCGCGCTGGTTTCGGATCATCGCCTGGAGGCCCGCTTCGAGCGCACCGACGAGGCGATCGCCATGGCCTCCATGTATACCGCCAATCACTACCAGGTGCGTGCCATCGCCGCGCTGACGGAATCCGGCGATACCACCCTGTGGATGTCGCGCATCAGCTCAGGCATCCCCATCTACGCGCTCACCCGTCATGAGCGTACCAGCCGCCGCGTGAGCCTTTATCGAGGCGTCTATCCGGTCCCCTACCCCATGGGCCGGACGCATCCGGCCGAGGCCAACCGCAAGGCGATCGAGTTGATGAGCGCCCGCGGGGTGGTCGAGCCGGGCGACCGCGTGCTCATCACCAAGGGCGAGATGATGGGGCTGCACGGCGGCACGAATTCGATGAAGATCGTGACCGTCGGTCCCGACGGGCAGATCCAGCTCCCCGCGCCCCCGGACTAGCGGCGCCTCCGGACCCGGGCTTGCTCTGAGGCATAAGCGGCGTAGTCTAGGAGATATTCTAGGAGGACGCCGTGGAAATCCTGGTCGTCGATCACTCTCGTGTATTTCGCACACTTTGGGAAAAAATGGCCCGGCTCGCCGGGCTCGAGCCCATCGTCGTCGCGGCAGGCGCCGAGGGGCTTGATCTCCTGCGCCAGCGCGACGTCAGTGTGATCTGCGTTTCCTTGACGTTGGCCGACATGGACGGCGTCGACTTCTGCCGCCAGGTGCGCGCGCTCCCGTACGGGCACGATATCCCGCTGATCCTGATGACTTCGACCGAGCAGAAGGCGATCCGTCGGCGCGCCTTCGAGGCCGGGGCCACCGACGTCCATCCCAAACAGGACATCGAGTTCCTGTTCAAGGAGGCGGCCCGACTCGCGCAGGAGCACGACCAGATCTGCGCCGGGCGCGTACTCTATGTTGAGGACAGCGTCACCGTGGCCACGGCCATGCTCAAGATCCTCGGTGAGATGCATCTCGGCGTGGACCACTACAAGAGCGCAGCTGACGCGTTCGAGGCGTTTCAGAGCGTGGACTACGATCTCGTCATCAGCGACATCCTGGTCGAGGGCGAGATGAGCGGATTCGGGCTGGTGAGCCGTATACGCGCCGACGCCGAGCGCAACTGGATCCCGATTCTGGCCATCTCGGGCATGGAGGACTTGTCACGGCGGGTAGAGCTGTTTCGCCTCGGGATCAACGACTTCGTCACCAAGCCCGTGGTCGAACAGGAGGTCAAGGCGCGCGTTACCAACCTCATTACCAACAAGCAGCTATTCGACCGGGTGCAGGACCAACAGCGCCATCTGTACGAACTGGCCATGACCGACCAGCTCACCAATCTGTACAACCGCAACGCCCTGGCCGAATTCGTCACCAAGGCCTGCGCCGAGGCCAATCGCCACGAGCTGCATCTGAGCGTGGTGCTGCTCGATATCGATTGCTTCAAGCGGGTCAACGACGATCACGGCCATCAAGTGGGCGACGACGTGCTGGTGGCGGTGTCCGAGCTTTTGATGAATCGATGCCGCAAGGAGGACTTCGCCATCCGGCTGGGCGGCGAGGAACTTCTGTTGGTGCTCACGCACTGCGGACGCGTCGACGCCGTGCGCCGCGCCGAGCAGCTGCGCGAGGAGATCGAGGCGCTGCATCCGGCCGGGATCGAGGTGACCGCCAGTTTCGGCGTGGCGTCGCGCGAAGAAGGCCAGGAGATCGATCTCGACGGGCTCCTGCGCGCTGCCGACACGGCGCTCTATGCGGCCAAGGATGGCGGGCGCAACCGCGTCGTCGAGGAGCCCGCGCACCTCACCACGCCGGTGTCCAACCGAGCGAGCTAACGCGGCGTCCCCGACGGGATCTTCCCTAGGCGCTACTCGTCGAGCCCGTCAGGAGCTCCCGAGCGAGAGCATCGCCCGCCTCGGGGTCGTCCCGACCATGCCGGAAGCCAAGGACGGGCAATTGCAGTCGCGCCGCCAGGTCTTCCTGGTTCGCACCGGCGGGCGCGCCGTCGGCGTTCACGGCGTTGACGACGACCGCCGCCGCTTGCAGCCCGCGATGCTCGATGGCTTCCAGGGTGAGGAGGGTGTGGTTGATGCAGCCGAGGCGGTCGGCCACGACCACGATGATCGGCAACCCGAGCGCAACCGCCAGATCGGCGTTGCTGCCGTCGAGCGCCAGCGGCGAGAGAAAGCCGCCTGCCCCTTCGACCAGCCGAAAATCCCCGGTCTCGCCGGCTCCGACCGCAGCGGCCAGCGCGTCGATTCTGACGTCCACGCCTTCGATCCGGGCCGCGCGTTCCGGGGAGATGGCGTGCGCCAGACGCCAGGGGGTGACCGCGTCGAGTGTCTCGCGGTCGCCGGCCGCGCGTGCCAGCGCCGCGCCATCGGCGGGAGAGAGCCGGTCGCCGCGGCGGGCGCACCCGGACTCGATCGGCTTGCGCACCGCGACCGTACGCCCCGCGCGCGTCAGGGCGCGCGTCAGCGAGCAGGCGATTACGGTCTTGCCGACGCCGGTATCCGTACCGGTAATGAAAACCCCGTCCATATCGTTCGTGCTCTTCGTGTTCGTCGTCATGTCACCACGGGGCGTGCCGTAGTTCCGAGTATCGTCGATCCGTTCCGGATTACCAGGAACGCAAACGTGGGTGGATCACACCGCCTCGGTCAGTCGCTCGACTGCTTCACGGTAGCGCGCCGCGGTCTCGCGGGCGATCTCGTCGGGCAGCTCGGGTCCGGGCGCGGCCTTGTCCCAGTCGAGCGTCTCCAGCCAGTCGCGCACGAACTGCTTGTCGAAGGAGGGTGGATTCTCGCCCGGCTGCCAGGCGTCGGCCGGCCAGAAGCGCGAGGAGTCCGGCGTCAGCAGTTCGTCGATCAGCACCAGCTTGCCGTCGTTGTCGAGGCCGAACTCGAACTTGCTGTCGGCGATGATCAGCCCGCGCTGGCGCGCGTACTCGGCGGCCGTGTTGTAGATCGCCAGGCTAACCTCGCGGATGCGCTCGGCGGTCTCCGCCCCGACCAGCTCGACGACGTGCTCGAAGCCGATGTTCTCGTCGTGCTCGCCCTTCTGCGCCTTGGTCGAGGGTGTGAACACGGGTTCGTCGAGCCGGTCGGCCAGGTGCAGCTCAGCGGGCAGCTCGACGCTCCCGATCCGTCCCGCCGTCTGATAGTCGCGCCAGCCCGATCCGATCAAGTAGCCGCGCACGATGGCCTCTACCGGGAGTGGCCGCAGTCGGCGGGTGATCACCGCGCGGCCCTCCAGCGGTGCGCGCTCGGCCGGATCGGGCAGCACCTCGGACAGGTCCGTGCCCAGCAGATGATTGCCGATGATGTGGTTCAGCCGGCCGAACCAGAAGTTCGACAGCCGAGTGAGCAGCGCGCCCTTGTCTGGGATCGGCGTCGGCAGGATGACGTCGAAGGCGGAGAGCCGGTCGGAGGCAACCATGAGCATGCGCTCGGCGTCGATCTCGTAGAGATCGCGCACCTTGCCGCTGTGCAGATGGCGCAGGGACCGGACTTCGGGATGGAGCAGGGCTTCGCTCACGACGGCTTCCGCAGGTGAACCGGGAATGCGGATTGTCGGCGCTGAGGCGCGCGGCGTCCATCGTCCATGAGATGCCTCGCTCGCAAAAAGCAGGCGCGCGCCCGGGTGGGCGCGCGTCGCAGGGCGGCCCGGTTTCCCCGGCCGCCGCGCCGTCAGGAGATCCAGTACTGGAAGTAGTTTTCCTTGCCCACCTGCTCGTACAGACCCTTCTGCGTCTCGAGGAAGTCGATGTGACCCTCTTCGTCCGCGATCAGCTCGGCGAAGAGATCGCGCGTGTGATAGTCCTGCACCGACTCGCAATGCTTGACCGCCTCGCGATAGTAGGCGACACCCTCGACCTCGAGCTCGAGATCGTTGACCAGCACCTCCCAGACGTTCTCGGCGATCAGCAGCTTGCCGAGGTCTTGCAGATTCGGCAGGCCTTCGAGGAACAGGATGCGCTTGATCAGCCGATCGGCGTGCTTCATCTCGTCGATCGATTCTTCGTAGATCTTGCCGCCGATCTTATCGAGGCCCCAATCCTCCAGCATCCGCGCGTGCAGGAAGTACTGGTTGATCGCGGTCAACTCCCGTTTCAGTGCCCCGTTGAGGTATTCGATGACCTTTGCGTCGCCCTGCATGCCGGACTCCTTATCTGTTTAGACTGAGTCTAAGTATACGGCGGAATCATGCCCACGGCTAGGGGCCTTGGGCATTGACTAGGGTTCGAATGCGTAAAGCAGGAAGGTCAGGGGCGAACGCCGGCGTCAGGCGGCGACCGGCGAGGGCAACAATACGCGATTTGGCAGGGCCGGGAACTCGGATGCGACCGCTTCGGCCAGAATCTTCTTCGCCATCGGCTTGCAGCGTCCACAGCAGCGGGCCACGGGCAACTCCTGGCGGAGCTGCTGGTAGGTCACCACTCCGTCGCGAACCGCGCTGCGAATATGGCGCTCGGTGACGCCGCCGCATACACAAACATACATCGAAGGGTCTCCGGGGTCGGCATCGCGCCGGTACGGATCCAACTATACCTACGATTACGAATAATTCGCAACACCGCTCTCGGAAAAATCGTGCCGTCGGTCACATCCGGCTGCGCTGCTCCCGTGGACTGGTGCGTCAGCGCTGCTTGAGCCACAATCCGGGCCTTCCCGCAGCCGGAGGACATACCGTGTCCGAGCCGCTTGTAGGCGTGGTCATGGGCAGCGACAGCGACTGGGGCGTCATGCGCCATGCGGCCGAATGCCTGGAGTCGTTCTCGGTCGCCGCCGAGGCGCGCGTGGTCTCCGCCCACCGCACGCCGGACTGGATGTTCGAGTACGCCGAAACCGCCACCGGACGTGGCCTGCGCTGCATCATCGCTGGCGCCGGTGGCGCCGCGCACCTGCCGGGCATGTTGGCGGCCAAGACCACGGTGCCCGTGCTCGGTGTGCCCGTGCCCTCGCGCCATCTCGGCGGTGAGGACTCGCTACACTCCATCGTGCAGATGCCCCGCGGGGTGCCCGTGGCCACCTTCGCCATCGGCGAGGCGGGTGCGGCCAATGCGGCCCTGTTCGCCATTGCCATGCTCGCCACCGGCGACGAGGCCTTGCATGAGCGCCTGGAGGACTTCCGCCGCCAACAGCGCGATGCCGCCCGTGCCATGCAGGTGCCCCCGCCCGAATAATCCTTCCGGCGCAGGGCGACAAGGAGTGAAAGCGCAATGACTATCTCCCCGATCCTGCCCGGGGCCACGCTTGGCATGCTGGGCGGCGGCCAGCTCGGGCGCATGTTCACGATGGCGGCCCGCACCATGGGTTACCGCGTGATCGTGCTCGACCCCGATCCACACAGTCCGGCCGGCGCGATTGCCAACCTCCATCTGGAGGCGGAATACCTGCACGAGCGCGCGCTCGACGGTATGGCCGGGGAGTGTGCCGCGGTCTCCACCGAATTCGAGAATGTCCCCGGCGAGGCGCTCGCGCGGCTGGCACCGCATTGCGCCGTGCGCCCGGCGGCCGACGCGGTTGCGCCGACGCAGAATCGCCTGGCCGAGAAGGGCTTCCTCGACGCCCACGACCTGCCGACTGCGCCCTGGGCGCCGGTCCGCGGCGCTGGCGATCTGACTGCCGCGCTCGCGCATGTCGGTACCCCGGCCGTGCTCAAACGCGCCCAAGGCGGTTATGACGGCAAGGGCCAGGCGCCGGTCGCGACGCCGGAGGAGGCCGAGACGGCCTTCGCCGCGCTCGGCGGCGAACCCTGCATCCTCGAGCGGCGCATCGCGCTGGCGCGCGAGCTGTCGGTCATCGTCTGCCGCGCTGCCGACGGCACGGTGGCCTGCTATCCGCCGGGAGAAAACGTCCACGTCGACGCCATTCTCGCGACCACGCGCGTGCCGGCGCCGATCGACGAGGCGCTGGACGGCCGCGCGACCGAGATCGCCGCCGCTGCGGCTACCGCGCTCGATTACTGCGGCGTGCTCGGGGTCGAGCTGTTCGTCGCCGCCGACGGCGCGCTGATGGTCAACGAACTGGCCCCGCGGCCGCACAACTCCGGTCACTACACCCTGGATGCCTGCGCGACGGACCAGTTCGAGCAGCAGGTGCGCCTGCTCTGCGGCCTCGCGCCGGGCAGTACCGAACTGCTCAGGCCGGCGGCCATGGTCAACTTGCTCGGTGACCTCTGGGGCGATGGCGACCCGGACTGGACGCGCGTGTTCGACCGCGCCGGCGCCAAGCTGCACCTCTACGGCAAGCGCGAGCCGCGCCCCGGCCGCAAGATGGGCCACGTCAACGTCCTGGCCGACGACGCCGACACGGCGCTGGATACCGCGCGCACGATCCTGCGCGAACTCGGCGGCCGGCCGGAATAGAACATTTCGCGCGACCGAGCGGTCCACGCTGCGAATCAATGGGCAGTCCCGAGACCGCCTCGCGGTAGTTCCTTACAAACGGACGCGGCGCACGATGTCACCGGTCATCGCGAGGAGCCGAAGGCGACGCGGCGATCCAGTGTCGAGTCCCGGGCCACGGTTCTGCATCTTGCCCGTGGAACGACTGGATCGCTTCACTGCGTTCGCGATGACCTCGTTGTTTGTAGGAGCCGTTTTGGCTGCGAATGAAGTGGACTCAACCTTTTGAGAATCCTTCTCGGTCAACGGCCACCCCTCCTGCGCCGCAACGCCTGGAGGGGATAACCGCATGAGTGCCGTGCTCGAAGCGCAAGGCTTGGTCAAACGCTACCCCGGCGTGACCGCCGTCGATGGCGTGAGCTTCGACCTGGAAGAGGGCGTGTGCTTCGGACTGCTCGGGCCGAACGGCGCCGGCAAGACGACCATCGTGGAGATGCTCGAGGGCATCACCGAGCCGACGGCTGGCGCCATCCGCTATCGCGGTGAACCGCGCGGGGCCGCCTTCCGCGCCGCCGCCGGCATCCAGTTCCAACGCACGGCACTGCCCGACTACATGACCGTGCGCGAGGCGCTGGAGATGTTCGCTGCCTTCTACCCGCGCTCCATGCCCATCGCCGAGCTGGCCGATCTATGCGCCCTGGGCGAGTTCCTGCCGAGCTATTGCAACCAGGTCTCCGGCGGCCAGCGCCAGCGCCTGCTGCTGGCGATCGCGCTGGTCAACGATCCGGACATCGTCTTTCTCGACGAGCCGACCACTGGGCTCGATCCCCAGGCGCGGCGCAACTTCTGGTCGCTGGTCGAGCGCATCCGCGCCCGCGGCAAGACCGTGTTGCTGACCACGCACTACATGGAAGAGGCGGCGCGCCTGTGCACCGAGGTCGCCATCGTCGATCACGGCCGCATCATCGCCCAGGGGGCCCCGCGGACACTGCTCGCCGATCACTTCGGTGACAGCGTGGTGGAGATTCCCCGTGCCGATCTGCAGGGCGCGCCCGATTCCTTGCCCGGCACCGTGGTTGACCTCGGCGACCGCTACGAGGTGCTCACGCGTGATGTGCGCGCGGTGGTCGAGGCGCTGGTCGCGAGCGAGAGCCGGCTGGACCGCCTGCTCATCCGCGAGCGCACACTGGAGGACCTGTTCCTGGAACTGACCGGACGGGAGCTGCGCACGTGAGCCCGCGGCGCATCGCCGCCGTATTCGTCGCGCGCAATCGCGAGTTCCTGCGCGACCGCTCGGCCGTCGCCTGGACCATCATCCTGCCGGTCGCGATTGTCTTCGGTTTCGCCTTCGCGTTCTCCGGTTCGGCCCCGGAGCGCTTCCTGATCGGCGTAATCGGCATCGAGGATACGCAGCTGGAGGAGGGGGAGGCCGGTCTGCCGATGCTGCGCATCGATCACGTCGAGTACACTGCGGTCGAATCGCTCGCGGACGGGCGCACCAAGCTGCGCCGCCATCAGCTCGATCTGCTGCTCGATCCGGCGGATCGGCGTTACTGGATCAGCGACGCCTCACCCAGCGGGTATCTCATGGAGCAGGTGCTGCGCGGCGTGTCCGCAGGCGGCGACAGTGGCTACACGCGCGAGGAGGTACCGGGTCGCACCATCCGCTACGTGGACTGGCTCGTGCCCGGCCTGCTGGCCATGAACATGATGTTCACGGCGCTGTTCGGCGTCGGCTTCGTCATCGTGCGCTATCGCAAGAACGGCGTCCTCAAGCGCCTCAAGGCCACGCCGCTGACAGCGGCGGAGTTTCTGATCGCGCAGGTGGGCTCACGCCTGATCATCATCACCGCGATCACCTCGGCGATCTTCGTCGGCAGCAACTTCTTCCTGGACTTCCCGGTCTACGGCCACTGGCTCAACCTCCTGGCCGTGCTCGTCCTCGGGGCGATCTGCCTGATCTCGCTGGGGCTGATCATCGCCGCCCGCACCGCCAGCGAGGAACTCGCCGGCGGCCTGCTCAACATGATGAGCTGGCCGATGATGTTCCTCTCCGGCGTGTGGTTCTCCACCGAGGGCCTGCACCCCTGGCTACAGGCGCTGGCCACCCTGCTGCCGCTGACGCACGTGATCGATGCCGCCCGCGGCGTGATGATCGAAGGCCAGGGCCTCGTGGCCATCGCGCCCCATTTGGGCGTGCTTGCCGCCATGAGCGCGGTGTTCCTCGCCATCGGCGCGGCACTTTTCCGTTGGGAGTAATCGCGCTGATGGGGTGTTCAACCGTGCCCGCGCTCACGGCGTAATCGATGCCTGCACGTAGGGTTCACCCCGGCCACCGGGAACGGCCGGCGGGCGTAATCTGATCGAGTCGGGCACCCCTCCAGGAGGAAATCATCATCATGAGCCTGCATGTCCCCGCACTCGATCGCAGCGTCCAGGAGACCGAGTCCTGGCTCAAGGCCATAGCCGCGGCCATGGGGACGGACGACCGCCAGGTCGCCTACCACGCGCTGCGCGGAACGCTGTTCACCCTGCGCGATCGCCTCGAGCCCGGCGAGGCCGACGACATGGCCGCGCAACTGCCGATGCTGGTCCGCGGCATCTTCTACGAGGGCTACCACCACACCGGCAAACCGGAGCGCTACCGCTCGCGCGACGAGTTCCTGCGCCGAGTGAGCTGCGACTTCGCGCGGATCAACTACGATGACCCCGAGACCGCCGCCCGTGCCGTGTTCACTGTACTGCGCGAGCGCATCAGCCTCGGCGAGACCGACAAGGTGCGCCACATGCTCCCGGACAGCGTCCGCGACCTGTGGCCGGAAGAGGTCGTGCACTAACCACCCACCGCGCCCCGAGCACCACACCCGGTTGTCCCGGGGCGCGTTTCTCACTCGCGCGGCGGGGACGCGCAATGCCGCCAAGTGCCGCGAGCCCCGGTGCCATAACGGGTGGCAGGCGGGAAAGGACTCTCACCATTTCAGGGCTTGCCCCAGCCGCCAAGGCGCGCCGGCCCACGTACCCTGTCGCCTTTGAGGCGTCGGTGCCCGCCGCACCGGCAGCCCATCGTCAGGAGGACGCAATGGCCACACAAGTCACCGCGATCGACCGCACTGTGCAGGAAACCGAGGCCTGGCTGAAGGAGATCGCCCACGCGATGGGCACGGAGGATCGGCAGGTTGCCTACCACGCGCTACGCGGCACGCTGTTTACGGTCCGCGACCGTCTCGAGCCGGGCGAGACCGTCGATCTCTCCGCGCAGCTACCGTTGCTGGTGCGCGGTATTTTCTACGAGGGCTATCACTACGGCGGCAAGCCCGAGAACTACCGGAGCCGCGACGAATTCCTCAGCCGCGTCGGCAAGGACTTCGAGAAGCTCGACTACGACGACCCCGAGACCGCCGCCCGCGCCGTATTCACCGTGCTCGGCCGGCATATCAGCGATGGCGAGATCCGCAAGGTGCAGCATATGCTGCCCGACGACGTCCGCGAGCTCTGGCCCGAAGAGTCAGTGCACTAGACACCTCTCCCGGCACGCCTCTCGACGTGGTTACCCCTCCCCCCCTTGGGGGAGAAGGCCGGGATGAGGGGCTACGCCGCGAAGCGGCGACTTCCATAGGCGGATACCGACGTCTGCGAGCTCTGCCCCCACGGGCCAGTGCATTAAACAGTCAGATCCCGGTAAACGAGGTAACTCCTTCTCCCTCTTGGGGGAGAAGGCTGGGATGAGGGGGTACGCCGCGCAGCGGCGATCTCGAGGGCTGGCATGACCGCGCAATCGGCCCAAATCGTGTCCATGTGAACTACACCAGCGCCGGTCGCGGGCGCAGTAGGTATGCTCATGTACCTACTAGACCGCCCGCAGCCGCATGTTCCTCTGGTTCTACAACCTCACCGATCGCGCACGCACGCTCCCGGCCGAGTTCCGGGATTGGCTCGCCGACCTGCGTTACCGCTGCGACACCAGCCGGGTCGTCGTCGTGGGCGTTACCCTGTCGTTCATCGCGTCGGTCGGGTTCATCGTCCACCTCGTCGTGACCGGATACACCCAGCGCTACGCCGAGCAGGCGCGCCGCACCGACCTGCGCTGCCTGGCCGAGAACATCTATCACGAGGCCCGCGGTGAGCCTTATGCCGGTCGCGTAGCCGTGGCCGAAGTCACGCTCAACCGCGTCGCCTCACCGCGCTTCCCCCACTCCGTGTGCGCCGTGGTCCACCAGCTCAACCGCAGCGCCGCGACCAGCCGCCAGGTCGCCGCCTTCTCCTGGACCCTTGAAGACGTGAACGGCCCCCGCGGCTCCGCCTGGCAACGCGCCATGGCCGTCGCCGAAGAGGTCTACGACGGCGAGCACACTCCGGTTGTCCCTGATTCTCACCACTACCACGCCACCTACGTCGAGCCGCGCTGGGCGCAACGCATGTCACCGCTGGTCACGATCGGCAATCACGTTTTCTATCCGTGAGCCCGCCGCGGGGCGCCAGCGGGATTGATTGCCGGATCACGGGAAACTCGGGTACGCTCGCGATCCCTCATTCGCCGGCTGGTAAACCGATGCCCGGGCTACAAGATCCACTGATTGCGCCCTCCATTTTGTCGGCCGACTTCGCCCGGCTCGGCGAAGAAGTGGACGCGGTGCTCGCGGCCGGTGCCGATATGGTGCATTTCGACGTAATGGACAACCATTACGTCCCGAATCTGACCATCGGGCCGCTGGTGTGCGAGGCGCTGCGCAAGCACGGCGTGACTGCGCCCATCGATGTGCACCTGATGGTCAAGCCGGTCGATCGAATCATTCCGGATTTTGCTACGGCCGGGGCCGACTGGATCACCTTCCATCCCGAGGCCTCCGAGCACGTCGACCGCTCGTTGGAGCTGGTGCGCGAGCAGGGCTGCAAGTGCGGCCTGGTGTTCAATCCGGCCACGCCGCTGGACGTGCTGCGCCATGTGGGTAACAAGGTGGACATGGTGCTGCTGATGTCGGTGAACCCCGGCTTCGGCGGACAGAAATTCATTCCGGCCACGCTCGACAAGCTGCGCGAGGCGCGCGCGATCATCGACCGCACCGGCCGCGACATCCGCCTCGAGGTCGATGGGGGAATCAAGGCCGCGAACATCGGCGAGGTGGCCGCGGCCGGGGCGGATACCTTCGTGGCCGGTTCGGCGATTTTCGGGGCGAGCGATTACGCGGAGGCGATCGCACAGATGCGCAAGGCGATTGCCGACGCGCGGGCGTGAGCGGCTCGTCCGTGTTCTGTAGGAGCGGCCATTGGCCGCGAACGAATCGGGCAGCCACGCTCGATCTTGACGGTTCGCGGGCAGTGCCCGCTCCTACATGGAGCCTCCAAGGCATCTCCCTGTTTCGAGGTTGGAAGACGTAATGGCAGTGCGCGTGGCGCTAATCGATCTCGACGGGACGCTGGTGGATAGCGCGCCGGAACTGGCGCAGGCGGTGGATCGCATGCTCGAAGGCGGCGAGCTGGCGCGCGCGGGACTGGAGAACGTGCGCGGCTGGATCGGTGAGGGTATCGACCAACTAGTGACGCAGGCACTGACCGAGATGATGGGGCGTGAGCCCAGCGAGGCTGAGTACAAGGACGCGCGTACGCGTTTCGATACCGCTTATGCCGAGGCCATCGGCACCATGAGCGCGCCGTATCCCGGTGTGCCCGAGGGGCTGGATCGGCTGCGTGCCGCAGGCATCGGCACCGCCTGCGTGACCAATAAGGCGCGCATGTTCTCGGTCTCGCTGCTCGGCGCGCTCGATCTGTTCGGCCGCTTCGATGTCCTGGTCGCTGGCGACTCGGGCCTGCCGAAGAAGCCGGACGCGGCGCCGTTGCAGCGGGCCGCCGAACGCCTGGGCGCGGATCTCGGCGAGTGCGTGATGATTGGCGACTCGGGCATCGACGTCGCCTCGGCGCGCACCGCCGGTTGCCCGGCCTGGTGCGTGCGCACGGGTTACAGCCGCGGCCAGACGCCGGAAGAGGCCGGTGCCGATGCGGTGTTCGAGCGGTTCGACGCGCTCGTCGAGGCATTGTTGGGCGAGGGCGTGGTCGGTTCGAGTGGATCGGCCCGGACGTAAGGCCGGGCCGGAAAATCCGTCCGGCGGACGCCGACGCGCGCGGTGGACAGGCCCTCGGGTTGACGTAACCGCGGCGCCCGGGTTAAATCGACGCTATTCGAGCGCCGCCCGTCGGCGGTGCATCCACGGCTCGTCGAAGATCGTTATGAGCACACCTGCACTCCGGATGACGTCGATGCCGCCAGCGCGGCGATGGTGGTGCGTGGCCTGAATCCGCAGACCGCGACGCCCGACGTAGATCCGGAGTCCCGATGACCCCCGAACAGTTCGATACCTACGCCCGCCAGGGCTATAACCGCATCCCCCTCACCCGCGAGATCCTCGCGGATTTCGACACGCCGCTTTCGACCTGGCAGAAGCTGGTCGACGGGCCGTACTCCTATTTGTTCGAGTCCGTCCAAGGGGGTGAGAAGTGGGGCCGCTACTCCGTCATCGGCCTGCCGTGTAGCACGGTGGTGCGTGTCAATGAGCGCGAGGTCACGGTCAGCGAGGCCGGCGCGGTGGTCGAGCGCGAACCGGTCGCCGATCCGCTCGCCTGGGTCGAGACCTTCCGCCAGCGCTATCGGGTACCGGATGTCGCGGGCCTGCCGCGCGTGCAGGGCGGGCTGGTTGGCTACTTCGGCTACGACACCATCCGCTACATTGAGCCCCGTCTGGACGTGCCGCAGACCAAGCCGGATCCGCTGGGCGCGCCCACGATCCTGCTGATGGTCTCCGACGAGGTCGTGGTGTTCGATAACCTGCGCGGCACGGCGCAGCTGATCGTGTTCGTCGAGCCCACCCGCGAGGCCTATGACGCCGGCCAGGTGCGCCTGGACAACCTGATCCAGACGCTGCGTGGCCCAGCCCCCGGTTACCCGCCGCCGCGGGCTTCCGCGGCGGTCACGGAACGGGATTTCGTCTCCGGTTTCACCGAGGCGGGCTACAAGGACGCGGTCGAGCGCATCAAGCAATACATCGTCGACGGCGACGTGATGCAGGTGGTGCCGTCGCAGCGATTATCGGTGCCCTTCGCCGCCCGGCCGCTCGATCTCTACCGCGCCCTGCGTTGTCTCAATCCCTCGCCCTACATGTACCTGCTCGATTTCGAGGACTTCCAGGTCGTGGGCGCGTCGCCGGAAATCCTGACGCGTGTGGAGGATGGCGAGGTCACGGTCCGGCCGATCGCCGGCACGCGCCCGCGCGGGCTCGACGAATCCCACGACCGCGCGCTGGAGTGCGAGCTGCTGGCCGATCCCAAGGAGATCGCCGAGCACCTGATGCTGATCGACCTGGGGCGCAACGACGTCGGCCGGGTGGCCGAGATCGGCTCGGTCGATGTGACCGACCGCATGACGGTCGAGCGCTACTCGCACGTCATGCACATCGTTTCGAACGTAGTCGGCCAGTTGCGCGCGGGCCTGTCGGCCATGGACGTGCTGCGGGCGACCTTCCCCGCCGGTACGCTCTCCGGGGCGCCCAAGATCCGCGCGCTCGAGATCATCGACGAACTCGAGCCGGTGCGCCGCGGGGTGTACTCGGGGGCGGTCGGGTATCTGGCCTGGTCCGGCGACATGGACCTGGCGATCGCTATCCGCACGGCCGTGATTCAGAACGGCGATCTGCATGTGCAGGCGGGCGGCGGCATTGTCCACGACTCGCAGCCGCAGGCCGAGTGGGACGAGACCATGAACAAGGCCCGCGCGATGTTTCGCGCGGTGGAGCTGGCCGAGGCGGGCCTGGACCGCGCCGACGGCCTACCGACACGCTAGAGAACAAGCGCCTAACGTACGGCTGTAGGTCGGGCTGAAGCCCGACCTACAAAGACATTTGGACCGGGCTGCCCGGTTCAGTCGTGCTAAAGCGCGACCTACGACTCTCACGCAGGTGCTGGCTTCGTTTCCGGGAGAGGACCCATGCTGGTGATGATCGACAACTACGACTCCTTCACCTGGAACCTGGTGCAGTACCTGGGCGAGCTGGGTGTCGAGGCCCGGGTCTACCGTAACGACGAGATCACGGTGGACGAACTCGAGGCGTTGGCCCCGGAGCGGATCATGATCTCGCCGGGCCCGTGCACGCCGAACGAGGCGGGCATCTCCGTGGCGGCGGTGGAGCGCTTCGCCGGGCGCGTGCCGATCCTCGGCGTGTGCCTGGGGCATCAGTCCATCGGTCAGGCCTTCGGCGGCAAGGTGGTGCATGCCCGCGAGATCATGCACGGCAAGACCTCGCAGATGCACCATATCGGCGAGGGCGTGTTCGCCGGACTGGAGAATCCGTTCGAGGCGACGCGCTACCATTCGCTGGTGGTCGCCCGCGACGGCCTGCCGGACTGCCTCGAGATCACCGCCTGGACCGAGAACCCGGACGGCTCGCCCGACGAGATCATGGGGCTGCGCCATCGGAGCCTCCCGGTCGAGGGCGTACAATTCCATCCCGAATCGATTCTCACGCGCCACGGTCACGACCTGCTCGCCAACTTCCTCGGTCCGGCGGCGGCCGCCAATAACAAGCGCAAGGAGCCGGAACCGGCATGAACGTGCAACAAGCCATCGGCGCGTTGGTCGAGCGCCGCGACCTGAGCGGCGAGCAGATGACCGCCGTCATGCGCCAGATCATGACCGGCGAGGCCACCGATGCGCAGATCGGCGCGTTCCTCGCCGCGCTGCGCATGAAGGGCGAGACCGTCGCCGAGATCGTCGGCGCGGCCAAGGTGATGCGCGAGCTGTCGACGCGGGTCGATGTGGCCGACCTCGCGCACCTGGTCGATACCTGCGGCACTGGCGGCGACTCCGCGAGCACGTTCAACGTCTCGACGGCGGCCGCATTCGTGGTTGCGGCCGCCGGTGCTCACGTGGCCAAACACGGCAACCGCTCGGTGTCCTCGGCCTGCGGTAGCGCCGATGTCCTGGAGGCCGCTGGGGTGAACCTGGACCTTTCGTCCGAGCAGGTCGCCCAATGCATCCGCGAGGCGCGCTTCGGCTTCCTGTTCGCCCCGGCCCACCACAAGGCCATGCGTTACGCCGTCGGCCCGCGCAAGGAGATGGGCGTGCGCACCGTGTTCAACGTGCTCGGTCCGCTGACCAACCCGGCGGGTGCGCCCAACCAGGTTGTCGGTGTGTACTCGGACGACTGGGTGGAGCATGTCGCCCACGTGCTCGGAGAGCTCGGCAGCCGGCACGTCATGGTGGTTCACGCCGCCGATGGTCTCGACGAGATCAGCATCGGCGCCGAGACGCATGTCGCCGAGTACTGCGACCACGGCGTCGAGACCTACACCATTGCACCCGAGGATTTCGGTATGACTCGCGCGCCCGTGGAGGGCATCCGCGTCTCGAGCGCCGAGGAAAGCCTGCAGGTGATCCGCGCCTGCTTCGCCGGCGAGACCGGTCCGGCGCACGACATCATTGCGCTCAATGCGGGCGCGGCGATCTACGTCTCCGGCGTGGCCGCGAGTCTGGCGGACGGGATCGACCGCGCGCGCGAGGCGATGGCAAACGGGGCGGCGCAGGAACGCCTGGATGAGGTCGTGCGGGTCAGCAATGCTCGCTAGCGGCCGAGTGGCCCTTGAGGTGCCTTGTTGCGCACGCGGCGGCATTCATCCGATGGCCGCGCGCGGGGAGCACAGATGAGCACGGTGGCCTCCGGAGAGCAGACACCGGACATCCTCCGGCGGATTCTGGCGCGCAAGGCCGAGGAGATCGCGGCGGCCGCGGGGCGCGAGCCCATCGAGGCGCTGGCGGCGCGGGCCGCGCAGGCCGATCCGCCACGCGGCTTCCGCGCCGCGCTCGCCGGCCGGACGGATGCCGGCGAGGCGGCCGTGATTGCGGAGATCAAGAAGGCCTCACCCAGCAAGGGGCTGCTACGGGCAGACTTCGACCCGGCAGAGATCGCGCGCAGCTACGCCGCCGGCGGCGCGGCGGCCCTGTCCGTGCTGACCGATCGGGATTTCTTCCAGGGCGACGGTAGTTACCTCACGGCTGCTCGCGCGGCCAGCGGACTGCCTGCGCTGCGCAAGGATTTCATCATCGACCCGTATCAGGTCTACGAGGCCCGGGCGATGAACGCCGACTGCGTTCTGCTGATCGTGGCCGCGCTCGATGACGCCGCGCTGCGCGAACTGCACGGCCTGTCGATCGAGCTGGGCATGGACGTGCTGGTCGAGGTCCACGACGAGCACGAACTCAAGCGTGCGCTCGCCGCCGGTCCTGACCTGATCGGCATCAACAACCGCGATCTGCGGACCTTCGAGACGACGCCGGAGACGACGCGCGAGCTGCGCGGCCGCGTGCCGCCGGACGTACTGCTGGTGACCGAGAGCGGCATTCACACGCAGGACGATGTCGCCGCCATGCGCGCCGCCGACGTCCACGCCTTTCTCATCGGCGAGGCCTTCATGGTCGCGTCCGATCCCGGTGCCCAGCTGGCGGCCTTGTTCCCGCACACGTAGGAGAGCGCCGCCGCCGGGTTGAAACGCGCGGATTCATCGATACATCGACGGTAACGGCGCCGCACGGCGCCCAACTTTTATCCGCAAAGGAGAGACGCCATGGCGGTGGTCGACCTCACGCAAGAGAATCTCGAATCCACCATCCGCGAGCACGATATCGTACTCGTCGACTTTTGGGCGGAATGGTGCGGCCCCTGCAAGTCGTTCGCGCCGACCTATGAAAAGGTCGCGGAGAGCCATCCCGACATTGCCTTCGGCAAGGTGAATATCGAGGAGCAGGAGGAGGTCGCACAGACCTTCGGAATCCGCTCCATCCCCACGCTCGCGATCTTCCGCGAGCAGACGCTGATCATGCTCGAGGCCGGCGCCATGGCCGAGTCCACGCTCGAGCAGGCCATCGAGCAGGTGCGTGCCCTCGACATGGCGCAGGTGCGCGAAGATCTGAAGCAGCGGACCGAAGAATCCCAGCAGCAGGAGCAGCAGACGGGCTGAGGCGGCTGATCGCGTGTCCCCGGTTCGTCCGCGACCGAATCCGTTCCTATAGGGCCCGTGTGGTGCTCGGCTCGGCTGGCCTAGCGACCAAGCGCATCGGACCGCAGGCCAGTGGCGGCCGCTACAAACCGCTGCGATGTCATCGCGAACGGAGTGAAGCGATCCAGTCGTTCCACAGGTGGAGCGCAGAACTGGTGGCTTGGCGTCGACGCTGGATTGCTTCGTCGCCCGCGGCTCCTCGCAACGACGTGGGTCTCATGGCTGTAGGAGCGGGCTTGCCCGCGAACCGTCGAACTCGAGGGGTGGCTGCCCGGTTGGTTCGCGGCCAAGGGCCGCTCCTACGAGCCGTACCAAGTTCCGTCCTTGCTCGGACACAGGCCCGCATGGCCAATTCCGCGCTGCGGTTCGGGTGGGCTAGGCGATCGCCTTCACGAACACCTTTGAGTTGCGCTGCCAGTTGTACATCGCCTGGCGCTGAGCGGGCAGGGCCTCCACATCGCCGGGCTCGTAGCCGCATTCGCGGAACCAGTGCATGGTCCGCGTCGATAGCACGAACAGGCGGTGCAGCCCCCGTGCGGCGGCGCGTTGCTCTAGCCATTCGAGCAACTGTCGGCCACGGCCACTGTCCCGGTAGTCGGCGTCGATAGCCACGCAGGCGATCTCCGCGCTCGCGTGGTCGGGCATGGGGTAGAGCGCGGCACAGCCGATGATCTTGCCGTCGCGCTCGATCACGGCGAAGTGGTCGACTTCCAGTTCGAGTTGTTCGCGTGAGCGCCGCACGAGCGCGCCTTCATCCTCGAGCGGGCGGATCAGTTCGAGGATGCCGGGGACATCGTCGACGCGCGCGGCCCGTAGACCCTCGTAGGTCTCCGCCGTCACCAGCGTGCCCGTCCCGTCGCGGGTGTAGAGTTCGGCCAGCAGCGCGCCTTCGCTGCGCGCGATCAGGTGTACGCGGCGCACGCCCCGACGCAGTGCCGTCGACGCATTGCCCAGCCGGCGCGCGCCTTCCGGGTCGGCCTCGCCCTGCTCCTCGGCCCAACGGTCGGCCGCGGTCGGATTGAGCTGGTTGATGAGCGTGCCGGAGGCGTCGTGCACGCCGCCGGTGCCGGTCAGCAGCAACAGCTTGTCGGCGCGCAGGGCGACCGCGGTCTCGGTCGCCACATCTTCGGCACGGAGATTGAAGATCTCGCCCGTGGGGGAGTGCCCGAGGGGGGAGAGCAGGACGATGTCGCCGCGCGCGAGGGCGGCGTCGATCGCTTCGGCGTCGATGCGCCGCACCTGCCCGGTATGCTGAAAATCCACCCCGTCATGCACGCCCCAGGGACGCGCGACCACGTAATTGCCACCGGATACGCGGATACCAGCACCGGCCATGGGCGTGTTGGGGAGGCCGGTGGAAAGACGGGCCTCGATCTCGCTGCGGGCGCGGCCGACCGCCTCGCAGACGAATGGCAGCGCCTCGGCCTCGGTGATGCGCTGGCCATGGTGGTAAACGGGCGGGATACCTTCGCGCTGCAAGCGCTCGTCGATCTGGGGACGCGCGCCATGCACCAGCACGATCCGCACGCCCAGCCGCGTGAGTAGCGCAATGTCGTGGACCAGTGCCGGAAAACCGGCTTCATGGACGGCTTCGCCGCTGATGGCGAGCACGAACGTGCGCCCCCGGTGCGCCTGGATGTACGGCGACGCATTGCGAAACCAGGCGAGATGCCCGTGCGGATCGGCGGCATCATTCATCGGCGTGTCCAGGGCTGCGGCTCGCCGCATTGTAACCGATGGTCTCGGCAATGAAGTCGCGACAGTCGGATAGCAACCGCGCACGGGCGTCTTCGTCCTCGGGGTCGGCCAGCAGCGTGCGCAATGCGGCCAAGCGTTCATCCTCGCCAGACTCGGGCCAGCGGAAGGCGCAGAACTGCAACGCCGGGTCCTTGAACTCGGGCAGCGTGTTGTAGGCGGCACCGGGTGGTCCGTCGCGGCCTGGCGTCACGCGCCGCTCGCCGAGGCGACCCTGAAACCGGTAGAACGGGTCGGTGCCGGGGAGATACTGCAGGCGGTAATCGACCGGTTCCCCCGGGACCGTGGTGTCGTAGGCCGCGGTTCGGGGAGGGCTGGCGTCGCCGGTGACCAACCAGTCGACCGTGTTCGCGTTGAGGAATCGCACGGTGCGGTAACTGGCACCTTCGCCACGCCACGGATACAGCTCATTGGAGCGCACGGCGGCCGCGAGGCGAAGCCGGCCGTCCTCGGGGAGCGCCAGGTCGAGGTCGAACCAGTAGGCTCGTTGGTGATTGTGCTGCTGCAGGATGGCGCCCACGGGGGTCTCGTCCGGGCCGAGCACCAGGGTGGCCGCCGTATAGTGGTCGAGCTGGTGCCAGTCGCGGGGGACACCGACCATCTGGGCGAGCGCCTCCTGCCATATCGGCAGGTCGAATGGCAGGCCGGAATAGCGGAACACGAAATGCCACTGGAGAAGCGTGAACTCGCCGAATGGCTCGATCTGGCTATAGCGGACCCGTCCGTAGGCCGTGGGTTGCAGATCTTTGACCGGCGGAGCCTCGTGCCGGAACTCGGCGTCCGGGTTGTCCGCGACCGCGGCGAGTCGTTCGCGGTCCACCTCGGTCCAGCTCTGGTCATCGATCACGAGCGTGCCGTGTGCGATGTAGTCGCGGTAGAAGTCGAGCGGCCCCGACGCGCTTCCGGGCACCCGCAAGTGCGGACGGTATCGCTGGAGTAGCTCGCGCTCGGCCCGGCTGGCTGCGTAGGGGGCGGGAGGGTTTGCGGCGAACCATTCGTCGAAGCCGGGATGCTGCGCGAAAGTGCCCTCGCCAGCTTCTTCGGCAGTTTCCCCGCGTGAGCATCCGGCTACGATTACCAACAGCGCCACGACCAGGGGGGCGGTCACGCGACCCTTCATCCGGCGATCCAAACCTTCATCGAGGTGGCGACGACCCACTTGCAAGCGCACATTCCCTTTGGCCGCTATGCGAGCCCTGGCGCTGGGTGCCCGGCGGCACCACTCAGCCGAGTGTAACCGACGCCGCCGGCGGGCCGCGTGACGGTCGACTCCCGGATAAAACGAGCGATGGCATTCTGCGGCAAGTATGGGTGCCCCATGGCACAACGGCAGTGACTACGGCGTCTTCGCGCCCTGCGCGCTTAGCGGATCGCGTCCTTGGTTCGACGTTGCCCGACGGGAGATCGGTTATACGGCCTGTTCGACGGCATGGGGGCGCTGGAGGCAGAAGCGCTCGATGAGGGCATCGAGTAGTTCGACCGTGCGGTCGAGTTGGTCGAGCGGGACGTATTCGTCGGGCTGATGCGCCTGGGCGATGCTGCCGGGGCCGAGCACGACCACGTCCATGCCCTGGCGCTGGTAATAGCCGGCCTCGGTACCGAAGGCGACCGCCCCGGCGGGGTGGCCAGTCAGTTCCTCGGCCGCCTGGACGATGAGCGCGTTGGCCGGTGTGGCGGCGGCCGGGGTGCCGTCGGACAGGGCTTCGAAGTGCAGTTCGAGCCCGCTGCCGGCGAGGGCCGCGGTGAGCCGGGCGCGGACACGGTCGCGGATGGCACTCGCGTCCATGCCGGGCAGGAGACGCACATCGTAGGCAATCTCGCATTCGCCACAGATGCGATTGGGATTGTCGCCGCCGCGGATCTGGCCGAGATTGAGCGTCGGCACCGGCACGCGGAAGGAGCCGTCGTAAAACTCGGCCTGCAACTCGGCACGCAGTGAGCGCAGCGCGCTCAGGGCCTCGTAGGCGCCCTCGAGCGCGCTGTTGCCGTAGGCCGGGTCGGACGAATGCCCCGACTGGCCGACCAACTGCACGCGCTCCATGATGATGCCTTTGTGCATCCGGATCGGGCGTAGGTTGGTCGGTTCGCCGACCACGGCGGCGTCGGCCTGCAGGGCGTTGGCCGAGGCCAGCGCGCGCGCGCCGGACATGTCCGTTTCCTCATCGGCGGTCACGACCAGGTGCAGCGGTTTCGTGAGCCGTGTCTGCGTGTAGCGGCCGCCCGCCTCGAGGGCGAGCGCGAGGAAGGATTTCATGTCGCAGGCGCCGAGCCCGTAGAGCCGCCCCCCCCGCTCGGTCGCGGTGAACGGATCCATACTCCAGCGATCGGGATCGCAGGGCACGGTGTCGGCATGGCCGGCCAGTACCAGGCCGCCGGGGCCGCGGCCGAGCGAGGCGATCAGGTTGGACTTGCCGGGCCGCTCGGGGACGGGCAAGACCTGCACGGAAAACCCGAGGCCCTCGGCCCACTCGGCGATCAGGTCGATGACCGGGCGGTTGCTATGGTCGAGCTCGGCACGGCCCCGGCTGGTCACCGTGTCCTGGGCGATCAGGCGGGCGATCATGTCGTGGCGTTCGGGACAACCGCCCGGTTTCATCATCAACCCTCGGCGTCGGTGACGGCGCCCAGCGAGGCTGAATTGACCAGGCGCGCGTACTTGGCCAGCACGCCGCGGCGATAGTTCGGCGCGGGGGGCGTCCAGGCGGCCTGACGCTTGGCCAGTTCCTCGTCGCTGATGTCGAGGTGGATCGCGTTGGACTCGGCATCGATGGTGATCGTATCGCCATCGGCGACCAGCGCAATCGGGCCGCCGACGGCGGCCTCGGGCGTGATGTGGCCGACGACGAAGCCGTGGCTGCCGCCGGAGAAGCGCCCATCGGTGATCAGGGCGACGTCACTGCCCAGTCCACGGCCCATGATGGCCGAAGTCGGCGAGAGCATCTCGCGCATGCCCGGTCCGCCCTTGGGACCTTCGTAGCGGATCACCACCACGTCGCCGGCGCCCACGGCGCCCTCCAGGATCTGCGTCAGCGATTCTTCCTCGGAGGCGAACACGCGCGCTGTACCGGAGAAACGTGTGCCCTCCTTGCCGGTGATCTTGGCCACCGCGCCCTCGGGCGCAAGGTTGCCGTAAAGGATGCGCAGATGACTGTCCTTCTTGAAGGGCTGATCGAAGGGGGCGACGATTTCCTGGCCCTTGGGGTAAGGCGGCACGTCGGCGAGGTTCTCGGCCAGCGTGCGGCCGGTCACGGTCATGCAGTCACCGTGCAGCAGGCCGCGGTCGAGCAGTTCCTTCATCAGGGGCTGGATGCCGCCGATGGCGATCAGGTCCGACATCATGAAGCGCCCGCTCGGGCGCAGGTCGGCGAGTACGGGCACGCGCTCGCCGACGCGCGTGAAATCCTCGATCGACAACTCGACGTCGGCGGCGTGCGCCATCGCCAGCAGGTGCAGCACCGCGTTGGTGGAACCGCCCAGGGCAATGACCACGGTGATCGCGTTCTCGAACGCTGCGCGCGTCATGATGTCGCGCGGACAGATGCCGCGCTCGAGCAGTTCGAGCACGGCCGCGCCGGCACGGTGACAGTCGTTCTGCTTGTCCTCGGAGACGGCCGCCTGCGCCGACGAGTTGGGCAGGCTCATGCCGAGTGCCTCGATCGCCGAGGCCATGGTGTTGGCGGTGTACATGCCACCGCAGGAGCCGGCGCCAGGAATGGCGCATTTCTCGACCTCGAGGCGTTCCTCCGAGGTGATCTGGCCCTTGGCCTCCTGGCCCACCGACTCAAATACGGAGATGACGTCGACGTCCTTGTCCTTGTGGCAACCGGGCAGAATCGTGCCGCCGTAGACGAAGATACCGGGGCGGTTCATCCGCGCCAGGCCGATCATGCAGCCGGGCATGTTCTTGTCGCAGCCGCCGATGGCGACCACGCCGTCGAAGCCCTCGCAGCCGACGACCGTTTCGATGGAATCGGCGATGACCTCGCGCGATACCAGCGAGTACTTCATGCCCTCCGTGCCCATGGAGATGCCATCGGACACGGAGATGGTGTTGAAGATCACGCCCTTGCCGCCGGCGTCGTCCGCGCCGTCGCGGGCCTGCTCGGCCAGGCGATCGATATGCATGTTACAGGGCGTCATCATGCCCCAGGTCGAGGCGATGCCGATCTGCGGCTTGGCGAAGTCGTCCTCGCCGAAGCCGACCGCGCGCAGCATGGCGCGGCTGGCCGCGCGCGCGGGGCCGTCGACTACGGGGGCCGAGTAGCGTCGTCGGTGGGAAGAGGACGCGGAGTCGTCGTTACGGGCCATGGCGGTTCCTGGAGTGAGGCAAGAGAAACCCGGCAAGATTAGAGGCGCGCCGGTCCCGCGCGCAAGCGCGCACCCGCTTCGGCCTCACTCGCCGTCGTCGTCGGAAGGCCGCTCTGGGCGCGAGGACCGTGCCGCCTCGCGCCGTTCTGCGGTGCGCGCCGAGAAGCCCGCGTTACGGCGCCGGATGATCCAGTTGCCCCAGCCCCACAGCAGTAACAGGTAGCCGGCGGCGGCGACCGGGGCGGCGACGATCAACGAACCGAGCGCCACGTACACGACTTCGAGTGCGAGGTTCTCGCCGTAGCCGAGCAACCGCATGCCGGCCCGCAGGATGGGCCCGAACAGGACTTCCCCGAGCGCGTGGTACCCCATGTACAGTGGCGCCATGGTGACCGGGTTGCTGATCCAGGAGATGACGAATGCAACCGGAAAGTTGCCCCGCACGAGCAGGCAGCCGCCCAGCATCATGCCCGTCTGCACGCCCACGGTCGGGGTGAGTGCCACGAACAGACCCACGCCGACGCCACGCGAGACGGAACGGCGGTCGAACCGCAGGCAACCGGTGCGCTCCAGCGCCCGGTCGATCCGCGGATGGCGCTCGAGCCAGGCCCGGACGTTGTCCAGTTGATAGTCCACATGGTCTCGCAGGCGGCGTATCATGCGAACGCCCGCCCCGGACTCATTGGTACTGACTGTGGCGATAACGACGGCTCCTGATGGTACGTGACCGGGTGTGCCCACGGCGCATGGCGGTGTTTGCGCGCCTCGGGGAGCCACGCTTTCCGGCACAAGTCTTCGTTCGACTGGCGCGCGCGCAGCGTAGCGCCGCCTGACTCTGGTAGCATTGACCTCCCGTCCACCGCCACCCCACAGCCCATCGCCCGATGGCCTCTGATGTCCGGATCGCACCGCTTCCGTATCGCGTCGACTCGACCGCGTTGTTCGAGACCGTGGTCGATCAGCCGTGGAGCGCCCTGCTCGATAGCGGTGCCGCCGGCCAGGTGCGCGGCCGCTACGATATTCTCGTCGCCGATCCAAGTGTGACACTGATCACGCGCGGGGAGGAGACGGTGATTGCTCGGCGGGGCGCTCATGAACGAACTTTCACGGACCCATTCATCCAGGTTCGTACGGAACTCGGTGAGCTCATGCCGGCCCTCCCGGCAGGGATACCGTTCGCCGGGGGCGCCCTCGGCTACTTTGGATATGATCTGGCACGACGGCTGGAGCGTCTGCCGCAAACGGCGGCCGACGTCGAGGCCATGCCGGAGATGGCCGTCGGGATCTACGACTGGGCCGTGGTGGTCGACCATGATCGCCGCGAAAGCCATCTGGTATCGGCGGGCCGCGACGCGCGCACGCACGAGCGCTGGGATGAACTCCAGGCGCTGTTCAGCGATCCGCCCGTGGCGCCCGAGCGCGCGCCGTTTCGCGTGCGCGGCGAGGCGCGCGCAAATTTCGACGCCGCCGGCTATCGCGCGGCCTTTGGCCGCGCGCATGACTATTTGCGCGAGGGCGACTGCTATCAAGTGAACC
Organism: Halofilum sp. (in: g-proteobacteria); assembly: GCA_040880995.1. Classification (GTDB taxonomy): domain Bacteria; phylum Pseudomonadota; class Gammaproteobacteria; order XJ16; family Halofilaceae; genus Halofilum. The sequence goes on from JBBEEB010000130.1 coordinate 52,808, forward strand.
TCGCGCAGCGCTTCGAGGTGGCGGCCAGCGGCGATCCCTGGGTCGCGTTCCGGCGCCTGCGCGCGATCAATCCGGCGCCGTTCGCCGCGTACCTCAATGGCCCCGACGCGCAGGTGCTCTCGGTCTCGCCCGAGCGGTTCCTGTGGGCGGATGCCGAGGGGCATGTCGAGACGCGTCCGATCAAGGGTACCCGCCCGCGCAATGCCGACGCCGCGGCGGATGCCGCCCTGGCGCAAGCGCTCGCCACCAGCCCCAAGGACCGGGCCGAGAACGTGATGATCGTGGATCTGCTGCGCAACGACCTGGGCAAGGTCTGCGCGACCGGCAGCGTGCGTGTGCCACGGCTGTGCGACATCGAGAGCTTTCCCACGGTCCATCACTTGGTGAGTACGGTCATTGGTCGGCTGGCGCCCGAGCATCATGCGCTCGATTTGTTGCGTGCCTGTTTCCCTGGAGGTTCGATCACGGGCGCGCCCAAGATCCGCGCCATGGAGATCATCGAGGAGCTCGAACCCCAGCGACGGGGCGTGTACTGCGGGTCCATCGGCTACGTTGGGTTCGACGGGGCGATGGACACGAACATTGCGATCCGCACGCTGGTCTATTCCGAGGGGCGCGCGCGCTTCTGGGCCGGCGGCGGCATCGTCATCGATTCGGAGGCCGAGTCGGAGTACCAGGAGACCTTCGACAAGGCTGCCGCCATGCTCGCGCTGCTGGGCGAGGTGGCCGATTCGCAGTCACCCGCCTGAGCAGGGCCGTATAATCGAGATGCGCGGGCCACCATCAACATCAGCGGCAAAAGCCGATTCAGGGAGGCAATGTGTCGGAGCGCAGGCAATCCGAACGTCATCAGCTCATGTTTCACGCTCGGGTGATCGATGCGGAATCGGATACCACCCTGGGCCAGCTCGTCGACCTGTCGGCGACTGGGTTGATGCTCGCTTCGGCCGTTCCACTCGAAGTCGGTCGGACGTATCGGCTGCGGATCCCGCTGCCCGTGTCGTTCGACGGCCACCCGGAGCTGCGGGTGCGTGCCACAGTGGCGTGGAGCGCGGAGTCGCTGCATCCCGGCTTGCACCGTGGCGGCTTCCGCGATCTGGAGCTGCCCGAGGAGCAGCGGCGGGCGTTCGAGCGCCTGGTGGACGAGTACCGGTTGCGCGCGGCGGTGGAGTAGACGGTCGGGCCGGCGCGTTCCCGGCCAAGGCTGCCAGTCGACGCGCAGGGTGGCTCAGCCTTCGCCCAGCATCGCGCGCAGGTTGGCGAGCTGCTCGCGGCCGGCGGCCTTGCGCGTCTCCGGGTCGGACGGCGCCTGGGTGCCCTCCCAGACCACATCGTCCTCCGGTAGCTCACTCAGGAATCGGCTGGGCTCGCAGGTGATGTCCTCGCCCCAGCGGCGGCGCTTCTCGGCGTAACTCAGGGTGAGCGAGCGCTGGGCGCGGGTAATGCCGACGTAGGCCAGGCGGCGCTCTTCCTCCAGACGGTCCTCGGCCAGCGACGAGCGGTGGGGCAGCACCTCCTCCTCGATCCCGGCCAGGAACACGTGCGGGAACTCCAGGCCCTTGGCCGCATGCAGCGTCATCAGGCTGACGCAGTCGCTGGCATCGTCATCGTCGGCGCGGTCGAGCATGTCGATCAGCGCCAGGCGCGAGACGATGGCCGGCAGGTCGCGCTCGGCGCCGTCCTCGTCCGTCGCCATGCGGCCAATCCAGTCGAGCAGCTCCTGCACGTTGGCCCAGCGCTTCTCGGCCGTCTTCATGTCGCTGGAGACGTCGTCGAGCCAGCCGCGATAGCCGACGTCCTCGATCACCTGGCGCACGACGGCGACCGGATCGCCACGCTGGGCGTTGTCGCCCATGCCCACGACCCACTCGGAAAACTGCTGCAGCCGGGCCAGCGGTGGCCCGGAGATGGACTCGGACAGCCCCATCTCGGTGCTGGCCCCCAGCATGGAGACACCGCGGTTGCGGGCGTAGGTGCCGAGCTTCTCCAGCGTGCTGGCGCCGATCTGCCGCCGCGGCGTGTTGACCACGCGCAGCAGGGCCGTGTCGTCGTCGGGGTTGGCCAGCAGGCGCGCGTAGGCAAGCACGTCCTTGATCTCGGCGCGGTCGAAGAAGGAGTTCGAGCCGCTGACGCGATAGGGGATGTTGCGTTCGCGCAGCGCCTTCTCGAACGCCTTTGACTGGAAATTGCCACGATAGAGGATGGCGAAATCGCGCCAGTCCAGGCCATGGCGCAGGCGTTTGGACAGGATCTCCGCGGCGATGCGGTCGGCCTCATCCTCGCCCGAGGGGCAGGCGACGATGCGCAGCGGGTCGCCGGTACCGAGTTCGCTCCACAGCCGCTTCTCGAACAGATGCGGGTTGTGCCCGATCAGGTGATTGGCGGCGCGCAGGATGCGCCCGCTGGAACGGTAGTTCTGCTCCAGCTTGATGACCTTGAGGTTGTGAAACTCCTTTTCCAGGCGCGCCAGATTCTCGGGCCGCGCACCGCGCCAGGCGTAGACCGACTGGTCGTCGTCGCCGACGGCGGTCAGGCCACCGTTGACGCCGATCAGCAGCCGGATTAGCTCGTACTGGGCGCTGTTGGTGTCCTGATATTCGTCCACCAGGAGGTGGCGTACCCGATTCTGCCAGCGCTCACGTACCTCGGGGTGGTCGGTCAGCAGGCGCACGGGCTGGATGATCAGATCGTCGAAATCGACCGCGTTGTACGCCTGCAGCAGCCGCTCGTAGCGTAGGTAGAGGGCCGCGGCGCGGCTCTCGAATTCGTCCTGCGCGACCGCGTGCGCCTGCTCGGAGGTCACGAAGTCGTTCTTCCACCGGCTGATGACGCGCCGCAGGTCGTCTTCCTCGTTCAGATTGCCCGAGGCCTCGCCGCGCACCAGCTCCTTGATGGCGGTCAGGCTGTCGGTGGCGTCCATGATGGTGAAGCCGCGGCGGTAGCCCAGCGCCTGGCCATCGCTGCGCAGCATCTGCAGGCCGAGGGTATGGAAGGTCGACACCGAAATGCCGCGCGCCTGGTCCGACGGGAGCGTCTTGCTGGCGCGCTCCTTCATCTCGCGCGCGGCCTTGTTGGTGAACGTCACGGCGAATATACCCTTGCCGGGCAGGCCGGCCTCGCGCACCAGCCAGGCGATCTTGTGGGTGATGACCCGCGTCTTGCCGCTGCCGGCGCCGGCGAGTACCAGCAAAGGCGTGCCAAGGTGGCGCACGGCGGCGCGCTGCTGCGGGTTCAGATCGGCCATTGGGTTCCGTTCGGTGCAGGAAAGCGAGCCGCGCGATTCTAACAGGCTCCTGGCCCGGCGGATGTGATCGCCTCGC
>JBBEEB010000130.1:56227-63636 GCA_040880995.1 Halofilum sp. (in: g-proteobacteria)
GCAACGCGCCCTCAGCGAAGCTCCGGCTCGCCCGGCGCAGCGAGCGGCAGCATCCGTGTTCATCCGTGTCCATCTGTGGTGTTCAGTCAGCCCAAAAGCCCGCAACGCACTCTCAGCGCAGCTCCGAACCGCACAACGCGGCGAGCGGCAGCATTCGTGTCTATTCGTGTTCATTCGTGGTTCTATCCACGGCCAAACGTGGCAACTCACCCTCAGCGCAGCTCCGACTCGCCCGACACAGCGAGCGGCAGTATTCGTGCCCATTCGTGGTTCCTTCAACAGCCGATCGACACGCCCCCCGGGGCGCGTTCCCTTGTCACCGTGCGCGGCTCGGACAACAATGGCGCGCCTATGATCGTGGATTCCGCAACCGGTCTGCTCGATGTCGCGCGGCAATGTCCCTCGCCGAATCGCGATGCGCGGCCTCACACCGCCGATATCGAGCTGGTCGTGATCCATGGCATCAGCCTGCCGCCGGGGGAGTTCGGCGGACCGGGGATCGATCAGCTTTTCACCAACGAGCTCGATCCGTGCGCGCATCCGTATTTCTCCGAAATCGCGGCATTGCGGGTGTCGGCGCATCTGCTGATTCGCCGCGATGGCGAGGTGGTGCAATACGTCCCGTTCCACGAGCGCGCCTGGCATGCCGGTCGCTCGTGCTGGGAGGGGCGGGAGGAATGTAACGACTTCGCCATCGGCATCGAGCTGGAGGGCGTTGACGACATTCCCTACACGGAAAACCAGTATCGCCGGCTGGCGCAAGTTGTGGGGGCGCTCGCCACAGCTTATCCTGGGATCACAACAACAGGGCTGGCGGGACACTGCGATGTCGCGCCCGGCCGTAAAACGGACCCCGGGCCGGCCTTCGACTGGGATCGATTGACCGCCCTGCTGCCCGCCGCGGTAGCCGCACCGGGAGAGCCCCACGCATGACCCTCATCAGCGTCCTCGTCAGTCTCGCCCTCGATCGCGCGATGTTCACTCACCGCGATAGTGCCGTGGGGGGGTGGTTTTCCCGTGTCGGCACGGCGATCGCGGCCCGGCTTCCGGCAGGCATGGACGGCGTCGTCGGCGCGGTGATCGTGATTCTGCCGCCGGCAGTGGTGATCGCCATTCTTCAGGGGCTGGTCGACGACTGGCTGTTCGGTCTGGTCAATCTGGCGCTCGGCGTCGTGGTGCTGTTGTTCGCGCTCGGGCCGCTCGATCCGACGACGCTGATCGACGACTACATGGATGCGCGCCGTCTCGACGACCATGAGCGATCCGATTGGTATTTCGAACGTCTCACCGGCGAGTCGCGGCCGGCGTCACCCGCGGTCGAAGGGCGCCGTATGGTCGAGGCGGTGTTCTACCAGAGTCACGATCACCTGTTTGCCACGGTGTTCTGGTTCTGCGTGCTCGGGCCCGCTGGGGCAGTGCTTTACCGCATGGCCGCCGAGATCGCGTTGCGTCCGACTCCCGCTATGGTCGCGCGGCCTGGGTTGCTGAGCGGCGCCCGCCGGGTGCTGGGTGTGCTCGGCTGGATTCCGGCGCGTCTGATCGCCTTCGGCTACGCCATGACCGGCAGTTTCGAGGAGGCCTTGCATCGCCTGCGCCATGGCCTTCGGGGCGACGGCGAGGACCTACTCGCCAGCAACCAGCAACTCCTCGCCGAGACCGGTGCCGCGGCGCTGCGTCGCAGCCCCAACGAACGTGACGACGCCGCACCCACCGAAGAGGAACGCCGCTCGCGCGAGCCCGTCGACGCGGTCGAGGGGGCCCGGGCCCTGTCCGTCCGCACCGCCGTCCTCTGGCTCGCCATCCTGGCCCTGTTCACCCTCTCGGGCTGGATCGCCTGACCAGAACCACTAGATGAACACCAGATAAACACGAATGGGCGAATGCCGGGCTGGGTGCACGTGTTTCCCAACACCGGTTTGTATTTGCCACAAGCGTTTCTTGCCAATTCCGTCGGTTGAGGTACCCGCATGGCCCACTAGGCATCGCGATGCCCGATCCGCTGGGAGGGTGAAGCGATTGGCCGACACCCACGGCAACGATCTGGTGTTGATTTCGTGTCCATTTAGTGGTTCGTCCCGCCGCCAAAGTGCGTTAGTGGCGCGCGGATGACGTTGATGAGACTGCCGGCGGCGATCATTTGCTGTTGGCGTGAAGTCAGCGCGTGGGTGACCTCGAAGTCGAAGCCGCCGGTGTGGTCGGTCACGGTCAGGGTCTCGCCAGCGGCGAGCGCGCGGGCGGCGTTCGGCAGCATCAACTCGGCACCGAGCGCGATACGCTGATAGTCCGCCGGATCGGCAAAGGTCAGCGCCAGGATTCCGAAATTGGTCAGGTTCTGCCAGTGGATGCGGGCAAAGCTCTTGGCGATGACGCAACGTACCCCGAGATAGCGCGGTGCCAGGGCCGCGTGTTCGCGGCTCGAGCCCTGGCCGTAGTTTTCCCCGCCGAGCACGAAGCAGGGGCCGCGCTCATTGGCCATGGCACGCTCATGGAACCCAGCATCCACGCGCTCGAAGGCGAAGCGGCTGATCTCGGGGATGTTGCTGCGAAACGGCAGTACCCGTGAACCGGCCGGCATGATCTCGTCGGTGGAGACATCGTCGCCCGCCTTGAGCTGCACCGGCCCGGAGAGCGTCTCCGGCAGCGGATCGAATTCGGGCAGATCCGCGATGTTCGGTCCCTTGATCAATTCGATTGCGGTGTTCGTATTCACCTCGGGGGGCGGCACGAGCTGTTCCGCGTTGATGGCGGGGCGTTCCGGCTCGGTGTAGCGCGGACAGGCGATATCGAGCGTGCGCGGGTCGGTGATCCGGCCGGTCAAGGCGGAGGCGGTGGCGGTTTCCGGGCTACAGAGGTAGACCGCGTCGTCGCCCGTGCCGGAGCGGCCGGGGAAGTTGCGCGGCACCGTGCGCAGACTGTTGCCGACGGTCGGCGGCGCCTGGCCCATGCCGATGCAGCCGTTGCAGCCGGCCTGGTGCAGGCGTGCCCCGGCGTGGATCAGCCGTCCGATGTCGCCGGCCAGGATGAGATTCTCCAGGATCTGCCGCGAGGTCGGATTCACGTCGAAGGAGACGCCCGAATGCACGCGCCGGCCCTCGACCATGCGCGCCGGCACGGCGAAATCGCGGATGCCCGGATTCGCCGAGGAGCCCAGATAGGCCTGATAGATGGGCCGACCGGCAACCTCGCTGACCGGAACCACGTTCTCGGGACTCGACGGACAGGCGATCAGCGGCTCGAGCGTCGACAGATCGATCTCGTCGGTCTCGTCGTAGGGCGCGCCGGGGTCCGCCTCGAGCGCCACGAAATCGTCCGCGCGGCCCTGACTGGCGAGGAAGCGCCGCACGGTGTCGTCGGCCGGGAACAAGCTGGTAGTCGCGCCGAGTTCCGCGCCCATGTTGGCGATCACGTGGCGGTCCATGGCCGCAAGGCAGCCCAGGCCCTCGCCGCGGTATTCGATGACGCGCCCCAGGCCGCCTTCGACGCCGTGTCGCCGCAGCATCTCCAGGACCACGTCCTTGGCCGAGCACCAGTCGGGCAGCTCGCCGGTCAAGGTGACGCCGAAGACCCGCGGCATGCGCAGATGCAATGGCTCGCCGGCGATCGCCAGGCCGACCTCCAGACCGCCGGCGCCGATCGCCAGCATGCCCAATGAGCCCGCCGCGCAGGTATGACTGTCGGCGCCCAGCAGGGTCTGGCCGGGCACGCCGAAGCGCTCCATGTGGACCGCATGCGACACGCCGTTGCCGGGCGGGCTGTACCAGATACCGAAACGCTGACAGGCGCTATAGAGGTACAGGTGGTCGTCGGCGTTGCGGTGGTCGGCCTGGATCAGGTTGTGATCGACGTACTGCGCGGAAAGCTGGGCATGGGTGCGCCGCACGCCCATTGCCTCGAGCTCCAGCATCACCAGTGTACCCGTGGCGTCCTGCGTGAGGGTCTGGTCGAGGCTGAGCCCGATCTCGCGACCGGGCACCGGGTCGCCTGCGACGAGGTGTGCTCCAATGAGCTTCTGGGTGAGCGTCTCGCTCATGGTGTTCCGGCGCATCCTTGCGGCGGGGTTTCGCGAGTATGGCAAAAGCGAGGTTGGCCGGCGACGCCGCTCGCTCGGGCAGACCCGGGGTCGGACGGGCAGTGCCGAGGCCAGGGAGCGTGCGAACCGAGGAGGCGATTGAGCGGTGGTGGGACGCCCGCTGTCGTGGCGGCCGGGACGAGTGGAAGGGGCCCCATCCCGCCATCGCGCGCCTGTGGGGATTCATTCGTGGCCCCACAGACGGTAGAGTGAGCAGGCTGTGCCCGCTTTCCCGGCGGGCAGCCCCCACCTTGTTAGGAGATCGGTCGTGGTCAACGCGCGCGAGTCGCGAGAGCAGCACGCCACCGCCCCGGAGGACGCGCCCCTGCGGGCCGACGTGCGGGTACTGGGCACCCTGGTCGGAACCGTGGTTTCGGAGCAGCGCGGCGAGGCCTTCTTCGAGACCGTCGAGGCCGTCCGACGCGCGGCGATTGCGCGCCGCGAGGGCGACGAGAGCGCCGACCGCGAGCTGCGCGAGCGCCTGCAGCATCTCGGCGCCGAGGAGGCCGGCGAGCTGACGCGCGCGTTCGCCAGCTTGTTCCAGGTGGTCAACCTGACCGAGGAAGTCCATCGCATTCGCCGCCTGCGCGAGCGCCAGCGCTATGGCGAATCGCCGGAGATGGAAGGGCTGGAGGTCGCTTTTCGCGAGTTGCGCGATAGCGGCTACGAGCCCGACCGCCTGCAGGCGCTGATCGACGACACGCTGATCGAGCCGGTGTTTACCGCGCACCCGACCGAGGCGACACGCCGGACTATCCTGGAGAAGCAGCAGCGCATCATCCGTGCGCTGACCGACCGCCTTGACCCCTCGATGACGCCGGCGGAGGACCGGGCCGCACTCAACGTCGTGCGCCAGGAGGTCAGCTCCGCTTGGCAGACGGAAGAACACCCGGGCATGCGCCCGAGCGTCGCCGACGAGCTTGAGCACGTGCTGTTCTACGTTACCGATATCGTCTATCCCATCGTCCCGGCCTTCTACGAGGAAGTCGAGGCCTGTCTCGACCACGTGTTCGGCGCGAAGTCGGGTGTGAACATCCCGCCGCTGCTGCGCTTCGCCTCCTGGGTCGGTGGCGACATGGACGGCAATCCGAACGTCGATGCCGCCACCCTGCGCAATTCCTTGCGCGAGCAGCGCGGCCAGATCCTCAAGCTTTATGCCGACGAGTGCCGCCAGCTCGCCCGCAGGCTGTCGCAGTCTGCCTCGCGGGTCGGTTTCGACCAACCGGTCTTCGACCTGGTCGAGCGCTACAAGACGCTATTCCCGCAGGCCGCCGAGCGCATTCCTCCGCGCCATGTCGGCATGGCCTATCGCGAGCTGTTCCAGCTGATCGCCGCGCGCCTGGAGGCGACCCGGGGCGACGAGGACAACGGCTACGGCCGGATCGATGAGTTCCTGGCCGACCTCGACTCGATCGCCACCAGCCTGTTGGACAACCGCGGTGAGCACGCGGGCCTGTTCGGCGTGCGCCGTTTGCAGCGGCGGGCGCAGACCTTCGGCTTCCACATGCTTACCGTCGATGTGCGCCAGGACGCACGGGTGCATCGTCAGGTCATGGGCCGCTGCCTCGGCGACGACAACTGGGCCGAGCGCGAGGCCGAGGAGCGCGCCGGCATCCTCGAGGAGGCGCTGGCCGATGGGCGCGCGCCCGCTTCGACCGACGACGAAGAGACCGCCCGCGTATTCGACGTCTTCCAGGCCATGGCCGAGATGCGCGAGCGCTACGGCCCGCGGGCCATCGGTTGCTACGTCGTCAGCATGACGCAGGCGCGCGACGACCTGCTCACCCTGCTGCTGTTGGCGCGCTGGGCGGGGCTACTCGACGCGGACGGCAACGTGGATCTCGACGTGGCGCCGTTGTTCGAGACCGTCGGCGACCTGCAGGCCGCACCCGACGTGATGGAGCGCATGCTCGCCGACGAGCGCTACCGTCATCACCTCAACGTGCGCGGGGATCGCCAGGTCGTCATGGTCGGCTACTCGGATTCGAGCAAGGACGGCGGCCTGGTCGCCTCGCGCTGGGCGCTGCAATGCGCCCAGGCGAATCTGGTCGATGTGGCCAACCGCTACGGCGCCGACTTGACCTTCTTCCACGGCCGCGGTGGCACGGCCTCACGCGGCGGTGGGCGTACGCAGAACGCGATCCTCTCGGCGCCGCGCGGTTCCGTCCAGGGCCGGCTGCGGGTAACCGAGCAGGGGGAGGTCATCCACACCAAGTACGGCGTGCGCTCGACCGCAATGCGGACGCTCGAGACCTCCTTGGCGCCCGTGCTTCAGGCGACCGGCGCGCCGCGCCCGGTCGATGAGCGCGAGGCGCAGTGGGAGGCCATCATGCAGGAGATCGCCCGCGTGAGCCGGGCGACGTACCGGGGGCTGGTCTACGAGGACGAGCGCTTCTTCGAGTACTTCCGCAACGCCACACCCATCGACGTGATCGAGCGCATGGCGATCGGGTCGCGCCCGTCTTCGCGCAAGGCCGGTCAGCGGATCGAGGATCTGCGCGCGATTCCCTGGGTCTTTGCCTGGACCCAAAGCCGGCAAATCCTGCCCGGCTGGTATGGCCTCGGCACCGGCTTGCAGGCGGCGATGGACCAGTGGGGCGAGGAAAAGATCGCGGTCATGCTGCGCGACTGGCCGTTCGTGGCCAACGCGATCAATGACACCGAGATGGTGCTGGCCAAGGTCGATCCCGGCATCGGCGAGCACTACGCCGAACTGGCGCCGGCGGCCAGCCGGCCCGTGTTCGAGCAGATCAAGGCCGAGTATCACCGGAGTGTCGAGCTGATCCTGCGGCTCAAGGGGCACAGTCAGCTACTCGACGGCGACCACGCGCTCAAGCGCTCGATCGGGCTGCGTAACCCCTACATGGATCCGATGAACCTGCTGCAGGTGGACCTGCTCGCGCGTTGGCGCGCGAGCGAACGCGAGGATGAGGCGCTGTTTCGCTCGCTGCTGTCCACCGTCAACGGCATCGCCCACGGGCTCCAACAGTCGGGCTGATCGCCGCGTCGCGGGCAGCAGTCGGACGAGTCGGTCGCGCGCCCGCGCCACCCGGCGGGGCGCCCCGCATCACGTAGGTTTGGGGATGAAGCGGATCCACCCCGGAGCGTGGCTGCCTGGTTCGTCGGGCTAAAGAGACTGTGTACGGCGCCTACTGCGGAAGCGCCACAGCGGCCGCTTTTGACGATCCTTCTCGTCGCACAAGACCCACTATGTTCCTCGAATGATCGTCAAAACCGCCTCGCTGTGCCACTTCCTCGCGACGGCGCGGATTTCTCACACAGTCTCTAAGAGGGTGTTTACAAAAGAAGTATAGTGGTTCGTCTGGTTTTTCGAGGACTG
>JBBEEB010000131.1:0-6491 GCA_040880995.1 Halofilum sp. (in: g-proteobacteria)
GGGACACTAGCGCTCAACGACGGCGACGACATGATGCCCGCCGCGGTCATGGCGGGTGAGCACCACGCGCTCGATTCGTGGGCTGCCGGCGAGGGCGATTGCGGCGGCGTGGCGCGCCTCGCGCTCGTGCGCATCGTCGTCGACCGCGTTGATCACCGGCACGATCCGAGCGCCGTCCGGCACGTCTTGCAGGGCGCCGTCGGAGGCGGATAGCAAACGCCCCACGGTCTCGGCGGTGATGGCCGCGCCGTGCTCCAGGCCCGTGACCGCCGTGAGACGCTCGGGGCGATGGGCCGTGTCCGCGTCGAGCGGTCGGCCGATCACCGTAGCGGCGACGATCGGCAGGACGAGATCGGCTTCGGGCGGGATCGCCGGCTCGCCCTCGCGCGGGGCCTTGATGCCGCGCATGCGCGCGCCGTCGGCCTTTACGTAGGTCACGTCGAAACCGCCGGCGGCGTGGCAGGCGGATACCGAGCCCGGCGCCACGCCGGCGACCCGGCCGGATTTCTCGGTCGGCCGGGCCCAGGCGACGACGCGCTCACGGCTGGCGGCTTCGCGCACGATGGGGGCGAGATCGTCCGCGTCGCTGATCACCTCGGCGTGGGGGCCCAGGCGACGCGAGAATTGGGTCATGAAGACAGTCGTGGTCAGCCCGATGGGGCCGGGGTGCTCGCTGGCCAGCGCGTACAGCGTGGTCTTCTTGCCGCCGGCACCGACGGCGCAGACGATGCCCGTATGGGCCTCCAGGGCGTCCAGCAGCTTCATGTCGCCTGTGCCTTCACCGTGAGGATTTTCGGTAGGAATCCGGCCATCTGACTCCAGGACTCTCCCCGGTCGCGGCTGGCGAACAGGTGCCCGCCAGAGGTGCCGAAGTACAGGCCGAGCGGGTCAAGGTGATCGCTGTCGAGGCCGTCGCGCAATACCGTGACATAGACGTGCTCCTGGGGTAGCCCGTCGGTCAGCGGCTGCCAGTTCGCGCCGGCATCTTCGGTGCGGTAAACGCGCAGGCGGCCATCCACCGGGAAGCGCATCTGCGTACTGGCCTCGGGGACCACGAACAGTGTGTCGGCGTGGGCCCCGTCGGTGGCCAGACCATAGCCGAAGTCGCTGGGTAGGCCCTCGGTGATTTCGATCCAGCTCCCTCCCCCGTCGTCGCTGCGGTAGGTGCCGCTGTGGCTCTGGCGGTACAGGCGCTCGGGCTCGCGCGGATGCATCAGCAGCCGATGCTCATTGTGGCCGGCGATCGGGTAGGAATCGGGCAGATAGGGCGCGCGCACGCCCGTGTTGATCGGGGACCAGGAGGCACCACCGTCGAGCGAGCGATAGCAGCCCCCGGCGCTCAAGGCGCACCAGATGCTGTCGCCGTTGTCCGGATCGACATGGATGGAATGCAGCGCCAGGCCGCCCTTGGCAGGATGCCAGTGGGTGGCGGTCTCATGGTTCACCAACGCGGGCAGTGCTTCCCAGTGCTCGCCGCGGTCGCGGCTGACGAATAGCCCCGGCGGCTCGATCGCCGCATAGAGCGTATCCGGCTCCGCCGTGGCGCCGGGAGCCAGGCACCACATCGTCTTCAAAGAGGCTGGATCCTCTCCGGGGCCGTGGCGGGGCACGTCGGGCAGTGGCTGCCAGCTCGCGCCGCTGTCGAGGGTCCGATAGACGTGATTACCCCAGACCGGGTGATGCCCCGCCGCGTAGCCGATGGCGGGATTGCGCGGGTCCAGCCAGGCGGTGGGCACCTCGTAGCCGGGCAGGTGAGGGCCTTCCAGCGTCCAGCCGCGCCGGTTGGTACTGTGCGCGACGAACAGGCCCTTGCGCGTGCCGATGATGAGCCGGACGGTCATGGGTCAGGGAAGGGTGACCGGAGCCGGCGGCTCCCAGCCAGGCTGGCGGTGCTGGGCGACGACCGTGGTCCAGATGCCGCCGCGGACATTGTAGCGGCCGCTCAGGCGCATGAAGCGCGGGCTGCAGACGGCGACGAGGTCATCGAGGATGCGATTGGTCACGTCCTCGTGGAAGTGGCCTTCGTCGCGGAACGACCAGATATAGAGCTTGAGCGCCTTGAGCTCAAGGCAGAGCCGGTCGGGGACGTATTCGAGTTCCAGCGTGGCAAAATCCGGCTGACCCGTCTTCGGGCACAGGCAGGTGAACTCCGGGATTTCCATCCGGATGGAATAATCCCGGTCGGGGCTGGGATTGTCGAAGGTTTCGAGCGTCTTGGTCGGCTCGCTGGGCATGAGTCTCGAATCGGTCGCTGGGCAAGTCGTCTATCTTGCCGCGCGCGGGATGCGCGGGCAATAATGCCGCAGCTTTCCGGCCCCATTCGGGCCGTGCTCAGCGACGCGGGCGTGCCACGGTCGTCCAGCGCCGCGTCCGCTCACGAGTGGCCCCACGACATCGGCCGCCGATCCCACCGCCAGCAGGACCGCCGACAGCATGCGACTGAGCAAGATCAAGCTCGCCGGTTTCAAATCATTCGTCGATCCGACAACAGTCCAATTCCCGAGCAGCCTGGTCGGCGTGGTCGGACCCAATGGCTGTGGCAAGTCCAACATCATCGACGCCGTGCGCTGGGTCATGGGTGAATCCTCGGCCAAGCACTTGCGCGGCGGTTCGATGGACGATGTCATCTTCAGCGGATCGTCCGCGCGCAAGCCGGTGGGCCAGGCCGCGGTGGAGCTGGTGTTCGACAACACGGCGGGATCGCTCGGCGGCGAATACGCCCAGTACAACGAGATCTCGGTCAAGCGCGTGGTCAACCGCGACGGCGCCTCGGTGTACTACCTCAACGGCACGCGCTGCCGCCGGCGCGACATCACCGACATCTTCCTGGGCACCGGGCTCGGGCCGCGCAGCTACGCCATCGTCGAGCAGGGCATGATCTCGCGGCTGATCGAGGCCAAGCCCGAGGACATGCGGGTTTATCTCGAGGAAGCGGCGGGTATCTCCAAGTACAAGGAGCGCCGCCGGGAGACCGAGAACCGCATCCGGCACACCCGCGAGAACCTCGAGCGCCTCAACGACTTGCGCGACGAGGTCGCGCGCCATCTCGAACATCTGGCGAAGCAAAAGCGTACGGCGGAGAGGTACAAGGAGCTCAAGTCGGCCGAGCGTCAGGCCCACGCCGAGCTTCTGGCACTGCGCTGGCGCGAGATGACCCGCGAGATCGACGAGCGCGAGCGCTCACTCACGACCCAGCAGACGCAACTCGAGGAGATCGTTGCCGAACAGCGCCACGCGGAGTCCGAGCTCGAGCAGGCACGCGAGAGCCTTCACGATGCCCAGGAGTCCTTCAACGAGGTCCAGGGCCGCTACTACCGCGTCGGTGCGGAGATCTCCACCGCCGAGCAGCAGATTCAGCATGCCCGCGAGCAGCAACAGCGCCAGCGCGACGAGCTGACGCAGACCGACCGCGAGCACGGCGAGACCGCCGAGCACATCCGTGCCGACCGCGAACGCCTGGAGCAGCTCGACGGCGCTCTCGCCGAGGACCGCCCGCGTCACGAGCAGTTGCAGGCCAGCCGGGACGAATCCGCGGCCGCACTCACGCGCGCCGAGGAAGCGATGCGTCAGTGGCAGGCCGAATGGGACGAGTTCAACAAGCGCGCGAACGAGCCGGTGCAGACGGCGCAGGTGCAGAAGTCGCGCATGGAGCAGCTCGAACGGCACCTGGAACAGGCGCGCGAGCGCCTGGGCCGCGTCGAGACCGAGCGCGACGAGCTCGATCCGGCGCCGGTGGAGCAGGAGATCGCGCAGCTCTCCGAGCAGGAGGAGGCCGCCGGCGCCGAGGTCACACGGCTGCAGGGGGCGCTCGATGCCAACGCGCAGGCGCTGGAGCAGGCGCGCGCGGCCCAGGGCGAGGCGCAGCGCGAGCTCGACGCCGCGCGTACCGAGCGCCAGAGTCTCGCCGGCCGTGTGGCCTCGCTCGAGGCGCTGCAGCAGGCGGCGCTGGGCCAGTCCGACGAGCAGGTGGGGCGCTGGCTCGAGGACCAGGGGCTCGCCGAGCAGCCGCGCCTGGCGCAACGCCTGCGGGTCGACAATGGCTGGGAGCGCGCGGTCGAGACCGTGTTGGGGCCCTTTCTCGAGGCCGTCCGGGTTGATCGGGTGGACGGCATCGCCGGTGCCTTGGGAGATCTGCAGGCGGGCGCGGTGGGTGTCATTGGCGATCACGCCGGTGTGAACGGCGCGCCGGACGGCGAGCGTGAGCGTTTGCTCGACCGCGTCGACGCGGACGGTGCCGTCACGCCCTTGCTTGCGGGAGTCTACACCGCGCCTTCGGCCGAGTCGGCGATCGCTACGCAGGACGAGCTCGCGCCGGGCGAATCGGTCATCACCGCGGACGGGCTCTGGCTGGGGCGCAACTGGGCCCGCATCGCGCGTCCGGCCGAGGACGACGACGGCGTGCTCGGACGCGAGCAGGAGCTGGCGCAGGCGCGCTCCGATCTCGAGTCCGCCGATACGCGCATCGGCGAGTTCGAGCAGGCCCTGGCGGATGCGACGGAGCGGCTGCGCGCGCTCGAGAACGAGCGTGAAGAGGCCCAGGGCGCGCTCAACAAGGCGCACCGTGAGCAGGCCGATCTACAATCGAATCTCAAGAGCCGGCGCATGCGCCTGGAGCAGATCGGCCAGCGGCGCGACGCGCTCAATGCCGAGGCACAGGAGCTGTCCGAGCAGATCAACCGCGAAACGGCCGAGCTCGAGGCCGCGCGCGCGGCGCGCAATCGCGCACTGGAACAGACCGAGGCCTTTGACGCCGAGCGCGAGCAGTTGCAGCAGCGCCGCGAGCGCCTCGCCGCTGACCTGGAGCACGCGCGCGAGCGCGCCCAGGCTGACCGCGACGAGGGCCACAAGGTCGAGTTGCGGGTCGAGTCGACGCGCAGCTCGCGCGACGCCACCGCCGAGAACCTGGAACGCATGGAGACGCGCCTGCGCCAGCTGGAGCAGCGGCGGGCGGATCTGCAAGAGACCCTTGACGGTAGCGACGAACCGATAGGCCAGGCCGAGGCCGAGCTCAACACCAAGCTCGAACAGCGCGTCGAGATCGAGCAGGAGCTGGGCACGGCGCGTCAGCGCGTCGAGACCATCGAGCAGCACATGCGCGAACTGGAGCAGAGTCGTGCCTCGAGTGAACGCCGTGCGAGCGAGATGCGCAGTGCACTCGAGGCCGAGCGGATGCAGGGCCAGGAGCTCAAGGTGCGCCGTCAGACGGTCGAGGAGCAGCTGGCCGAGACCGAACAGACGGTCCAGCCGCTGCTGACGGGATTACCGGACGATGCGAATGCCGAGGCCTGGGCGGCACAGGTCGAGCAACTCGGGAGCAAGATCGAGCGCCTGGGGGCGGTCAATCTGGCGGCCATCGACGAATACGACGAGGCCACACAGCGCAAGGACTATCTCGATCAGCAGCATGGCGACGTCACCGAATCGCTGACGACACTGGAGAACGCGATCGAACGCATCGATCGCGAGACCCGGTCGCGCTTCAAGCAGACCTTCGATACGGTCAATGCGCAGCTCCAGGCATTGTTCCCGCGGTTGTTCGGGGGCGGTCAGGCGCATCTGGAGATGACCGGGGATGACCTGCTGTCGACCGGCGTGTCCATCATGGCGCGCCCACCCGGCAAGCGCGTGTCGAACATCTATCTGCTGTCCGGCGGCGAGAAGGCGCTGACCGCGGTAGCGCTGGTGTTCGCCTTCTTCGAACTCAACCCCTCGCCGTTCTGCATGCTCGACGAGGTGGATGCGCCGCTGGACGATGCCAATGTCGGCCGCTACTGTGATTTGGTTCGGGAGATGTCCGATCGTGTGCAGTTCATCTTCATTACGCACAACAAGCAGACGATGGAGCTGAGCAACCAGCTGCATGGCGTCACCATGCGCGAGGCCGGCGTCTCCCGCATGGTCGCCGTCGACGTGCAGGAAGCGGCCGAGCTGGCCCAGGCCTGAGGCTGGCCCATGCCGCACGCGGGCGTATCGTCTGAGCACGGGCATTGACGCGATGGAATGGCTGCGCTGGATCCTGCTGGCGGTCGGGGCGGTACTGATCGGGGCGATTTACGTCGCCGGCCGGCGTCAGCAACGCGCCGCGAGCGATGAGCGATTCCCCGACCGCTCGTTCGGCGTGGCCGGGCGCGACGAACCTGCTGACCCCGCACAGACGTCGCCGCAAGAGCCGTCGGTCGAACCGGGCCGAACGGAAGATCATGCGGATGTGCCCGAGTTTGGGACCGCGGCGACGGACTCGTGGGTCGAGCACGATTTCACCGTCGATCCAATTGCGGTCGAAGATGCCGTCGACCTGGACGAGGTCTGGTCCGACTCCCCCGAGCACAATGTCCCCCAGCCGGAGCGGCGCGGCGCACCGGGGCGGGAGCCGCCCGAGCCCGAGTCCGAACCCGCGGTGCAGATAGAGCCTGAGTCCGATCCTGAGGTGGAGACAGAGGCTGAGGCTGAGGCTGAGGCTGAGGCTGAGGCTGAGGCTGAGGCTGAGGCTG
>JBBEEB010000131.1:6591-10232 GCA_040880995.1 Halofilum sp. (in: g-proteobacteria)
GAGGCTGAGGCTGAGGCTGAGGCTGAGGCTGAGGCTGAGGCTGAGGCTGAGGCTGGGCCGGAGCCGGCATGCGACGTTGTCGCGTCCGAGATCCCCGAGTCCGAGGCACCCGAGTTCGGTGTTGAGCCTGAGCGAGCGCCGCCACCCGAAGAGGATCCGGCGGAACACCCCGATCGCGCCCAGGACGAGCGGGTTGAGGGATCCACCTCAGCCGCTGCGCCGCGAACCGAGAAGCTCGTGGTGCTGTTCCTGGCCGCCCCCGAGGGGGAGCGCCTGGTGGGCGCGCAACTCGCCGACGCCTTTGCTCGGCATGGCCTGGAACATGGCGAACTCGGCGCCTTTCATGCCCGCTCACGCGACGGCCAGCGGGACGCCGGGGATCGGCCTGCCATCGAGTTCTCCATCGCCAACGTAACCGAGCCGGGTTCGTTCGATCCCGCGACCATGGGCACGCTGTCGACGCCGGGCGTGGTCTTGTTCCTGCGCATCCCGGGCCCGCCGGCGCCGCTGGCCGCGTTCGAGCGCATGGTCGTGACCGCCCGCGACCTCGCGCGCGAGCTCGGCGGACGGGTGCTCGACGAGAAGCGCACGCCGCTGACGCGGCAATCCGAGCAGCTGCTGCGGGACGAATTGCGTGAGTTCACCGCTCGGCTCGCGACGAAGGTGGGTGGCCGTTGATGGCCGAGGTCGAGGTCCCCTCCGACGCCGAGCGGCGCGCGCGAGAGTTGCGCGAGATGCTGCACCATCACGCCTGGCGCTACTACGCGCTCGACAACCCGGAGATCCCGGACGCCGAGTACGACCGCCTGTTTCGCGAACTCCAGGAACTGGAACAGGCGCATCCCGCGCTGCGCACGCCGGACTCGCCCACCCAGCGCGTCGGCGCGCCGCCGCTCGATCGCTTCGAGACCGGCCAGCATGCCGTGCCCATGCTCTCGCTGGAGAACGCGTTCGATGCCGCCGAGATGCGCGAGTTCGATCGGCGCGTGCGGGAGCGCTTGGGCACGGACGCGGCGGTGGCCTATTGCGCCGAGCCCAAGCTGGACGGGCTGGCCGTGAGCCTGCTGTATGAAGACGGCGTCTTCACGCGCGGCCTGACGCGCGGCGATGGCGCGACCGGGGAGGACGTCACGGTCAATTTGCGCACCGTGGACAACCTGCCGTTGCGCCTCCGGGGCGAGGGCTGGCCGGCCCGTATCGAGGTGCGCGGCGAGGTCTACATGCCGCGCAGCGGCTTCGAGCGCATCAATGCCGGCTATCGTGAGCGGGGCGAAAAGACCTTCGCCAATCCGCGCAATGCCGCGGCCGGTAGTTTGCGCCAGCTAGACTCATCCATCACCGCGCGCCGGCCGCTGGTGCTCTGCTGCTACGGCCTTGCCCGGCTGGCCGAAGATCTTGGACTGCCGGATACCCAGGCCGCGACCCTGGACTGGCTTGCCGGTTGGGGGCTGCCGGTCTCGCCGGAGCGTGCCGTGGTGACGGGCCTGGAGGCGATGCAGGCCTACCACGAGCGCCTCAGCGAACGCCGTGCCGAACTCGACTACGAGATCGACGGAACGGTATTCAAGGTGGATGCGGTCGCCGCCCAGGAGCAACTCGGCTTTGTCGCGCGCGCGCCCCGTTGGGCCATTGCGTGGAAGTTCCCGGCCGAGGAGCAGGTAACCGTGCTGCGCGAGATCGGATTTCATGTCGGGCGTACCGGTGCGGTGACGCCGGTGGCGCGGCTCGAACCGGTCACGGTGGCGGGCGCCACGGTATCGAACGCCACGCTGCACAACGAGGACGAGATGCGGCGCAAGGACATCCACGTGGGCGATACCGTGGTCGTGCGCCGCGCCGGCGATGTCATCCCCGAGGTCGTGCGCGTATTGCCCGAGCGTCGGTCGCCGAACGCGAGCGTGCCGCAGATGCCGACCGAGTGCCCGATCTGTGGCTCGGCCGTCGTGCGCGAGGCGGGCGAAGCCGCGCACCGCTGCACCGGCGGCCTGTATTGCCCGGCGCAGCGCAAGGAGGCCTTGCTGCATTTCGCCTCACGCACGGCGCTCGACATCGACGGTCTGGGCGAGAAGATCGTCGATCAATTGGTCGAGCGCGACTTGGTCGAGCGCGTCGATCAGCTATTTCGTCTGGGCAAGGATGACCTGGTCGCCCTCGATCGCCTGGGGGACAAGAGCGCGGACAACCTGCTGGCCGCGCTCGAGGCGGCCAAGCAGACGACGTTGCCGCGCTTCATCTATGCCTTGGGTATTCGCGAGGTCGGCTCCGCCACCGCGCGCGCGCTGGCCCAGCATTTCGGGCGGATGCGGGAGTTAATGGCCGCTGATGAAGCGCGCCTGGCCCAGGTGCCGGATATCGGCCCGATCGTGGCGCATGAGATCGCCACCTTCTTCGATCAGGCCCATAACCGAGAGGTCATCGAGGGGCTGATTGCCGCAGGGCTGACCTGGGAAGAGGGCGAGCCCGCCGCGGTCCAGCCGCAGCCGCTAGCGGGCAGAACCTACGTGCTCACCGGCTCGCTCGAGCGGATGACGCGCGACGAGGCGAAGGAGCGTCTGCAGGCGCTGGGCGCCAAGGTCAGCGGTAGCGTCTCGGGCAAGACCGCGGCGGTCATCGCGGGGGCCGATCCCGGCTCGAAGGTGGATAAGGCGCACGCGCTCGACGTGCCCGTGCTCGGTGAAGACGATCTCGCCGACCTGCTGGAGCGGAATTGACGTGAGCTGGTGGGGCAAGATCGCCGGCGGCGTGTTCGGTTACATGGTCGGGGGCGTGTTGGGGGCGATCCTGGGCATCGCGCTCGGCCATGCCTTCGACCGCGGCATCACCGGGCTGGACAGCCCGCGCGGCGGTCATCGCGCACGCGTCCAGGCGGCGTTCTTCCAGGCGACCTTCGCGGTGATGGGCCATGTCGCCAAGGCCGACGGGCGCGTCTCGAAAGACGAGATCAGTCACGCTGAATCGGTCATGCGGCAAATGCATCTGAATCAGGCTCAGCGCCAGGAGGCTATGCGCCGATTCAACGAGGGCAAGCAGCCCGACTTCGACCTGGAATCCGTGTTGCAGCGATTCCGCCGCGAATGCCGCCGGCGCACGACCCTGGTGCAGGTCTTCATCGAGATCCAGCTACAGGCCGCCTACGCCGATGGACACATGGATCCGGCCACGGAGCGCGTGCTGTTGCACGTGTGCCAGATGCTCGGAATCCCCGAGGAACGCTTCCGGCTGCTCGAGCGGATGCTGCGCGGCGGGCATCACAGCCGCCAGCGGGGCGCGCACACGGGCGGGCGCGGCGCGTTCGTCGATCGCGACGGCATGAGTGTGGATGACGCGTACGCCGTGCTGGGCGTGTCGCGCGATGCCGGCGACGACGAAATCAAGAAGGCCTACCGCAAGCTCATGAGCGAGCACCATCCCGATAAGCTGCTCGCCAAAGGCCTACCCGACGAGATGGTCGAAGTCGCCAAGTCCAAGAGCCAGGACATCGGCCGCGCCTACGAACGCATCAAGGAAGCCCGCGGGATTTGAGCGAGACGGATCCACGAGTGGGAGTAGCGTGGCCGGGTTTCTTGGAGCTGCGCTGAGGACGCCTAGCGAGAGTGTCGGCCAAAAAATTCTCCACAGATGAACACGGATGAACACGGATG
>JBBEEB010000131.1:10332-12432 GCA_040880995.1 Halofilum sp. (in: g-proteobacteria)
AGCGAGAGTGTCGGCCAAAAAATTCTCCACAGATGAACACGGATGAACACGGATGGGGAGAAAGGCTCGCCCGACCCCAGTGGTCTAGTTTCTTCTATGGTGATATTGGATGCGCGCGAAAACACGGTTGAGCTGTAGCGCAGCCATTACGCGCAGGATCCTGCTGCAAGGTATTCGTGTCCATTCGTGGTTCTAATATGTCGGCGCAGGCTCTCTGACTTGCTCTTCCGTTATCTGTGTTGATCCGTGTTCATCTGTGAAGTCCTTTTGAATCGATGACGAACTTCGAGAGCCGAAAGCTGCTGGTCGTCGCGCATGATCCGTCGCCGAATACGCGGCGGATGGTCGAGGCGGTGTTGGCGGGGGCGCGTAGCGAGGAGGTTGAGGGCGTGGACGTGCGCCACG
The DNA here is from genome assembly GCA_040880995.1 of Halofilum sp. (in: g-proteobacteria). Taxonomy (GTDB): domain Bacteria; phylum Pseudomonadota; class Gammaproteobacteria; order XJ16; family Halofilaceae; genus Halofilum. Next base: position 10,738 of record JBBEEB010000131.1, read on the forward strand.
TGCGGCCGCTGGAGGCGGGGCCGGACGATGTGCTCGCCTGTGACGCGATCATTCTCGGCACGACCGAGAACCTCGGCTACATGAGCGGTGCGCTCAAGGATTTCTTCGACCGGACCTACTACGGCGTGATCGAGCGCACCGAAGGCCTGCCGTATGCCCTGTACGTGCGCGCCGGTCAGGACGGCACCGGAACGCGGCGGGCGGTGGAGAGCATCTGCACGGGCCTGTCCTGGCGTCCAGCGCAGGAACCGCTGGTATGCCGCGGCGAGTGGGACGACGCCTTCCTTGAATCCTGCCAGGAACTCGGCCTCTACATGGCCGCCAGCCTCGACGCCGGGATTCTCTAAGAGCATCACAGATGAACACAGATACACACAGATAGGGAAAATGCGGCAAGGGCGATCATCGTCTTTCGCCGCCTCGCGAGGACTGGAGCCTTGAATGATCGCTGTGCTTCAGAGGGCTCAGCCTGGATAGGGCTCGCCGACTCGGGTCGTATACAAACGGTTGCACCTCGAAAACTGCGCTCCATTCGGCGCGCAGCGCCGAAATCATCCGTGTTGATCTGTGTTCATCTGTGATGGATCTCTTTTGCGTTCGGGAATGTGAGGCATCGGGTCGTGTTGGTGCCAGTTGAGGATGCCGCGGATGGCGCGATAGAAGAACCAGCCCGCCGCGAGCGCCATCACCACTAGGCCGATGCCGAATAGCGGTAGCGTCAGCGCGCCGACGCCCAGCCACAGCACGGTCCACCAGAAGGTCCGGATCTGCCAGTCGAAATGCGAGGCGTAGATCGTCCCGGTCGCGTCCCGGCGGCGGGCGTGGTTGAGGATCACGCCGATGACCGGTGTCAGAGCAATCAGGATGCCGGCGAGTTGCAGGCCGTATACGATCAGCGTGAGGTTGCGCGCGTCCGCGCTGCGGCGTGCGTTGCGAATGCTGGCGTCCATTCCGGGGGTCCGGTTACGGCTCGGGCGGTTGCGGTTCCGGGACGAAGCCGAAGCGCTCGGGCGCCTCGCGTCGACTAATGCGCTCCAGGGCAACCGAAGCGCCACCGTAACGCAGGTATAGTCCTCCCGGCTCGCCCGCGTCCAGGCGGTTCAGCGCCGCGGCGAAGGAATCGGCGTCTGTACGGTGGTCGCTCTCGTCGATCAGCCATTCGGATACCGCCGCCACCGACGCGGCGTGGACCAGGCCGAGGCCGAATTCGGTCGCGAGTAGCAGGTGGCCTTCCTCGTCGACGCAGGCCGCGTCCACGCGGGCGACGCTCGGTCCGGTGTGCGTACACAGCGTCCCGTCGTCGTCGACATGCAGCACCCACGGCGTATACGCCAGCATGACGTAGCCGCGTTGGGGACCGTTCTGGAAGAACCAGCACCCGCGTTCGTCGCGCTCGTAGTTGCGGTTGATGAAGTCGACCAGGCCTGCGTGGGCGATCGGCTCGCCGCGTAGATGCCAGTGGCCGTCCAGCCCAAGGCTGAGCCAGCCGTAGACCGCCGGGACATTGGGCCATTTGCCCATCGCCCGGCGCACGCTTTCGTCCATACCCGGCTCCGATATCGCGGGGTCACCCGGTTGCGATAGTCCAACCGGCCGTCGCCGGCAAGGCGACTGCGGGTCACCCCACTTCCCGCATGGCCCGCTAGTGTCCCTTAACGTAAGTTCGTCGATGTTTCTCGTCGAGGCATCGTGGCG
>JBBEEB010000132.1:0-12356 GCA_040880995.1 Halofilum sp. (in: g-proteobacteria)
TCTGGTCGTAGCACTCGGATTGTCACTAACGGCAACTGCCGACGTCCGTAGTCATGGTGCGCATGTCCACGGAAGTGCGCGGATGGACGTCGCCGTGGTCGGCGATGAGTTGGAGGTCATGTTCGAAGCTCCGGCTGTGGATATCGTCGGCTTTGAACACGAGCCAAGCACGGAACAGCACCATGCCGCGCTGCAGGATGCACTAGCCCACTTGCGCGATTCGTCGGCGATGATCGAGCTGGCGGCAGCCGCCGGCTGCAACGAAGAATCGGCCGAAGCGCGGCGCGTGGCCGAGGGCCACCATGGACATGACGATCATCACGACAGTGAGGATCACCATGCCCATGAGGGGAAAGGGACCCACCAGCACGAGTCCAGGGACACGGAACACACCCAGCGCGAGGCTCATCACGGCGAGCGCGCCCAACGCTCCGGTGGCCACGGTCACGACGCGCCTGGGGACGAAAAAGGGGGGCGCGGAGGGCATGCCCACGATGAACACGCGCAAGCTGACGGGGACAAGGCTCACCATGCCGAGATACACACACATTACCGCTTTCGCTGCGCGGACCCTCAGTCGCTGAACGGCTTCCAGGTTCGCCTATTCGAGCACTTCAGCTCGCTCGAGCAGATTCGTGTCCAACTCGTCACGGATACGGCGCAGTCCGCGATGCGGCTGACCCCGAATTCAACGCGTGTGGACTGGTAACGATCAGAATTCGCTGATGTCGTCGGCATCAATGGCATAGGTTGCAATGCCGAGATCGTTCTCGGTGCGCTCGACTTGTAATTCACCGGTAACCGAATAGGGGATGGCGTTGCCGTGATCCGGCACGCCGCCAGAGAACGTCACATGGAGCATCTGGTTGGGCGGCGGTGGCGGGGAATGGATGCAGGCACCGAAGTAGGGGACCAGGAAGAACCGGTTGGGCTCACCGCGCTCGTTCATCGCGAGCGGCACGAGGAAGCCCGGTATACGCACGTATTCGCCATCGAGTGCTTCGCGCACTCGCGTGGAGGAAAGTACGTCGGGCATCTCGACCTCCTCGTTGAGTTCGTCGGTTCCCGACTCGAGCATATCGCGGTTGAGCTCCGCCATCGTTTCGGGCAGGCGTTCCATCGCCTCGCGATCCTCGTCGGGCAATAGCTCGAGCCATTCGAGGTCGCGAGTCTCGCGAGCATGGACTGCAGCCGAGATGACCAAGGTCCATGCCAGTGTGGCGGACAAGCTCAGACGGATGAGTGTAGCGACCATCGTTTGCACCGATAATGAATACGCAAAGATAAAGAGAACGAATAGTATGCCCGATTCGTCTGCAGGCCCAAATACGGCGATCAGGCTCGAAGACGTCCGCTTCCGCTGGCCGGGCACCGCCGCGTTCACGATCGAGATCGACTCGTTACGCATCGACGAGGGCACGCGCCTGTTCGTCCGCGGTCCAAGCGGCGGTGGGAAAAGCACGCTACTTGCCCTGATCGGCGGCGTTCTCGTCCCGGAAAGGGGTAGCGTGCAGGTGCTCGGGGCGGATATTGGGGCACTCACCGCGGGCGACCGCGATCGTTTCCGTGCCGATCATATCGGCTTCATCTTCCAGCAATTCAATTTGCTGCCATACCTGGGCGTCGTGGATAACGTGCTCCTGGCGAGTCGGTTTTCACAGCGACGCGCCCAGCGGATCCGCGGCGACGAGACTGGGGCCGCCCGCGACTGCCTGGCGGCGCTAGGGTTGGACGACGAGACGCTACTCGCGCGACCGGTGCACGCGCTCAGCGTCGGCCAGCAACAGCGCGTTGCCGCCGCCCGTGCCTTGCTCGGCGAGCCGGGACTGGTGATTGCCGACGAACCGACGTCCGCGCTGGACCATGAGGCGCGCGCTGCATTCATGGAGCTGCTTTTCGCGGAATGTAAAAGAACCGGGGCGACGCTGCTGTTCGTCAGCCATGATCCAAGCCTCGCGAGCGGGTTCGATGAGGTGCTCGAGTTGGCGCAGATCAACCGTGCGGGGGCCATCTCATGAGGCCCCTGCTCGGCCTGGCATTGAAAAGCCTGTGGAACCGGAGGTTGACCGTCGGGCTAGCCGTGCTCGCATTGACCGTGAGCGTTTCGTTGCTGCTCGGGGTCGAGCAGGTTCGCAAAGCAGCGCGTGCGAGCTTCACCCAGACCATTTCGGGCACCGATCTCATCGTGGGCGCCCGCAGCGGACCCGTACAGCTCTTGCTGTATTCGGTGTTCCACATCGGTCACGCGACCAATCAGGTTTCCTGGGAGTCGTATCGCGAGATCGCCTCGAGCGGACTCGTGGCCTGGACCGTCCCGATCGCACTGGGTGACTCCCATCGCGGCTACCGGGTGATGGGAACCACGAAAGACCTGTTCGAGCACTACCGCTACGCGCGCACGCGCGAGCTCCAGTTTGCGCAGGGCGAGGCGTTCTCGGACGTCTTCCACGCTGTCGTGGGAGCCGAGGTAGCCGAGCGGCTCGACTACGAAGTAGGCCGCGAGATCGTGGTCAGCCACGGCGTCGCGCAAACGAGCTTTCTCGATCATGACGATAAGCCCTTCATGGTGACTGGGGTACTTGAACGCACCGGCACACCGTTAGACCGCACCGTTCTCGTGACCCTGGAAGGCATCGAGGCGATCCATGTCGACTGGCAACAGGGCCGTCCACCGGCGCCCGGCGCGCGGGTACCGCCCGAGTCGGTCCGCCAGATGAATCTGGAGCCGGCATCGATCACAGCCTTTCTCGTCGGGCTCGAGTCGCGCGCGGCGACGTTCCGCTTGCAACGCGCCATCAATGACTATTCGCAAGAACCGCTGACCGCGGTCCTTCCGGGGGTCGCGTTGTCAGAGTTGTGGGCCGTCATCGGAACCGTGGAGCAGGCGCTACTCGCGATCTCAGCCTGCGTGGTGGTCGCCGGTCTCATCGGAATGGTCGCGATGCTGCTGACGAGCCTGAGCGAGCGGCGACGCGAGATGGCCATCCTGCGTGCCATCGGTGCACGCCCCCACCACGTATTCCTGCTTTTCGTGGTGGAGGCAGCGGCCATTGGCATCCTCGCGGCGCTGGGGGGCGCGCTGCTGGTATTCGGCGGGCTGTGGCTGCTGAGCGAACCCGTCAGCCAAATCACCGGGGTGAATTTCGGATTGACGATGCCCGGCGTCAGTGAGGGCTTGATCGTAGCTTTGGTGATCGGTTCCAGCACTTGCGCCGGGGTGATCCCCGCCTGGAAGGCCTACCGCACGGCTCTGGCCGATGGTCTCGCCGTCAGACTGTGAAGCGGCAGCGGACCGCGAAGGCGTACCCGGCGAGCAGCAACCCTCGGGAAGTTCCACTCGTTATCGGCCACTCAATATGCATCCGACCCGGTACATGGGCGTAGTCTTGCTTGGCTCGCAGACATCTCGATTGGTGAACGTCGCTAAAGGCCGAGCCGATAAGAAGATCGATACCTTGCGGTGGGGCTTGATCCTAGCTACCCGCGGTCTGCCGCATCCTCGCACGATCCAGGAGCGAAGACGTTGCCGGTGGCGGGCGTAGCGCCCGCAGTGGGCGGGCCAAGGAGGCGTGCCGGATGTACAGACTTCGCCTGGTCAAATCCAGGCTTGTGGAGACCTCCCGCGCGCTCTCTGAGATCGTCAGCCTCGCATCTTGGGACGAGTTCCGCCTCGCGCCAACTCGCCGCAAAACGCGGTGGCGCAGATTCTCCGAGCTCGTCTACATCAGCCTTCGCTGGGGCGAGGTATCGAACCGGTATTACATGCAGGGATTGGATCGGGTCGAGTCCAGGGTAGGGCGCGATTACATGCCGTATTCGACCTTCCGGGCGATTCGTAACGCGCGCAACCGAAGGCCCGGCATGGGAACCCCGTACGACTATGTCTGCGTATTCCAGGATAAGCTGTTATTCGAGCGCTACTTCGCGGCGGGTGGCCTTCCCGTGGTTGCGTCCGAATTCGTCGTGCGACCAGCACGGCTGATCGAGCCTGGTGGCGACGCGATCAGCGTCGACGACCTGATTGCCTCCGGCAAGCCCCAGCGACTGTTCTGCAAGCCACAGTGTGGTATTCGTGGCGCCAACACGTTCATGTTGGACATTGGAGCGAACGGACTGTTTATCGACGGTGCACCGGCAGAGCCCTCAATGCTGGAAGATCGCCTGGGAGACGAACGCTACTTATTCCAGCGTCCCATTACTCAGCATGAACAGATCGCCAAGCTGCACCCAACCTCGGTGAATACACTGCGTGTGGTGACCTATCGACGGGCCGATGACACCGAAGTGCTGTCGGTCAGCCTAAGGATGGGCGCGGACGGCGACATCACCGACAACGCCGGAGCAAACCGCGTGTTCGCCGGTATACGCGACGAGGAGGGACGATTGATCGAGACGGGATACCGGGCCACCGGCGAACGCTTCTTCGAAACGCGAACGCACCCCACGACCGGCGTTCGGTTTCGGGATTGCGCGATTCCGTTTTATCGCGAGTGTCTCGATCTCGCGCGCCGGGCCCATGCGTGGATCCCCGAGGTCTACAGTGTTGGGTGGGACATCGCGGTCACGCCCGAGGGGCCGCGGCTGCTCGAAGGCAATGACGATTGGTCCGGCCGGGTGATGCTCATGGTGCCGGGTTTCCGTGACCGAGTGCTGCGTGCGCATGATTTGCTCGATACGGGAAGTCCAGCGCGGCTCGCGCCCGGTGAGGCTTCTGCCGCGGCGCGCCATCACTAATCCGAATCCGGCTGAGCGGGCAGGGCTCCCGCCGTGTAACGTTTTACCAGCGTTCAGGCTAGTACGACCATTTGCAACCATTGCTGAGGCTAGCGGCCCCGGCTGCGGTGTGGACCGCTGCTGCGCGGGCCCTCGCGGGGGGGGGGGCGCTGCAATGGCATGGTCGAGCTGCACTGCAAATCGACTGCTACATTCTATGGCGGGCTTTGTACAAGAAAGGAGACTCATTTGGCCCGCTCTTTCTATCCCGATCCGCAGCGCAGGGCTGTGCTAGGTGCACTGGCGGCCCTGCCGTGTCTAGGGCTTCCTCGGATACTCGCGGCCGACGATCAGGCTCCCGATCTCGGTCCGGCCGAGCCCTTCGACTTCAACCGTTTAATCGAGCGCGCGCGCGAGCTGTCGCAACGCGATCACAGTCCCGTGCAACCGAAAGCCCCGGAACTGTTGGATCGAATTGGCTACGACGAACAGCAACGCATTCAGTACCGACCAAGCGCCGAAATCAACGCGGGTGGGCATTACGGCGTGCGCGCGTTCCACTTGGGCAGCTACGCACAGGAACCCGTCGTACTCCATCTGGTGGAGGATGGGCAAGCACGTCGCATCCAGTACGATCGCCGACTGTTCGCCTACGACGAGGTGCAAGTCTCGTCCGAGTTGCCGCCCGATCTCGGTTTTTCCGGGTTCCGCATCATGCATCCCGACGGCGCGCGAGACTGGATGGCCTATCAAGGTGCAAGCTACTTCCGTAGTGCGGGCCCACTGGATCAATACGGGCTGTCGGCACGCGGCATCGCGATCGACACGGCCTACCCCGGGGGCAGCGAGGAGTTCCCGCGCTTCACGACCTTCTGGGTCGAGCTCTCCGGCGAAACCGTCATCATTTATGCGCTGCTGGACGGACCGAGCGTCACGGGTGCCTACCGCTTTGACTGTCGCAAGGGCGGTGAGGCGATCACACAGGACGTGCGTGCGGAGATCTTCCAGCGCGACTCGGTCGAGCGGCTGGGAATCGCACCGCTGACGAGCATGTACTGGTATGCGGAGCAGGAGCGAGGGCCCGACTGGCGCCCTGAGATCCATGACAGCGATGGCCTGGCCATGTGGACCGGATCGGGCGAACGCATCTGGCGCCCGCTCAACAATCCGCCTTCGTTGCAGGTCAACAGCTACCTCGACGAGAACCCTCGCGGCTTCGGGCTTCTGCAGCGGGATCGGCGCTTTGCCAACTATCAGGACGATGGCGTGTGGTACAACCGCCGGCCTAGTGTATGGGTCGAGCCAAAAGGGGACTGGGGGCGCGGCAGGGTGCAACTCTTTGAGCTACCGACGGACGACGAGACGCACGACAATATCAACTGCTACTGGGTGCCGGAGGAGTCGGCGGAAGCAGGCCGCCAGTGGCGCTTCGACTATCGCCTCCATTGGGTCGACGAGGAGCCCTACAAACCCGAGAGCGTCGGGTCGGTCCGCGCGACGCGCCTGGGCCGCTCGGGCGTCCCCGGGCAGTCTGACAGCACGGATCCGAACGGCTGCAAGTTCGTCATCGACTTCGAGGGCGGGCCACTCGGCGAACTCGAACAGCGCTACGATGTCGACGTGGTCGTCGAGGTCTCCGCGGGCGAGGTACAAAACCCCTACGCCCTCAAGGTGGTCGACAGCCCGTATTGGCGTGGGGTATTCGATCTGATCCTCGGGCCCAGAACCGAAGGCCCGATCAATCTGCGCTGCTATTTGCGCTTGGACGGACGGACGCTGACCGAGACCTGGCAATATCAGTATTTCCCGGAGCAGCACAACCACCGTACCGCTTGATCTCCGCCGGTGCGCCTTGTCCGACCACAGGTGCCCGCCGTACCATTCGATTGTCCGATCACTTACTAGGGAAGGTCGGATCAATCCATTGCGGCCGCGTTACGCCTGGGGCTCGGCCGCTTTAGGCCCCTGGCGGTGTTGCGGCACCGGCCCGGTAGCTTGGGCTACCGGACCGCCACCGCGCCTAGCCAGGCTGCCGAACTCGGCTCGAGCGCGGCCGCAATGGATTGATCAGACCTTCCCTAGCCCCACGCTCCTGGCTGACGCAGCGGCCCGACGCTGCCTACCGGATCCGGGAGACTGCCTTCGGTGATCCGGCACGCTCGTTACAGCCCATAGTCCGGCGGGCCGAATGGTCCGCCCCAAGGGAAGCGCCAATGGCCATTACCCAAGGTTTTTCCGGCACTGTGGGCAGTACGCCCCTGATCCGGCTCCCGCGTCTGTCCGCCGAGACCGGTTGCGAGATCCTGGGCAAGGCTGAGTTCCTCAACCCCGGGGGTTCGGTCAAGGACCGTGCGGCCATGGGCATCATCGACGCCGCCGAAGCCGCGGGCGAGCTGCGGCCGGGGGGCACGGTCGTCGAGGGCACGGCGGGCAACACCGGCATCGGGCTCGTCCACATCTGCAACGAGCGCGGTTACCGCTGCATCATCGTCATTCCGGATACGCAATCTCAGGAGAAGATCGACTTGCTGCGCACGCTGGGCGCCGAAGTTCGCGCCGTGCCCGCCAAGCCGTACAAGGATCCGGACAACTACCAGCATATCGCGCGCCGGCTAGCGGCGGAGACTGCGAACGCGATCTTCGCCGAGCAGTTCGACAATACCGCCAACCGCGATGCCCACTATCGCACCACCGGTCCCGAGATTTGGGCGGAGACGGGCGGTCGCGTCGACGCCTTCGTGGCCGCGACGGGCACCGGCGGCACGCTCGGCGGGGTCGCGCGTTATCTCAAGGAGCAGAGCGCGGGGGTGCGCATCGTGTTGACCGACCCCCCGGGGAGCGCGCTCTACAACTGGTTCCACGACGGCGAGCTCGAGGCGATCGGCGGCGGCTCGATCACCGAGGGGATCGGCACCAGCCGGATCACGAATAACCTGGAAGGCACGCCGATCGACGACGCCGTCATGCCGTCCGACCAGGAAGCCGTGGACATGGTCTACCACTTATTGCATGAGGAAGGGCTGTTCGTCGGCGGTTCAACCGGCCTGAACGTCGCGGCGGCGGTGCAGGTCGCGCGCAAGCTCGGGCCGGGACACACCATCGTCACGGTGCTCTGCGACAGCGGAGCGCGTTACCAGTCGCGCCTGTTCGACCGCGCTTGGCTCGCCAGCAAGGACCTCCACGCGCCCACCTTCGGCTGAGCACTACAGGTACGTAGGTCGGGCTTTAAGCCCGACGAGCGCGGGTACCACGGTTCTGTTGGGCTGAAGCCCGATCTACACAAGGCGATGAATCGGCGGGTCGTCAGCCGGTCGACTGCTTCATCGGCGACACACCGGCGTTGCGGAAGAGCACCTGCCCCGCGGGGTCAATCTCCTTGGACCGTGACCGTGAGATGCCGCTCGTAACCTCGATAGCGGTGCTCCCAGACGTAGATGCCCTGCCAGGTCCCTAGCGCCAGCAGACCGCCGGAGACGGGCAGGGTAAGGTCCGAATGAGTCAGCACGGTACGCACGTGGGCGGACATGTCGTCGGCGCCCTCGGAGCGATGCGTGAAGATCTCGTCGCCGTCGGTCACCAGGCGCTCGTTCATGAAGGCCTCGAGATCACGGTGCACAGCGGGATCGGCGTTTTCGCAGAGCATGAGCGAGGCGCTGGTGTGGCGCAGGAAGACATGCGCGAGGCCGGTACGGATTCCGCTCGCGGCCACAACGCCATCAACCTGATGCGTGACATCGTGTGTGCTGCGGGCTTCCGTAGCGATGGTCAGTTGCTTCTGATGCATCACCTCGCCGACATCGTTATGGGTTGAGCAGGGTCCAGCGCCAATCCTCGCCCTCGCGCCAGAAGCACTCGCGCTCGTGTTGACGGAACTCGCGTTCGTGCCAGAACTCGATACGGTCGGGTACGACCCGGAAGCCGGCCCAATACGGCGGCCGTGGGACCGCGCAATCGCGATAGCGCTGACGCACGGCCGCCAGCCGTTGCTCGTACTCCTCACGATTAGCCAAGGGCGCGGACTGGTCGGAAGCCCAGGCCCCGAGCTGGCTCTCGCGCGGGCGTGACGACCAGTAGGCGTTGGATTCCTCGTCGGAGACGGCCTCGGTACCGCCTTCGACGTTCACCTGGCGCTTGAGTTCGGGCCAGAAAAAGAGCAGGGCGGCGTGGGGTCGCGCCGCAAGGGCCCGGCCCTTGCGGCTGTTCAGGTTCGTATAGAACACGAAACCGCGCTCATCGACGCCCTTGAGCAGCACGGTACGTAAGGAGGGACGACCCTGGGCATCGGTGGTGGCCAGGGTCATCGCCGGATCGTTGCCCATGAACCCGTTGCTCACGGCGCGCGCTTCGTCCAGCACGGATTGGAAGCGCGCGATGGCTTCCCGGTAGCGGGACTCGGTTTCCGCCATGCCTCAGGCCGGCTCGCCCACGGTGGCCATCTGGCGCAGCACGTACTGGAGAATGCCGCCGTGGCGGTAGTACTCGCGCTCCATTGGCGTGAGAAGCCCGACGGTGGCGACGAACTCGACCGAAGTGCCGGAATCCGGCGTGGCCACGACCTTTACCTCGCGGGCGTCGCCGCCATTGAGCCCCGTGATATCGAAGCGCTCGGTGCCGGTCAGTCCCAGCGTGTCGGCGTTCTCGCCGTCGCGGTAGAGCAGGGGGAGCACGCCCATACCAATCAGATTCGAGCGATGGATGCGCTCGTAGCTCTCGGCGATCACGGCGTGCACGCCGAGCAGCTTGGTGCCCTTGGCCGCCCAGTCGCGCGAAGAACCACTGCCGTACTCCTTGCCCGCGAGGATCACCAGCGGCACGTTGTCGTCGCGGTAGCGCATCGCCGCGTCGTAGATCCAGGTCTGCTCGCCGCTGGGTTGGTGGACGGTGACGCCGCCTTCGGTGCCCGGCGCGAGCAGGTTGCGCAGGCGGATATTGGCGAAAGTGCCGCGCATCATGACCTCGTGATTACCGCGGCGCGAGCCGTAGGAATTGAAGTCGTGCGGCTCGACGCCCTGGGCCATGAGCCAATGGCCCGCGGGGCTGTTCTTGGCGATCGCCCCGGCCGGGGAGATGTGGTCCGTGGTGACACTATCGCCGAGCTTCGCCAGCACCCGCGCACCTGCGATATCGGGAACAGGGGCTGGATCGATGCCCATGTTCTCGAAGAAGGGCGGGTTCTTCACGTAGGTGGACTCCTCGCGCCATTCGTACAGCTCGCCCGCGGGTACGGAGAGGCTGTTCCAGTTCTCGTCGCCGCCGAACACCGTGCCGTAATTGCTCTCGAACATGCCGGCGTCGATATTCCGGGTCACCATCTCCTGGATCTCCCGCGGGTTGGGCCAGATGTCCGCCAGATACACGGCATTGCCGTCCGCATCCCGACCGAGCGGATCGTTGTTCAAGTCGACGTCCAGCGTGCCGGCCAGCGCATAGGCCACCACCAGCGGAGGCGAGGCCAGAAAATTCATGCGCACGTCGGGGTGAATGCGGCCCTCGAAGTTGCGGTTGCCCGAGAGCACCGAGCAGCAGATCAGATCGTGGTCGTGGATCGCATCGCTGATCTCCGGACGCAGCGGCCCCGAATTGCCGATACAGGTCGTGCAGCCATAGCCGACGAGATAGAAGCCGAGCTGCTCGAGGTCGTCGAGCAGGTCCGCGCGCTTCAGATAGTCGGTCACGACCTTGGAGCCCGGCGCGAGGCTGGTTTTCACCCAAGGCTTGACCGGCAGACCGCGCTCGATCGCGTTACGCGCCAGCAGGCCAGCGCCAATCATCACGGCCGGGTTCGAGGTGTTCGTGCAGCTGGTGATGGCGGCGATCACCACATCGCCGTCGTTGAGCTCGAAGCGCTGATCATCCAGCTCCACCTCGGCGAAGCCCGGCGGCTCGCTCTGTACAGAGCCAACCGCGGTCGCGCCGCCCTCGGACTCGAAGCGGGCTTCATCGTTTTGGCGCCGCGCCCGATCCTCGCGCATCGGTTCGAGGTGCTCGTGGAAGCGCTTGCGGGACTCCCGCAGAGGCATCCGGTCCTGGGGACGCTTGGGTCCGGCGATGCTGGGCTCCACCGCGCTGAGATCGAGCTCCAGAATGTCCGTGTACTGCGGATCCGGATCGCCGTCCTCGCGCCACAGGCCTTGTTCGCGCGCATAGCGCTCGGCCAGCTCGATCTGCTCTTCGCTGCGGCCGGTCAATTCGAGGTAACGCAGCGTCTCGCGGTCGATGGGGAAGATCGCGCAGGTGCTGCCGAACTCCGGTGACATATTGCCCAGCGTGGCGCGGTCCGCGAGCGGCAGGTGGGAGAGCCCGTCACCGAAGAATTCGACGAAACGGCCTACCACGCCGTGTTCGCGCAGCATCTCGGTCACCGTCAGGACTAGATCGGTCGCGGTCGCGCCTTGGGGCAAGCTGCCGATCAGCTTGAAGCCGACTACCTGCGGGATGAGCATCGTGATCGGTTGGCCCAGCATCGCGGCCTCGGCCTCGATGCCGCCCACGCCCCAGCCGAGAACCCCGAGACCGTTGATCATCGTGGTGTGCGAGTCCGTTCCCACGAGCGTGTCGGGATAGGCCTGGAGCACGCCGTCCTTGGTCTCTCCGAACACCACCCGCGCCAGGTACTCGAGATTGACCTGGTGGACGATGCCGGTATTCGGCGGTACCACCTTGAAGTTGTCGAAGGCCTGCTGGCCCCAGCGCAGGAACTGGTAGCGCTCGCGATTGCGCTCGAACTCGATCTCCGTGTTCTGCCGCAGGGAATTGGCGCTGCCGTAGGTGTCGACCTGCACCGAGTGGTCGATCACCAGCTCCGCCGGCGACAACGGATTGATGCGCTTGGGATCCCCGCCGAGCGCCTGCATGGCCTCGCGCATGGCCGCCAGGTCCACCACGGCCGGCACGCCGGTAAAATCCTGCAGGATGACCCGTGCCGGCGTGAACGCGATCTCGTGGCAGGGCTCCTCGTTCGGCTGCCAGTTGATCAGCGCCTCGACGTCCTCGCGCGTAACCGCGACCCCGTCCTCATGGCGCAGCAGGTTCTCCAGCAGGATCTTGAGCGAAAAGGGGAGGCGGTCGATCTGTTCGCGGCTCGCCACCGCGTCCAGGCGATAGATCTGGTACTCGCTTCCATTGACTTCGAGCGCGGCACGCGCGTCAGAGCGACCGGTCATGAATCCTCCGGTGTTAATTGGGGACGGCCGGCCCCCGCGAGCAACCATTATAGTGCGTGAGGCGATCACCATCGACGGGCAGCGTGCGTCGCGATCAATCCGCAGCCCTTGCCGACGCCCACGGTAAGTAATGTGGCTATTACAAGCCATTTTATCAATCGGTTACCGTATATACTCAACTACAAACTCACGAGTAGCACGTAACGTGCACCTCTGGGTTTCCGAAACCGCATAAGGCGTACTCTCAGTTAGTTATAACAATAACGCAGACTTTATCGAGGTTCTCGATAGTGGTTCGCTATCGCACGCTAGCACTGCGATCCTTCGTCACGGACTTATGGACAGACGCTCGATGAACTCGCGTTGGGCGAGCGCGCCAACGCGTTCAAGGCTCCTAGAAGTTGCTCCGGATTCTCGGCCAGCCCGAGGCAGCGCCGAGCCGTCGGGCAAGGAGGTCGACCAGAACCGCCGCCAACACCA
>JBBEEB010000133.1:0-63054 GCA_040880995.1 Halofilum sp. (in: g-proteobacteria)
TCGTCGGCGACGGGGCATCCTGCCCCGCGCCTCCACGCAACTGCGGGAGTGCGATCCCGCAGTTGCTTCGCGCTAGCGCGCGGCGGTGCATCCTTGCACCGCGGGTTCTTCTCGAACCGGATTCTCGTCGGCGATCGGGCATCCTGCCCGGCGCCTCCACGCTCATGCGGGATGCGATCCCGCGTTCGCTTCGCGCTAGCGCGCGGCCTGCTCACGCGACACTTGCCCGCTTGCTGCGGGGCGCTCGTAAGCAGGTGAAAATTTGGGGTGAGCGATGGGATTCGAACCCACGACAACCGGAATCACAATCCGGGGCTCTACCAACTGAGCTACGCCCACCAGCGTTTGTGAATCGTTCTACGGCGCAGGAGACTGGCGCGCCCGGCAGGACTCGAACCTGCTACCCTCGGCTTAGAAGGCCGATGCTCTATCCGCATGAGCTACGGGCGCCGGATCGCCAGCGATCTGCTCCGTGTACCGAGGCAAAGCCTTCGTGATGGCCTTCATTATGGTCGGGGCAGAGGGATTTGAACCCCCGACCCTCGGCTCCCAAAGCCGATGCGCTACCAGACTGCGCTATGCCCCGACGCCAAACCCTACCGCGCACGGGCGCAGAAGCGAAAGTTTAGGCGAAGGCCGTACATAGCGTCAATCGAGCGCGTATCGCGCCGCCTCTGCCTCAGTCCGCCGCCGCGGCGCGCAAACGGCGCTCGATCAGCGTCGGCGGCATGAGCGCCACCGCGTCGGCCAGTTCGGGCCCCTCGACGGCCCCGGTCAGCGCCGCCCGCAACGGGCGGAACAAGCCGCGTCCGCGAGCGCCCGTGACCTCGCCCACAGCCCGCGCCCAGCCACGGAAATCCTCATGGGGTGCGGGTTGCTGCACCCCCAGCGCCGTGCGGTAAAACACCGGGCCCGCCGCGTTAATTTCGCGTCCGGCGTCCGGGTCCGGCTCGGCCTCCGGATCGAAGAGCGCCCGGGCCCAGCGCCAGCCATCCGCCGGCCGTTCCACATTCGGTTGCACGACCGCGGCAAAGCGTGGTCCGTCCACCGGCACATCGGGCACATCGGCGGGCCTGAACGCCTGCAGCCATTCCCAGAACGCCTGGACGTCGAGACGCTCGATCGCCCGCCGCTGCCACACCTCCAACTGACGGCTTTCGTGGCGCGCACCGCCGTGGCCCAGGCGCGACGCGTCAAAATCGGCCGCGAGCTCGGCGAACGTCAGCAGACCCTCGCCGCCCGGCGTATAACCCAGGCGCAGCAGGTGATTGACCAGCGCCTCGGGCCGATAGCCATCGGCCCGCAGATCGGCCACGGACACTGCCCCGTGGCGCTTGGATAGCGGCTGGCCGTCGTCGCCGAGCGTCAGCCCGAAATGGCCATAGCGCGGCGCGTCCAGCCCGACGGCCTGAAGCAGCAACAACTGCCGCGGCGTGTTGCTCAGATGATCCTCGCCGCGCAGTACGTGGCTTACACCCATGCGCGCATCGTCGATTGCGTTGGCAAAGAAGAACGCGGGTGTGCCGTCACCACGGGCGATGATGAAATCGCCAATATCGGCCAGCCGGTAGGTTTGGCGCCCGTAAACGAGGTCGTCGAAGGCAATACTCCCTCGATCCGGCACTCGGAAGCGCAGCGTGGGTACCCGCCCGGCGGCACGCCGCTCCGCGCGCTCGGCCTCGCTCAGGCGCGCGCAGGTTCCGGGATAGCGCGGTGGACGCCCGGCCGCGAGTTGACGCTTGCGCGCGGCCTCGAGCTCCTCCGGCGTGCAGAAGCAAGGATAGGCGTGATCATCGGCGCAGAGATGCTCGAGGTCGGCCTGATATTGCGCCTGGCGCTCTGACTGGCGGTATGGGCCGACGGCGCCGCCCCGATCGGGCCCTTCGTCCCAATCGAGACCGAGCCAGAGCAGGTCCTGCAGCATCTGCTGCAGGTAGCGCTCATCACTGCGCTCGGCGTCGGAGTCCTCGCTGCGCACGAGCAACCGACCGCCGTGATGGGCGGCGAAGAGCCCGTTGAGCAAGGCCGTACGGGCATTACCCAGATGCAGCGCACCCGTGGGGCTGGGCGCGAATCGAGTGCGGACGGAGTCAGTCATGCGCGCGGATGGTAGCACGCACCCGGGGCGCAACTCGCATCCCCGCCTCATCGATTCGCGTGTATCCGGGCCGACGCGCTAGGCTTGGCCGCTTGCGGCAATGCCGCGCGACCTGGAGAAATGAGGTGACGCCCGTCGAACCCTCGTATCATCACGAAGGCCGCCCCGTGGTGTTCGCCGCCGATATTCACCTCGACCGCGAGCAGTCGACCATCGACTGCTTTCGCACGCTATGCGCCGGCCCGGCGCGCGAGGCAGAGGCGCTCTATCTACTCGGCGATATCTTCGACCTTTGGATCGGCGACGACGATCCGGAACCGGCGTACGCTCCGGTCATGGACGCACTGGCCGAGCTCAGCGGCTCCGGGGTGCCCGTGCGGTTCATCGCAGGCAACCGCGACTTTCTGCTCGGAGATGAGTTCTGCCGGCAAACCGGCGTGCAGCGACTGGACGATCACACCCTCATCGATCTGTTCGGCACCCGCACGCTGCTTTGTCACGGCGATAGCCTCTGTACCGACGACCACGAATTCCAGCGCTTCCGCGCCCAGCTACGCACGGAGCAGTGGCAGCGGGAATTCCTCGCCAAGCCGCTGACCGAGCGACACAGGATTGCCGCGGAGCTCCGCGACGGGAGCCGCGACGCGATGGCAGACAAGGCCAACGCACTCATGGACGTCAGCGCACAGGCGGTACAGGACACGCTCCGGGGGTACCAAGCTCGCCAGCTCATCCACGGGCACACTCATCGCCCGGCACACCACGAGCACATGATCGACGGGCATAGCGCTACCCGCTACGTCCTCAGCGATTGGCCGCAGCACCCCTCGATGCTGATTGCGACGGCGGCGGGCCTACGCGTAGAGACAATCGGCTGCTAAATCAGCGCTCGATGCGCGCGCGGTAACGCAACTCGCGCGTCTCGCCCGGGGCCAAGTCCAAGCGCCATATGGCCAGGCGCGCGTTCGCCCGGTCCCAGGGATGATTGGCCCGAGTAATGCGCCACTCCCCCACCATTGGCTCTTCGATCCGCAGCGACACGGGGGCGGAGCCACCATTGCGCACTTCGATCGCGTGACCGACGGCATGAATCCGGGACTCGATCCGCTCGAACTCGGTCTGCCGCCGACGCGCTGTGATGCTGAAGGGGCGCCCGGGCGTGATCCGCACGGACTGACCTTGAGGGCGGTCCATGATCCGCTCGCCGCCCACGAAGCGAACTGCGCCATCGGTGTCCTGGCGGTAGACCCGCACGGTCCCGGCCGGCAAGGGGCCGCGCTCGCTGGTCCACTCGAGTTCAGTCATTACCGGCACCGTGTTCCAGCCGGTATCCGCCTCGCGCCCCACCGGCGAACTCGCCGCGACCACGTAGCGCCGCTCGAGTGGAATACCGTGACGGACGAACAACCGCCGGCTATAGCGCGCGCCGTTGACCACGCTGACCGACTCGTTCAGTTCGAACCGATGCAAGTCACCCAGCGGCTCTGACTTCGCCGAGTCCATCGCCTGCACCGCGGACGACTCCGTACGCGTCCGCGGCACTTGCCGCTCGCGGGGCACATTGAGTTGGCCCGCGACGAGGTCCACCGCCGCGTCCGCGACGTCCATCCCGCTGCGATTCTCGATGGTGGCGCGCGCGACCAGGCCGAGCCGATCGCCCGTGGGGTCGATGGTCGCAACATAATCGGCCGACCAGGTAAAACCGTCACTGAGGTAACTGAGCATGACCGAATCGGCCCCGGTCGCCGTACCGGGCGCCGGAACCCGTCCAATCTCGAGCTCCAGCGTCGGGATCGCACCGAGGTGCGCGGGCACGCCCTCGGGAAACACCAGATCGGCCGGCTCGACGATGCGGACCTCTCCCTCGACCGAGACTAGCGGCGGATCGGCGGACACGAGCATGGCGTCGGTTTGTGCGGGACCACGCGAGTCGGCCTGCATCACACTCACCGCGCGGCCGACGTAGGCGTCCAGCAAGGCCTGCATGGCCACCGGTTGGTGCCGAAGCCGATAACCATGGAGCGCGCGCTTGCCGGCACCAAAGCGCACCGTGTCGCGCTGTAGTCTCGGCGCGACCCCGGGCCATTCGAGCCGGTAGGCCTCCGTGGGGAAGAACAGCGTACGTCGATCCTGCACCACCGCCGCGCCCTGGCGATAAATGGTCAATGCCAGTTCACGCTCGGCGGGCGCGGTGATCGGCTCGGCCGCGACCACCGTGCTCAAGCCCAGAACCGCAGCGAAAAGCATCCTCCGTAACGCGCCGACGCGCCAACCATCCCCAGTCGCTAGTTCCATCGAAGTCACGCTTCCATCTCCCTGGTGCCGGATCGCATGCCCATTGGAGCGAGCTTAACAAATGCCATTAGCGGGCGGCGGCATCTGCCCTTCGGCACGCGCGACCGAAAGCTCACGCGTACGTCCGCTCGAGATGACCCACTCGCTCGCGTCACTGAGTCACGCGGCGCAAGCCGATACCGGCGATGATCCAGGCCACGGCCGCGACCGCGCCGGCCAACGCGAACGTCCCCGCGCCGCCCAGGTCACTCCAGAGCAAGCCCGCGCCAAGACTCCCCACGGCTTGCCCGGCCCCGAAACTCAGGCTGGAGTAGAACGCCTGCCCACGCCCCTGATGCGTGCCGACAAAGAAGCGGTCGACCAACGAGATCGCCACGGCGTGATACAGGCCGAAACTCGCCGCGTGGAGCAGCTGCGCCAGGGCCAGGACGAGCGGGTGCTGAATGAAGGCGGCAATCACCAGCCAGCGTAGCGCGGTCAGCGCCAGACTGATGAGCAACAGCGCGTATGCACCAAAACGCGGCAGCAGCCGATGCATGACGAGGAACACGCCGACCTCGGCCACCACACCCAGCGCCCACAGTCCGCCGATAAGCAGCCCGCCATAGCCATGGTCCTGCAAATAGATGCTGAAGAAGGTGTAGTACGGACCGTGGCTCGCCTGCATGAGGAAGCAGACCAGCAGGAACGACCAGATGTGCGGCTGGCGCAGCACGCCAAGGATTGGGCCGGGCGTCTCGCTCGAAACTCGATCGGGTGCGGACGGAGCCGCAAGACTCGCCCCCCAGAGCGCCAGGTAGAACACGGCCACGAACCACGGCAGCGCAAGCGTTCCGAAGTGGTCGAGCAAGGGGCCGAGCGACGCAGAGGTGGCGATGAAGCCAAGCGACCCCCACAGTCGGATGCGACTGTAGCGTTCGCGCTCCGAGCCGAGCCAGTTGAAGGTGTTGGCCTCGAACTGCGGCAGCGCGGCGTTCCAGAAGAACGTGAATAGCGCCATGGTCGCCGCCAGCGGCCAGAAGCCGTCGGCGACGAACACGCCAAGAAACAGCAGAAATGCCAGCCCGGTGCCGAGCCGCACGACCGGCAGGCGCTGCCCGCGCCGGTCCGCCACCCAACCCCAGACGTTCGGCGCCACGATCTTGGTGCCGGCGATGATCGCCATCAGCGAGCCGATCTCGGCCGGCTCGTAGCCCAGGGCGCGCAGGTACACGCTCCAGTACGGCAGCAGCGCCCCGAGCGTCGCGAAGAAGAAGAGGTAGAACGCCGAGAGCCGCCAGTACGGCACGGGGGTCGCCGCCGCACTTACCATGGACGAGGGTCCCTCACGGGCGGCCGGTCACGTAAGGCCCGGTCTCTACTCAGCGCTCGGGCTGCTCGGCGGAATCACCGGGGTGGGCGAACGGACGTCCGCGTTCTGGGCGCGCTGACGCAAGGCGTGATCCATCAGCGTCAGGGCCAGCATGGCCTCGGCGATCGGGGTCGCCCGGATGCCGACACAGGGATCGTGCCGGCCCTTGGTCCGGATATCAACGGGCTGACCGTCTACATCGATGGTGCGGCCGGACAGGTGGATGCTCGAGGTCGGCTTGAGCGCGAGGGTCGCGACGATATCCTGTCCGGTGGAGATGCCACCGAGCACACCGCCGGCGTGGTTCGAGAGGAACCCGTCCGGCGTCATCTCATCGCGGTGTTCGGTGCCCTTCTGACTCGCCGCGGCCATGCCAGCGCCAATCTCGACGCCCTTGACCGCATTGATGCTCATCAAGGCCTTGGCGAGATCCGCGTCGAGGCGATCGAATACCGGCTCGCCCCAGCCCGGCGGTGCGCCTTGCGCGGACACGACGATGCGCGCGCCCGCCGAGTCCCCGGATTTCCGCAAGCGGTGCATGAACGCTTCGAGCTCCGGGATCTGGTTCGCGTTCGGCCAGAAAAACGGATTGGCCTCGACGGCATCCCAATCGAACCCGCCCCAATCGACCTCGATCTCGCCCAGTTGGACCAGATGCCCGCGGATGCGCATGCCGTGATGCACCGCCAGCCATTTCTTCGCGATGGCACCGGCGGCCACGCGCAACGCGGTCTCGCGCGCCGACGACCGTCCGCCGCCACGGTAGTCGCGCATGCCGTACTTCTGCTGATAGGCGTAATCCGCATGGCCGGGGCGAAAGGTACGGGCGATCTCGCTGTAGTCCTTGGATTTCTGATCGGTATTCTCGATCAATAGTCCGATCGGCGTACCCGTGGTCTGGCCCTCGAATACACCGGAGAGGATGCGGACCTGATCCGGCTCACGCCGCTGCGTGGTGAACTTGCTCTGCCCCGGCCGCCGTCGATCCAGTTCGGCTTGCAGGTCCGCCTCGGACAGCGCGAGTCCTGGCGGGCAACCATCGACCACGGCGCCGAGTGCCGGACCGTGGCTCTCGCCGAAGCTCGTCACCCTGAATAACTGGCCGAAGCTATTGCCGGACATGGAGGCTCCTGGGACCGGGGAAAGTACCGGTTCGTATTCCGAAGGGCTCGATTGTAGCGGATTGCCCCGTGCGAGCGCTCAGCCGCGCACGGCCTCGAGCACGTTGGGCAGCTGGCTCAGACGCTGCAGCGCCCGTTGCAGCTGCGCCATATCGCGTATCTGCACGGTCAACGAAAGGCGCACCTGGGGTGGTTCATCGCTGTCGTTGATATCGGCACGGATCACATTGACGTGGACATCCCCCAGCACGTGGGTCGCGTCCTGCAGCAGACCCGGCCGATCGAATGCATGCACCACCACGTCCACGTTCCAATGCTTGGGACCGCCGTCGCCCCACTCGACCTCGATCAGGCGAGCGCGGTCGGCCTCGTCCAGCCCCAGCACGTTGTGGCAATCGCGCCGATGAACGGTGATGCCCCGACCTCGCGTGATGTAGCCGATGACCGTATCGCCGGGCACCGGCTTGCAACAGCTGGCCGTGCGGGTCAGCAGGTTGCCGACGCCATGGATGCGAACCGGATCGCCACTGCCCTCGGTCGTGCGCGGCGGGCGTACGAGTTTGGGCGTGCCCCCCGGCTGCTGGCGCGTCAGCGCCTGGACCGCCTGCGCGATCCGGGCGCTCGAGAGGTCGTTGCGTCCGAGCGCGGCGAACAAGTCGCTCTGGCGCTCGTAGCCCATCTCGCGCACGAGCTTGTCCAACGCCAGGTCGCGCGCATTGAGACGCTTGAGTTCGCGCTCGAGCACTGTACGGCCAGCCTCGACGTGCTCGTCATGGTCCTGCTGGTTGAACCAGGCACGCACCTTGGCCCGCGCGCGGCTGGTGCGCAGATAACCAAGATCGCGATTGAGCCAGTCGCGGCTCGGGCGCGGCTCGCGCGTCGTCAAGACCTCGACGTGGTCGGCGTTTTGCAGTGCGTAGGTCAGCGGCACGATCTGGCCGTTGACCTTGGCACCGCGGCAGCGGTAGCCAACGGATGTATGGATGCTGAAGGCGAAATCCAGCGGGGTCGCCCCCTGCGGTAGATCGACCACCTCGCCGCGGGGGGTGAATACGAACACGCGGTCGGTGAACAGCTCACTCCCAAAGCTCTCGCGCAGCCCCTCCTCGGCGCCGGTGTCGAGCAACGAGCGCAACGCGTTGATGCTCTCCTGCAGGCGGTCGCTCTGGGTCGAGCCCTCCTTATAAAGCCAATGCGCGGCCACGCCGCGTTCGGCATGGTCATTCATCTCGTGCGTGCGAATCTGGACCTCGACCGGTCGGCCGCCCGGACCGGCGACCACGGTATGCAACGACTGGTAGCCGTTGTCCTTCGGGTGGGCGATGTAATCGTCGAACTCGCGCGGGATGTGCGACCAACAGCCGTGGACCACCCCAAGTGCCGTATAGCACTCCTGCAGTCGATCGAGCAGCACGCGCACCGCGTACACGTCGTACAGTTCGTCGATCGTCACGTCCTTGCGCTGCATCTTCCGCCAGATGCTGTAGATGTGCTTCGGCCGCCCAAAGACCTCGGCGTGCGTCAGGCCCTCGGCATCGAGCCGTTCGCGCAGCGCGCCGATGAACTCGCCGATGAAACGCTCGCGATCCTCCCGGCGCTCCGCCAGGGTATCGGCGATGTGCTTGTAGGTGGTCGGCTCGAGATAGCGAAACGCCAGGTCCTCCATCTCCCACCGTAACTGCGAGATACCCAGGCGATTCGCCAGCGGGGCGTAGAGGTCGAGCGTTTCGCGGGCGATGCGGCGACGCTGATCGCGGGATTCACCCGCCAGCAAGCGCAGACGACAGGTGCGATACGCGAGGCGGATGACGACGGCACGCACGTCCTCGCCCAGAGCGAGGATCATGCGTCGCAGCCGTTCGGCCGGCTCGTGCTCGCGAGGGACGTTTTCGTACTCGCGGAAGGCGTTCAGCCAGCGCGCATTGCGCGTGAGCTTGGCGACGGCTTCGCCGTAGCGTGCAGCCAAACCCTCCTGCGGTTCCGTCTGCGCCATTTCGGGTGGGCTGAGCAACGCGGCGACCAGCGTGTCCTGGTCGACCCCGAGCGTCGCCAGCGCCTCCGCCACCGCCAATCCGGCCGGCCGGCGCGTCGGCGGGGGACAGCGCGCACCCGCATCCACCGCGCGTTCGATGGACGCAGCGGCATCGGGGTAGCGCGCGACCAGACGGGCTAGACGATCCTCGTGCCCGCCCTGCTCCGGGTTCATTGCCTCATGCATCCTGCTTGTCGGCCATCTCGCTCGTGAGGCCTCCTTGCGGTGATGGGTCCGGGCTCGCGGCCACTTCCGGCGCCGCGCCCAGCGCGCGCCGAGCCTTACCCCTTGAGCACGGCCAGCGGCCGCTCCGCCACCAGCCGCCGCGTCGCGACCAGGCCCGCCAGCGCAATCGCGCCCCCACCGGCACCCGTGCCCAGCACGAACAGCCAAGGGTTGAAATGATACGGCAGATCGAGCACCTCGGCAGTAATCACCCACCCGGTCAGCGCGGCCCCGGTGGCGGCGATCAGGCCGGCCAGCGCGCCCAGCGCGGCGAACTCGCCCAAGAGAATGCTCCACACCCGGCGTCGTCGCGCCCCGAGCGTGCGCAGCAAAGCAATCTCAACGCGGCGCTCGTTGCGGCTCGCTTGCACCGCGGCGAGCAACACGATCACGCCCGCCAACAAGGTGAACAGGAATACGTACTCGACCGCGCGGGTGCCCTGCGTGATCAGCGACCGCACCTGCTCAAGGATCGCGCCCACGTCGAGCACGGTGATGCCGGGGAAATCACGCGCCAACCCTGCGATCACGTCGCGGGTTCCCTGCTGCGCGTAATAGCTGGTGATCCACATGGCCGGGGCATCGCCGAGCGTGGCCGGCGTGCCGATCACAAAGAAGTTGACCTTGAAGCTATCCCACTGGACCTCGCGCAGGTTGCTCACCCGGCCATTGACCTCCTCCCCGGCCACGCGAAAGCGCAGTCGATCCCCGAGCGCGATCCCCAGATCCTCGGCAATACCGGTTTCGACCGAGAACAGGCGCTCCTGCCGGCCCGCTTCCTCGTCCCACCACTGTCCCGCCGCGATCTCGTTCTCCGGCCGGTGCGTCTGGCTGCGGGTGAGATTGAACTCACGCTCCGCCAGGCGTTCGGCACGGCCGTCATAATCGTCTGGATTCAAGGATTTACCGTTAATCGCCAACAGGCGTCCCCGGATCATCGGATAGAGGCCTTCGGGCTCGATCCCGGCCTGTTCCAGGCGCGCGCGCACTTCCGCCACGTCGCCCGGCTGGATGTTGAGCATGAACTGATTAGGCGCTTGAGCCGGGATCTCCTGCTGCCAAGCCTCGAGGATGTCGACGCGAACCACGGCCAGCAACAGCAGCGCCAGCAGACCGAAGCCGAACCCGACCAACTGCACCAAGCTGGCCCGGGGTCGCCGCGCCAGATTGGCCAAGCCGAAACGCCAACCGGTCACCGCGCGGCCACGCAGGCGGCCGGCCACTCGGATCAGGACCCAGGCGGCGCCCCCAAGCGCCACCAGCATGCCCGCCGTCGCCAGCAGCACCCAAAAGGCCAGCTCGGCATTGCCGGCCTGCTGGTAGACCAGCAGGCCAATTGCCATGACCGCCGCGATGAGACTGGCAGCGACCGACGGCGTCGGCGTGGTGCGGCCACGCTGTAGCACGCGCATCACCGGCACGCGGCGGATGCCGAGTGCCGGTACCAGACCGAAGCCGACCAGCGTAACCAGGCCAGCGGCGATGCCGATGAGGGCGGGGAGCAGCGAGGCCGGTGGCAGCGAGTCTCCAAACCAGGCACCGAGTAAAGCCACCAGTCCGCTTTGCGCGAGCCAGCCGAGGGCCACACCGGCGACGCTTGCGAGCAAGCCGACCAGCAACAGCCGCAGGAGCAAGGTGCCCAGCACCAGTCCTTGCGAGGCGCCGAATACGCGCAACAGCGCACCGGCGTCGGCCTCGCGCGCGCTAAATGAATACACCGCGACGGCAACCGCCGCCCCTGCCAGCAGTACGGCCAGCACCGCGGCCAGGCCCAGGAAAATTCCGGCGCGATCCAGCGCCGAGCGCAGTTCAGGTCGCGCGTCCTCGACACCATTGACCTCAATCTGCCGGCCCGCACGGCCCTCGGCCCAGGCCCGATATTCCGCCACCGCGCCGGACGCACCCGCCACCAACAGGTGATGGTCGACCCGGCTCGCCGGCGAGATGAGCTCAGTGGCGTCCAGGTCACTCAGCGGGAACAGCACGCGCGGCGCGAGATCGAACAAGCCGCCACTGCGGTCAGGCTCGTGCTCCAACGATCCCGCAACCGCGAACGACTTGCGGCCCAGCGGCAACGCATCGCCCACCGAGAGATCGAGTCGCCCGAACAGGCGCGGATCGAGCCACACCTGCCCCGAATCCGGCGGGCGGGCACTGGCGGTGGCATCGCCGTAGGCCTGCGCGGCGATCCGCGCCTCGCCGCGCAACGGGTACTCGGGGCTGACGGCCTTGGCGGACACCAGCTCGGTGCGGTCCCCCCGGACCACAACCGTGCGGAAGGTGACCGTCTGTGCGGTCTCGAGCCCGAGCGCGCGTGCCCGTTGCGCCCAATCGGGCGCAAGCGGGTCCTCGGCCTCGATCATCAGATCGGCCGCGAGCAACGAACTTGCCTGGCGCTCCATCGCGCCATCGACACGGTCGGTAAAGAATCCAACCGCGCTGAGCGCACCCACGGCCACGGCGAGCGCCGCCGCGAGGATGCGCATTTCGCGCACGCGCAGATCGCGCGGAATCGCGCGCAGGGCGAAACGCAAAGCCTTCATGCGGCTTGCTCGAACGTACCGCCGTCCATGCGTAGTCGCCGGTCGCAACGCGCGGCGACCGAGTCGTCGTGGGTCACGAGCACGAGGGTCGTGCCGTCCTCCGCGCGCAGTCCGAACAGTAGGTCGATGACCTTCTGTCCGGTGCTACGGTCGAGATTGCCGGTGGGCTCATCGGCGAACAGCAGCTCTGGACCGGGCGCAAAGGCACGCGCAAGCGCGACGCGCTGCTGTTCACCCCCGGAAAGCTGGTTGGGCAGGTGATTGAGGCGTTCACCCAGTCCAACCCGCTCGAGCGCGGCGCGCGCGGTTGCCTTGACCTCGGCGCGGTCGGCCAGCTCCAGCGGCAGCATCACGTTCTCGAGCGCGGAGAGCCCCGGCACCAGATGGAAGGACTGGAATACAAAGCCCACCCGGCCGGCACGAAGTCCCGCGCGACCATCTTCGTCCAACGCCGATAGCGATTGGCCGAACATGCGCACATCCCCGGCGCTCGGCTCGTCGAGCCCCGCGAGCAGACCCAGTAGCGTGGACTTGCCCGAGCCCGAGGGGCCAAGCACCGCGACCGCCTCGCCGGGGGCGACTTCCAGATCGATTGCAGACACAATAGTCAGGTCACCAGCTGGCCCACTGACGCGTTTCGCTAAATCGCCGGCTGCCAGTATCGGCTCTCCGGATGTGCCCATGCGCGTGCTCCCGATCGTCGCATTCTCGCTATTGTGGCCGGCCATCGCGGCCGCCGCCGAATTACCACGCATCCTCGTCCTGGGCGACAGCATCAGCGCCGCTCATGGGGTCGCCTCGGAGGATGGTTGGGTCGGACGGCTACGTGAGCGGCTCGAACGCGAAGGCTACCGGTACGAGGTGGTCAACGCGAGCGTTGGCGGCGATACGACAAGCGGCGGCCTGGCGCGCCTGCCCCAAGCGCTCGATCGGCACGCGCCGGCCATCGTCATCGTCGAGCTCGGCGGCAACGACGGCCTGCGCGGCCTGCCCCTGGATGCCATGGAGGCGAACCTGCGCGAGATGATTCGCCGGGCCCTAGGATCCGGCGCCGAACCGCTCTTGCTCGGCATCCGCCTACCTCCCAACTACGGGCCGGCCTACGTGGACCGGTTCACCGCCGTCTATCGCAGCGTCGCCGAGCAGAGCGACATCCCGCTGGTCCCCCGCGTACTCGCGCGCGTCGGCGAGCGCCGCGAATGGATGCAACCCGACGGCATCCACCCCAACGCCGGCGGCCACGGCCAGATCCTCGAGAACGTCTGGCCCACCCTCGAGCCCATGCTCAACGACGAGGCGGCAGCGATGTCGAGCCCCGGCGGGAAAAAGAACCACGAATGGA
The DNA here is from genome assembly GCA_040880995.1 of Halofilum sp. (in: g-proteobacteria). Lineage (GTDB taxonomy): Bacteria > Pseudomonadota > Gammaproteobacteria > XJ16 > Halofilaceae > Halofilum. Next base: position 13,008 of record JBBEEB010000133.1, read on the forward strand.
CACGAATGAACACGAATATAGCGACGACGGACCGCTAGTGAGAGCTACGCTAGCTCGCCTTTGAGCCGCTGCACGGCGTAGAAAACCACGGATGAACACAGATGAACACGGATAGGGTCACGAGGTCCGTCCGCTCGTGGCGCGCCGGCGCCTTTATCCGTGTGCATCCGTGGTTTTTTGAACTTGGCCACTCGTGGCAGCTCGCCACGAGGCAAAATCTTCGCAAGGCTAAGCCATGCCCGGCGAGCAGGCTTTCACCCATTCGTGTTCATTCGTGTCCATTCGTGGTTTTAACCACCCGTTCAGCATTGTGAGGTCTTGGAAGGCGATGGCAGTAGCGCGACGAGATCGTGCAGGGTGCTGAGTTCGTGGTGGGCGCGGGACAGGTCTTCGGGCCACGGTTGGGCCTCGCGGTTGAGCCAGACGGCCCGTGCGCCGAAACGGCGGGCCGCATGCACATCTCGGAGGGGGTCGTCGCCGACATGGATGAGCTCGCCGGGACGCACGCTGAGCGCATCGCAAGCGGCGTGGAACATGGCCGGGTCCGGCTTGGCCGCCCCCACGTCGCCGGCCGAGAGCGACAGGCTGAACAGATCGCCCAAGCCCGTCGCATGCACATCGGCGTTGCCGTTGGTCAGGGCGATCAGCGGATACGCGCGCGCCAACCGCTCCAGTACGGGACGCACATCCGCGTAGGGCGAGACGCGATTGCGTTCGGCCAAAAACACCGCGACACCCTGTTGCGCGAGTTCCTGGCCCGCATCGTCCGCATAGCCCGCGCGCCGGGCATGCCACTCAAGGCTCGCGCGCCGCAGCGCCGTCAGGTCCACCGCCAGATGCGGCCGCTCACCGGCGAGTTCCCAGCGGAGCCGGCGCATCGCCTCGCGGTCGTATTCGTCGGTGATCCGCGGGTGCCGCGCCACCAGCCACGCATAGACCGCGCGTTCGGCGCGGTCGATGACCTCCTCACAGGCCCACAGCGTATCGTCCAGGTCGAACGAGAGTGCTCGTGGCGTCACGCGCATGGCTCGCCTCCCGCGGCGCGGCGGGCGCGGAAGAACGCGCGCAGCTGCGCGCTGCATTCCTCCGCCAAGACGCCCCCTGTCACCATGAGCCGGTGGTTGTGCTCCGGCGCCCCGGCAAGATCGAACACCGACCCCGCAGCCCCGCTCTTCGGATCGGCCGCGCCGAACACGAGGTGTCCAACACGCGCGTGGATCATGGCGCCCACGCACATCGGGCAGGGTTCGAGCGTGACGTAGACGGTGGTGCCGATCAGCCGGTAATTGGCCAGAGCACTTGCCGCCGCCCGCAACGCGCGGAGCTCGGCGTGTGCCGTCGGGTCACACGTTCCGATCGGCGCATTGCCCGCGCGCGCGATGACCCCACCCTCTCCCACCACGAGCGCACCGACGGGAACCTCGCCCGCTTCGCCCGCGCGACGAGCCTCTTCCAGGCACTCGCGCATGTACGCCTCGTGCGAGTTCGTCACATCCACGCCCCGTTCTCCACCCGAACCACAGCTGCGGGGAATCTGTCGGAGCTTCGCTGAGCCCCGGTTGAGTAGATCACGAAACGCCCCTTCACAGATAAACACAGATGAACACAGATAATATTCTCGCTAGGCCTCGGATGGAGGCGAGAGGCTCGCTGCGACGCGAGGCTCCTGCAGTTTTCGCCCGCCGAACGGACGAACGGACTCGTCGCCTTCGCTTTACGAGGCTTCGAGCTCTCCTAAACGGCACCCGGTAAAAGCATCACTTTCCTTCGGTCCTTACCATATCTGTGTTGATCCGTGTTCATCTGTGGTGTCCTTTGACGCCTCTACAGAAGCGTGACGAAGCTAAGGCTCACGGCATCCGGCCTTCATCATGAGCGCAAACGAAAAAAGGGGCCGCAGCCCCTTATGTCGTTTTGATCCGACTGGCGCGCCGACGCCTCAGGCAGCGTCGTCGACGGCCTTCATCGACAGCCGAACGCGACCCTGCTTGTCGACTTCCAGCACCTTGACCCGGACCATCTGGCCCTCGCTGAGCTCATCCGACACGCTCTGCACGCGCTCGTTGGAGATCTGCGAGATGTGCACCAGCCCGTCCTTGCCGGGCAGGATGTTCACAAAGGCGCCAAAGTCCATGATCTTCGAGACCTTGCCCTCATAGATGGTCCCTACCTCGATCTCGGCCGTCAGCTGCTCGATCCGGCGCCGGGCCTCCTCGGCCGCTGCCTTGTCGGCCGAGGCGATCTTGATCAGGCCGTCGTCCTCGATGTCGATCGTGGCGCCCGTTTCCTCGGTCATCGCACGAATGACCGAACCGCCCTTGCCGATCACCGCGGCGATCTTCTCCGGATCGATCTTGACCGTGATGAAGCGCGGTGCATGCTCGGACAGCTCCGGGCGGGCCGTGTTGATCTCGGCATTCATGATCTCGAGGATGTGCAGCCGCCCTTCGCGCGCCTGGTCCAGCGCCTGCTGCATGATCTCGCGGGTGATGCCCTCGATCTTGATATCCATCTGCAAGGCGGTCACACCTTGCTCGGAACCGGCCACCTTGAAGTCCATGTCGCCGAGATGATCCTCGTCGCCGAGGATGTCGGATAGCACCGCGAAGCGGTCCTCTTCCTTGATCAGGCCCATGGCGATGCCCGCCACAGGCGCTTTGGTCGGCACACCGGCATCCATCAGCGCCAGGCTGGTACCGCAAACGCTGGCCATCGAACTCGACCCATTGGACTCGGTGATCTCTGAGACCACGCGGATCACATAGGGGAAATCCTGGTCCGAGGGCATGATCCCGCTAACGCCGCGCTTGGCCAGCTTGCCGTGACCGATCTCGCGCCGCTTCGGCGCGCCCATGAAGCCGGTCTCGCCGACGCAGTACGGCGGGAAGTTGTAATGCAGCAGGAAGCGGTCGCGGTACTCGCCCTCGAGCGCCTCGACGAACCTCGCGTCGCGGCTCGTCCCGAGCGTGGTCGTGACCAGCGCCTGCGTCTCCCCGCGCGTGAACAGTGCCGAGCCGTGGGTGCGCGGCAACACGCCGGTCTGCACCTCGATCGGCCGCACGCTGCGCGTATCGCGGCCGTCGATGCGCGGCTCGCCCGACAACACGCGGTTGCGTACGATCTTCTTTTCCAGATCACCGAATGCGCCCTTCACAGCGTCACGCATCCAACCGTCGTCCGACGCCAGCGCCTCGATCACCTCAGTGCGCACGGCAGCAACGCGGTCCTGGCGTTCGATCTTGTCGGCGACCTGGTAAGCCGACTCCAAGGCCTCGCTGCACTGGCGCTTCACCGCCTCGGCCAACTCGGTGTCTTGCTCGGCCGGCCGCCAGTCCCACTTGGGCTGACCGGCCTCGGCGACCAACTCGTTGATCGCCTGGATGACCACCTGCATCTGCTCGTGACCGAACATCACGGCGTCGAGCATGGTCTGCTCGGGGAGCACGTCGGCCTCGGACTCGACCATGAGCACGGCGTCCTCGGTGCCGGCGACAACCAGGTTGAGCTGCGAGTGCTCGAGCTGGCTGTGGGTCGGGTTGAGCAGGTACTGGCCGTCCTGGTAACCGACGCGAGCGCAACCAATCGGACCCTGGAACGGCATGCCGGACAGGCATAGTGCCGCCGAGGCGCCGATCATCGCGGGCACGTCCGGGTCGACGTCGGGACTGGCCGACATGACCGTCGCGATGACCTGGACTTCGTTGGTGAAACCTGCAGGGAAGAGCGGGCGGATCGGGCGGTCAATCAGGCGCGAGGTGAGCGTTTCCTTCTCGGTCGGCTGGCCCTCGCGCTTGAAGAAGCCGCCCGGCACCTTGCCGGCGGCATAGGTGCGTTCCTGGTAATTGACCGTCAAGGGAAAGAACGGTCGGCCAGGATCGGCCTCTTTGCGGCCGACGGCGGTCACCAAGACCACCGTATCGCCCATCTCGACCCATACCGAACCGGGCGCCTGCCGGGCGACACGGCCCGTCTCCAGCTTGACGGTGTGCTCGCCGTACTGGAATTCCTTACTGTGGACTGTCACGAATGCGGACTCCGGCTAATAAAGAATCGGATCGGTCAGTCGCAGCAGCTTAGCGGCGGATGCCGAGCCGGCGAATGAGATCCTGATAGCGCTGCCGGTCCTTGCTTCGGAGATAGTCCAGCATGCTACGGCGCTGGCTGACCATCTTCAGCAGACCTCGCCGCGAGTGATGATCGTGTTTGTGGGTGCCGAAATGCTCGGTCAGATGCTGGATACGCGCGGACAACAGCGCGACCTGCACCTCGGGCGAACCCGTGTCGCTGTCGTCGCGACGGAAATTCTGGACGATCTCGGCCTTTTCGTCGGCATTCAAACAAGACATATCGGTCGTTCTCCCAACCCACTCCCACAAAAGGGATATTGTAACAGTCGCGGGGGCGCGCACAAGCGCCGCCCCAAGCAAATCACTGGTTCATCAGGCGCTTGGGCGCGACGCGCCCATCGTCCTGCACGTGTCCCATGCCGATGAAGCTACCGCCCGCCTCGTAGAGGCGTAGCACCCCCTCGGTCGGGGCCTTGGGAATCTGCACGGCCTGCCCTTGACGCAGGAACGCCGCCAGGCCGCTGGTGACTTCGAGTCCGGGCCAGTCCGCGAGGGCCTGATCCGTGGGCGTCAACAAGCCATCCAGCCCTTCGTGGCCGGTCTCGTCGAAGGCCCTTTGCAGGGCATCGAGCGTTACCATCGCCGGCGCCAGGAACGGCCCGCTACCGGTCCGCCGTAGAGCCGTCACGTGGCCACCGCAACCCAGCACCTCACCGATGTCCTCCGCTAACGTGCGCACGTAGGTGCCCTTGGCACAGTGCACGCTCAACTCGACGTCATGACCATCGATCCCCATCAGGTCGAGTCGGTGAATCACCGTCGGCCGGCTGGCGCGTTCGACTTCCTCGCCCCGCCGGGCATATTCATAGAGCGGCCGCCCGTCTCGCTTGAGGGCCGAGTGCATCGGCGGCACCTGCTCGATTTCGCCCATGAATCGGGCGAGCACCGGCTCAAGCGTAGCGGCATCCACCGGCCCCGGCTCGCGGCGTTCAACGAGCTCGCCGTCGGCGTCGCCGCTGTCCGTACGCTCGCCCAGACGCACCGTGAAGCGATAATGCTTATCGGCGTCCAGCAGGAACGCGGATATCTTGGTCGCCTCGCCCAGGCAAACCGGCAGCAGCCCTGTCGCCAGGGGGTCGAGGCTGCCCGTGTGCCCGGCTTTCTGCGCATCATACAGGCGTTTGACCACCTGCAGCGCGGCATTCGAAGTCATGCCCGCGGGCTTGTCCAGCAACACGATGCCATGCACCGCGCGCCCGCGCCGTTTACGCCGTCCCACGCCGTCTTCCCCCGCTTGCAGTGGGTCAATGCAGAGGCCATCGCGGGATCGCGACGGCCGGCCGGGCACTCGGCCTAGTTCTCGTCATCCTTGCGCAGCTCGCGCAGCAGGTGCTCCACCCGGTCCACGCGATCCAGCGTCGGGTCGTACTCGAACACCAGCCGCGGAACGCCGCGGAGGCGCAGGCGCTGCCCCAGACGGCCGCGTAGGAATCCGACCGCGCGGTTCAGTCCCGCCACGGTGTCCTCGGGCGTGTCCGTCTCGAGCACGGTCACGAAGATTTTCGCGTGCGTCAGATCCGGACTGACATCGACACTCGAGATCGTTACCAGCCCGCTGACCCGAGGATCCTTGACCGCGCGCACCAGCTCGCCGAGCTCGCGTTGCAGCTGGTCGGCGACCCGGTATCGGCGAGGATATTCGTGTGGCATCGGCCTACCGCGTTAAATGCTGCGTGCCACCTCGGTTCGTACGAACACCTCGATCTGGTCGCCCGCCTTGACGTCGTTGTAGTTACGCACACCGATACCGCACTCGGTGCCCATTCGCACCTCGTTGGCATCGTCCTTGAAACGACGCAGCGATTCGAGCTCGCCTTCGTAGATCACGACGTTGTCCCGCAGCACGCGGATCGGCGCGCTTCGCCGAACCACACCATCGACCACGAGACAGCCGGCCACCTGATCGAACTTCGGCGATTTGAACACTTCCTTGACCTCGGCCAGACCGATGATCTCCTCGCGAATCTCCGGCGCCAGCATGCCGCTAACCATCGCCTTGACCTGATCGATGACGTCGTAGATCACGCTGTGATAGCGCACTTCGATGTCTTGCTCATCGATCAACCGCCGCGCGGCCGAATCGGCACGGACGTTGAAGCCAGTCAGCATGGCATTCGAGGCGATCGCCAGGTTGACGTCGGACTCGTTGATACCGCCGACACCACCGCCGATGACACGCACCTTGACCTCGTCACCCGAGAGTTTCTCCAGGGAATCGCGCAGGGCCTCGAAACTACCCTGCACATCCGCCTTGACCACGGCGTTGACCACCTTGGTCTCATCCTCACGGATCTGCGAGAAGATATCGTCCGAAGTGGCCGCCTGACGCTGCGCCAAGCGTTGCTCGCGCGAACGCGACTGGCGGTATTCGGCCAGTTCGCGCGCCTTGCGCTCGTCGCCGACCACGGCCATGTCGTCACCCGCCGAGGGCGCCCCCGAGAGACCGAGCACGACGGCCGGCATAGAAGGTCCTGCCGAGTCAATGGCGTTACCGGCCTCGTCCTGCATGGCGCGCACGCGGCCATACTCGGTACCGCACAGGATAATATCGCCCTTCGCCAGGCGACCGCTTTGCACCAGCACGGTGGCCACCGGGCCACGCCCTTTCTCCAGCGTCGCCTCGACGACGACCCCGCGGGCCGGCCCCTCGCCCGGCGCCTTCAGCTCGAGCACCTCGGCCTGGAGCAGAATCGAGTCCAGCAGTTCGTCGATGCCCTCGCCCTTGAGCGCGGACACGTGCGAGAAGATGATGTCGCCGCCCCATTCTTCGGGAATCACGTCCTGTTGCGCGAGCTCATTCTTTACGCGCTCCGGATCGGCCCCGTCCTTATCCATCTTATTGACCACGACGATCAAGGGCACCTCGGCCGCGCGCGCATGCTGAATTGCCTCGATGGTCTGCGGCTTGACGCCGTCGTCGGCTGCGACCACCAGCACGACAATATCGGTCGCCTGCGCCCCGCGGGCTCGCATCGCGGTGAACGCGGCATGCCCGGGGGTATCAAGAAAGGTGACGGTGCCACCCGGCGTCTCGACGTGATAGGCGCCAACGTGCTGCGTGATGCCACCGGCCTCGCCCGCGGCGACCTTCGTGCGCCGGATGTGATCGAGCAGGGAGGTCTTGCCGTGATCGACGTGCCCCATGACCGTGATCACGGGCGGACGTACCACCGCCTCGGCGGTCTGCTCCGGGATGACGCCCTGGGCCATCGCCTCCTCGACGTCGCTATCCGCCTGCGGCACCGGATTGTGGCCCATCTCCTCGACCACGAGCAGCGCCGTTTCCTGATCGAGTGTCTTGTTGATCGTGGCCATCACGCCCATCTTCATGAGCGTCTTGATCAGCTCAGTGCCCTTGACCGCCATCTTCTGGGCCAAGTCGCCGACCGTAATGGTCTCTGGGACCGCTACATCGCGCTTGACCGGCTGCGTGGGCTTTTCGAAACCATGCTGCGAAGACCCTGAGCGCGCCGGCACGGCGCGCGAGGTCTTCTGCTTCTTGCGGCGCCCCGACTTGCCCTTGGCCACGTGGAGCTCGCGATCGCTCGCCTCCTTCGTGTCCTCACGCTTGCCCTTGCGCTTGCCGCCGCGTTTGCGGTCATCCTGGGCCGGCGCCGGCTGCGCCGCGGCGGGCTCCTCGGTGCCGGCTGACGGCGCTGGCGTCTCGGCGGCCACCGGTTCCGGCGTGCTCGCCTCAGCCTCGCGGCGGGCCTGCTCGTCGGCCTCCTGGCGCTGGCGCTCGGCCTCTTCGTCGCGCTGGCGCTGCGCGTCCTCGCGCTCCTGCTGCTGGCGCTCCTCTTCCTTGCGCTTGGCCTCCTCAGCCTCGAGACGCTTCTCCTCGAGTTCGCGCTGTTCCCGCTCCTTGCGCTCGCGCTCGGCCTCGAGATCCTGCATCCGCTGCTGTTCGGCTTCAGCCGCCGCACTGCGGCGAACATAGGTGCGCCGGCCGCGCACCTCGACGTTCACGGCGCGTTTGCCGCCGGCCTTGACTTCGCTGCGCTGCTTGCGCCGCAAGGTAATTTGTTCGGACGACGGGTCGCCGCTCTGCCCGCCCGCGGTACCGCTCTGCGAGCGGCGCAGGTAATCGAGCAGATGCATTTTCTCGTCGTCGTTGACCGCATCATCCGCGCTCGACTTGCTGATCCCAGCCTCGCCGAACTGCTCGAGTAGGCGATCGACCGGCGTGCCGACCAGCTCGGCCAATTGTTTGACGGTCACGTCAGCCATCGGGGTACCTCTCTCGTTCCGGCGCTACTTCGCCGCTTCGTGGGCCTGCTCGTCCTGGCCCTCGACTTCGCCGTCGGCCTCGGCCTCGTCGAACCACGGCGCGCGCGCCTTCATGATGATTTCGGCGGCCCATGCGGCATCATCGATCCCCTCGATATCGAGCAGATCGTCCACCGACTGCTCGGCCAATTCATCCATGGTGGCAATGCCCTGGGCCGCCAGCGTACGCGCGATCTCGGTGGACATGCCCTCGACGCCCAGTAGCGCCTCCGAGGGCTCCTGGCCCCCGCCATGTCCACCGGAGATCGCGCGTGTCAGCAAGGCGTCGCGGGCGCGGTTGCGTAGCTCACTGACGATATCCTCGTCGAATTCCTCGATATCCAGCAGCTCCGACTCCGGCACGTAGGCCACTTCCTCGATCGTGGTGAAGCCTTCTTGCACGAGGATATTCGCAACCTCCTCGTCCACCACGAGCTGCTGCTGGAACGACTCGCGCGTCGCGCGCGATTCACTCTCGCTCTTCTCGTCAGCCTGCTGCTGGTCGAGCACGTTGAGTGTCCAACCCGTTAGCTCGCTCGCCAGGCGCACGTTCTGGCCGTTGCGGCCGATCGCGAGCGAGAGCTTTTCTTGCTCGACCACGAGGTCCATCGAATGTTGGTCCTCGTCGACGACAATCGAACCGACATCCGCCGGCGACATCGCATTGATGACGAACTGCGCTGGGTTCTCGTCCCAGGTGATGATGTCGACACGCTCCCCGGCAAGTTCGTTGGATACCGTCTGCACCCGGGAACCACGCATGCCGACACAAGCGCCGACCGGATCGAGCCGCGGATCCTTGGACTCGACCGCGATCTTGGCGCGCAGGCCAGGGTCGCGCGCGGCGCCCTTGATCTCGATCAGGCCCTGCCCAACCTCCGGAACCTCCAGCTTGAATAGCTCGATGAGCAGTTCCGGTGCCGTCCGGCTCACGAATAGCTGCGGCCCGCGTGCTTCGCTACGTACGTCCCGCAAATAGCCGCGCACGCGATCGCCGGGGCGCACCGCCTCGCGGGGGATCATCTCCTCACGCGGCACGAACGCCTCGGCGTTGTTGCCCAGGTCTAGATACATCCCGGAGCGCTCAACCCGTTTGACGATACCCATCAACAGCTCGCCAACCCGCTCGCGGTAGGCGTCGACGATGCGTTCGCGCTCGGCCTCGCGCACCTTCTGCACGATGACCTGCTTCGCCGTCTGCGCTGCAATGCGGCCGAATTCGACCGGCTCCATCGGCTCCTCGACATATTCGCCGACTTCGATTTCCGGTTCGTCCTGGCGCGCCGCCGTGAGCGACAATTGTCGCACTGGGCCGTCCTGTTCGTAGTCGTCCTCGACCACTTCCCAGCGACGGAACGCCTCGTAGGTGCCCGCCTCGCGATCAATGGAGATCCGAACTTCGATATCGCCGCCGTGTTTCTTACGCGTGGCCGAAGCCAGCGCAGATTCAAGCGCCTGGAAGATGATCTCTTTGTCGACCGCCTTCTCGTTGGAAACGGTATCGACGACCAGCAGGATGTCTTTATTCATGCCCGACTCACACGCAAATTCGCAATCGTGCCCGGCGGATTCGCCAATCAGCTATCGGCCACCAGATGGGCCTGCTCGACCGCGCCGAGCGGCAGGTGCCAGATATGCCCGTCAACGTCGACCGCCACGACATCGTCCGCCACCTCCATGAGGCGGCCCTTGAACCGCTTTCGCCCGTCCAAGGCCTCGGCCAAACGGACGAAAACCCGCTCTCCACGAAACCGCTCAAAATCGTCACGGGTGAACAGCGGGCGATTGATCCCGGGAGAAGAGACCTCGAGCACGTAGGCGTCGGGGATGGGATCGTCCACGTCGAGCGCTGCGGAAAGCTGCTGGCTAACCGCCGCGCAGTCGTCGACCGTAATTCCCTCAGAGCCGTCGATGTACACGCGCAGACAGCCATTGCCGTGTCCGCCGCCGTACTCGGCCCCAACGAACTCATAGCCCATGCCGCTCACGACCGGCTCTACGCACGCCAGAATCGCCTCGGAGGCCCGTCGCATTCCCTTTCCACGCCCGTGCGATGTTTTCGCCGGGAACAAAAAAGCCCCTAAGAAGGGGCTATACGAAATCCCAAATTCTGGTAGCGGGGGCAGGATTCGAACCTGCGACCTTCGGGTTATGAGCCCGACGAGCTGCCAGACTGCTCCACCCCGCAACCGCAAGCGCAATTATAGGGATCGGCCGGGTACGATGCAATCCCCACCCCGTGCTATCACGGCCTTATCCGGCCCCCGCGGCCGTAAGACACCAGGCCATTAGCGCCGCCGGGTAGAACCCCAGGGCCAACGCGGAAATGCCGTTGGCCGACAGCACAACGCGCAGGCCCATGCCACTCTCGAAGGCCCCCGCATCGGTCGGCTCGTCGAAGTACATCAGCTTGACCAGGCGCAGGTAGTAGAACGCGCCAATGACCGAGAACAGCACACCGACAATGGCCAGCCAGATCATGTCCACCTCGACCACCGCGCGCAGCACTGACAACTTGGCATAGAAGCCGGCAAACGGCGGCACCCCGGCCATGGAGAACATGATGAACAGCATCATCAGAGCGAACCACGGGCTCCGCGCATTCAAACCTTTGAAGTCCTCGAGCTGCTCCGCCTCGAAGCCCTTACGCGAAAGCAGGATGATCATGCCGAAGGCACCGGCCGACATCAGTGCGTACCAGATGACATAGAACATCGCCGATGCATAGCCCTCAGGCGTTCCGGCGAGGATACCGAGCAGAATGAAGCCGACGTGAGAAATCGTCGAATAGCCCAGCATGCGCTTCAGGTTGGTCTGCGCGATCGCGACCACGTTGCCGATCGCCAGCGATAGCACGGCCAACACGGCCAGCATGGCCTGCCAGTCGCCATGCAGCTCGACCAGGCCCTCGGACAACAGCCGGGCGAACAGCGCGAATGCGGCGATCTTCGGTGCGGCGCCGATGTACAAGGCGATAGGCGTCGGCGCGCCCTCGTAGACATCGGGAACCCAGGCGTGGAACGGCACGGCCCCGAGCTTGAACGAGATGCCGATGATGACGAACACCAGCCCCAGTAGCGCCCCGAGTTCGTCGGTGGCCTGACTGGCCAGGGCCGTTTGGATCTCGGTGAGTGCCAGCGAGCCGGTCAGACCGTAGAGCAGCGACATGCCGTAGAGCAGCATCCCCGAGGCGAGCGAGCCCAGCACGAAGAACTTCATCGCGGCCTCACTGGCCCGGGCCGAATCTCGATTCAGGGCGACCAGCGCGTATTGGCACAGCGAGAGAAGCTCCAAGCCGAGATAAAGCGTCAGCAGATTCGCACCGGAGATCATGATCAGCATGCCCAGCACGCCGAACAGCGCCAGTGCGTAGAACTCCCCGCGCATCAGACCCCGCGACTCCACATAAGGCCGTGAATACGCGAACACGATCAGCGTGAGCACCAACACCGCAATCTTGAGCAGAAAGCTCATCGGATCGGCGACGAACGAATCCGCGAGCACGACCTGGGTAGTCTCAGGCCGCACGGCGACAGCGGCCACGATGGTCACGACCACCGCGGCCTGAGCCATGAGATAGGTGACACCGCCGCGCCCTGCCGGTGCGAACAGGTCCACCAGCAGCACCACGAACACGGCGCCTAGCAAGACCATCTCAGGCAGGACGGGAACCAACTCACTGGTCATCGGGTGTACTCCAGGAAATTCGCGCGCGGCCGCAATGGATTCATCAGACCTTCCTTACAACTTGGAGGCACTGAGGTGCGTCACCAGCTTGTCCATGGTCGGGTGCATGACCTCGACCAGCGGGTCCGGCCAGATACCAAGTGCCAACACGCTGATCGCCAATATGCCCAGCACCAGGAACTCGCGTCGGCTCACATCGGTCAGCGCCTCGACCTGCTCGTTGGCGACCGGGCCGAATACGACCCGCTTGACCATCCACAGCGTGTACGCGGCACCGAGAATCATGGTGAGTGCGGCCAGCGCGGCCAGCCAGAAGTCGGCATGGAAGCTCGCCAGGATGATCATGAACTCGCCGACGAAGCCAGAGGTGCCCGGCAGGCCGGCGTTGGCCATAGCGAACAGCACCATGAAGGCAGCGAACACCGGCATGGTGTTGACCACGCCGCCGTAGTCGGCGATGGCGCGGGTATGCATGCGGTCGTAGAGCACGCCCACACACAGGAACAGCGCCGCCGAGACCAACCCATGCGAGATCATCTGCACCATCGCGCCTTCCATGCCCAGGCGCGCGCCGGTGAGTTCCGGGGTCTCCACGGCGAGCACGAACACGATGAACATGCCCAGAGTGACGAAGCCCATATGCGAGATCGACGAGTACGCGATCAGCTTCTTCAGATCGGTCTGAGCTAGCGCCACGAAACCGATGTACACGATCGCGATCAGCGACAACACGATCACCAGAGCGGCGAGCAGGGAACTCGCATCCGGCGCGATCGGCATGCTCAGCCGCAGGAAGCCGTAGCCGCCCATTTTCAGCATCACCGCAGCCAGGACGACCGAGCCACCGGTCGGCGCCTCCACGTGCGCATCCGGCAACCACGTATGGACTGGCCACATCGGGATCTTGACCGCGAAGGCGATCAACATCGCCAGGAAGATCCATATCTGCTCGTTCATCGACAGCGGCATGCTGTGCAGAGCCTGCAGATCGAAGGTGCCCGACCGGTAGTACAGGTACACCAGGGCGACCAGCATCAGCACGGACCCGAGGAAGGTGTACAGGAAGAACTTGATCGTGGCGTAGACGCGGTTGTAGCCGCCCCAGATTCCGATGATCAGGAACATCGGAATCAGCTGCGCCTCCCAGAACACGTAGAACAGCACCGCATCGAGCGCGCAGAAGACGCCGATCATGATGCCTTCGAGGATCAGCATCGCGCCCATGTACTGCGGGACACGCTTCTGAATCGACCCCCAGCCGGCGATCACCACCAGCACGGTAATGAAGCTGGTTAACAGAATGAGCGGCAGCGCGATGCCGTCGATGCCGAGGTGATAGTTGACGCCGAAGCTCGGCAACCACGGCAAGAACTCGGTGAACTGCATCCGCGCCGTGCTCGTATCGAAGCCCGTATACAGCGGCAACGTCAGCAGCAACGTCAGGATCGAGAACGCAAGCGCGATCCGCCGTGCCATGACGTCGCCGGCCATGAGCGCACAGACGCCACCGATTATCGGCAGCCAGATCACCAAGCTCAGCAAGGGCCAGTCGGCAAGCATTACGAGATTACCCGTTTCAATGTTCTTGTCCTCTGCTCCGGGTTACCGGAACAGGATCCAGGTCAGCGCGGCCAGCAGGCCGACGATCATCGCGAAGGCATAGTGGTAGAGGTAACCGCTCTGCAGGCGCCGGAGGACGGTTGACGAGAAGCCGACTAGACGCGCGGAGCCGTTCACGACCCAGCCATCGATCATGCGCTGATCGCCAATGGCGAACAGCCCACCGCCCAGACGTCGACTGCCCGCCGCGATTACGTTCTGGTACAGCTCGTCGAAGCCGTACTTCATTTCGAGCATCCGATGCACTGGGCTCAACCGCTCGGCCGCCATGGTTGCCAGGTGCGGATTCTTGATCCAGATGAACCACGCAACGAATACACCGGCGAGCGCCAGGTAAACCGCCTCACCTTTCAGCCCGTGAACGACAAACGACCACCAACCGTGAAAATGGTGCCCAACCTGCGCGACCACGTCATTGGCCTCGTGGACGTAGATCGCATCGCCGAAGAAGTCGCCGAACAGCACCGGACCGATGGTCATGGCGCCGATGAAGACCGACGGAATCGCCAGCAGCACCAGCGGCACGGTCACGACCTTCGGCGATTCGTGCAGATGCTCCTTGGCGTGATGGTCCATCTTTTCCGGACCATGGAAGGTCAGAAAGAGCATGCGGAAGGTGTAGAGCGCCGTAACGAACACGCCCGCCAGCACACAGAAGTACGCAAACCCGGCCCCCGCGCGGTCGGAATAATGCACCGCCTCAATGATCGCGTCCTTGGAAAAGAAACCCGCGAATCCGGGAAACCCGATCAGGGCGAGCGAGCCGACGACGGCCGTGCCATAGGTCCACGGCATGTGGCGCCATAGACCGCCCATCTTGCGCATGTCCTGTTCGTGGTGCAGACCGATCATGACGGACCCAGCACCCAGGAACAGCAGGGCCTTGAAGAAGGCGTGCGTCATCAGATGGAAGATGGCCGCCGAATACGCCGAGACACCGAGCGCCACCGTCATGTAGCCGAGCTGCGACAGGGTCGAGTACGCCACCACGCGTTTGATGTCGTGCTGCACGACGCCGACTAGGCCCATGAACAAGGCCGTGATGCCGCCGATAACGAGGACTACCGAGAGCGCCACGTCGGACAGCTCGAACAGCGGCGACATGCGCGCGACCATGAAGATGCCGGCGGTGACCATGGTGGCCGCGTGGATGAGCGCGGAAATGGGCGTCGGGCCTTCCATCGAGTCCGGCAGCCAGGCATGCAGCGGCACCTGAGCGGACTTACCCATGGCCCCCACGAACAGCAGGATGCAGGTGACCGTGATCACCGACCATTCCTGCCCCGGGATGATCTCGATCGTCCCTTCGGCCAGTTGCGAGGCCGACGCGAACACCTCGCCGTAATGGAGACTGCCGGTCCATACCAGGATCGCGCCAATACCGAGCACGAAGCCAAAGTCACCCACACGATTGACCAGGAAGGCCTTGAGATTGGCGGTGATGGCCGTCTCGCGCTCGAACCAGAAGCCGATCAGCAGGTACGAGACCAGGCCAACCGCCTCCCAACCGAAGAACAGCTGCAGGAAGTTGTTCGCCATCACCAGCATCAGCATGGAGAAGGTGAACAGGCTGATATAGCTGAAGAAGCGCTGATAGCCGGGGTCGTCGTGCATGTAGCCGATGGTGTAGATATGCACCATCAGCGACACGGACAGAACCGTCACCATCATCAAAGCAGTGAGCCGGTCGACCAGGAAGCCGATTTCGAAGCGGATGCCATCGGACACCATCCAGGTGTACACGCTTCCGTCGAACGCCGGCACGCCGCCGAACACATGCTGGTAGAACACGACCAACGCGAGCGCGAAGGAGATGGCGACGCCGCCGATGGTCACACTGTGGGCACCGGCACGCCCGATCTGCTTACCGAAGAGCCCCGCGATGATGGCGCCGGCGAGCGGCACCAGCGGAATGGCGAGATATAGCGATTCCATCAATTCAGCCCCGAATCGTGTCCAAGTCGGCGACATTGATCGTGCCGCGGTTGCGGAAAAGCACCACCAAAATCGCCAGACCGATCGCCGCCTCCGCGGCCGCGACCGTGAGAACGAAGAACACGAAGACCTGCCCCGCCATATCCTGTAGGAAGAACGAGAACGCCACGAAGTTCATGTTCACCGCGAGCAGCAGCAGCTCGAGTGACATCAGCAGAACGATGAGGTTTCTGCGATTGATGATGATCCCGGCGACGCCGATCGAGAACAGCACCGCACCTAGGATCAAATAATGTGACAGCGGAATCATCCAGGCTCGTCTCCTCGGAGCAGACCGGACGGCGCACGTGCGCCGCCCCACCCTTTCATTATTGGTCGGATTTCATGCGCGCGAAGCGCAGACGGTCGCTCTTACGAACCCGCACCTGCTGGCTCGGCGACTGATACTTCGTCGATTCGGGGCGCTTACGCATGGTCAGGGAAATGGCCGCAATGATGGCGACCATCAGGATGACCGCGGCAATCTCGAATGCGTACAGGTAATCGCTGTACAGCAGCCGGCCCAGCGCCTCCGTATTGCTGTAATCCGCGGGCGCGCGCTCGGGCGGCGCAAAGCGCTCTTCACCGAAGTAACGCGGACCGACGAGCATGATCAGCTCCGCGAGCATGACCAGTCCAACCAGGATCCCCACCGGGAGGTGCCGTACGAATCCATCGCGTAACGGCGCCAAATTGACGTCGATCATCATCACGACGAACAGAAACAGCACCATCACCGCACCGACGTACACCACGATCAGCACGATACCGAGGAATTCCGCCTCGAGCAGCAGCCAAAGCCCCGCCGCCGTGAAGAACGACAGCACCAGGAACAGTACGGAGTGCACCGGGTTGGTCGCGGTGATCACGCGCAGCGCGGCCGCGATCATCACGGCCGAGAAAAGCCAGAAAGTTATTTGTTCGACAGGCATGTTCTCGTCGCTTTATCGATACGGGGCGTCGAGTTCGCGCGCGCGCGCAATCTCGGACTCGTACTTGTCACCGATGGCCAGCAGCTCGGACTTGGTAATGATCTGCTCACCACGCTGCTCGAAGTGATACTCGTGGATATCGGTTTCCACGATCGAGTCCACCGGGCAGGACTCCTCGCAGAGCCCGCAATAGATGCACTTGAATAGATCGATGTCGTATCGCGTGGTCCGACGCGTGCCGTCTTCGCGCTGCTCCGATTCGATCGTGATCGCCAGCGCCGGGCACACGGCCTCGCACAGCTTGCATGCAATGCAGCGCTCCTCCCCGTTGGGGTAGCGCCGCAGCGCGTGCAGACCACGGAATCGCGGCGACTTCGGGGTCTTCTCCTCGGGATACGCGATGGTGACCTTGCGCGCGAAGAAATTGCGCCCGGTCAGCCGCATACCTTTGATGAGTTCCCATAGCAGGAACGTTCTAAAGAAGCGCGTTATCGCCGTCATCTGCGCATACCCTCCCGGTCGTGCCGGTCGCTCAAGCGAACCAGGGCCCGACCTGGTACCAGGCCATCACGGCCTCGACGAAAATCCATACAATCGTGACGGGGATGAACACCTTCCATCCCAGTCGCATGATCTGGTCGTAGCGATACCGCGGGAAGGTCGCCCGGAACCAGAGGAACAGGAACGCCATCGCCGCAGTCTTGAGCAGGAACCAATGCAGGCCGTCGGTACCGCCCGGCCACGGCGCCTGCCAGCCGCCGAGGAACATGACCGCCGCGAGCGCGGCGATCAGAATCATGTTGGCGTACTCGGCGAGGAAGAAAATCGCAAACGCCATGCCGGAATATTCGACATGGAAGCCGGCGACGATCTCCGACTCGCCCTCGGCCACGTCGAACGGCAGGCGGTTGGTCTCGGCGACGCCGGATACCCAGTAGACCACGAACAGCGGCAACAGCGGGAGCCAGTACCAGTTCCAGAACCAGCCCTCCTGCGCCGCCGTGATCGCGCCGAGATTGAGGCTGCCGGCCACCATGACGACGCCCACGAGCGCGAAGCCCATGGCGATTTCGTACGACACCATCTGCGCCGCCGCGCGCATGGCGCCGAGCAACGCGTACTTCGAATTCGACGCCCAGCCGGCAATGATCACGCCATACACCCCGACCGAGGTCAGCGCCAGGACGTACAGCAACGCCGCGTTGATATCCGCAAGAATCCAACCCTCCGCGAACGGGACTACCGCCCACGCGGCGAGCGAAGGCCCCAGCGCCAGAACCGGCGCGATCAGGAACAGGAACCGATTGGCATTGGTCGGGAGGATGACCTCCTTGGTCAGCAGCTTCAGGCCGTCCGCGATCGGCTGCAGCAGCCCCCGGAAACCGACCCGGTTGGGGCCGCGCCGCCCCTGCATGTAACCAATCACTCGGCGTTCGGCGTACGTGAAGTACGCCACCGACAGCATTAGCGGGCCGATGATCAGCAAGATCTTGCCGTTGATCTCCAGCAGCGTCCGCAGCGTTGCCGGCAGGCTCTCCCACATTGCAATGATGCTTTCGACCATGACCGCTTACGCCCGCTTCAGCTCAACGGGGCCGACCGCCGCACCGAGTTCGGCGGTCTCCGGCAGCCCCTGGGGAATCCACACACAACCGGCAGGCACGCCCTCGTCGACCAGGACCTCGAGCGTCTGCGAACGCTTCTCCTGCTGCACGACCACGCGCGCGCCATCTTCCACGCCCACCGCCCGTGCATCCGCCGGCGCCAACCGAGCAACCGGCCGACCGGCATCGGCCGCCTGCTGCAAGGGCTCGGATCGGCGCACCAGCGGCTCGGTGGAGTACATCGGCACCTCGCCGAAACGCACGAGACCCTCGCGCACGCCCGTCGGGCGCGGCGCACGGTCGCTCGCAACGCGATTATCCAGCGTGATCTCGCGGCACCGTTCCTTGAGCTCGGCTCGGATCTCATCGGCACCGAGGTAATCGAAGCCGGACACGTCCAGCTCGTTGGCGAGCACGCGCAGGATCTTCCAGGTCGGTCGCGCGTCGCCCGGCAGGCTGCCGGCCGCGGCGAAGTCCTGCCAGAGCCCTTCGGCGTTGACGAATGTGCCGGCCGTCTCGGCAAAGGTCGATCCGGGCAGGATCACGCTGGCGTACTGGAGCATGGCGTCGCTCGTGAACGGCGCCACGGCCACCACCGACTCGGCCGCATGCATGGCCGCGGTCGCGGCGGCACCATCGGCGCTATCGAACTCGGGCTCGAGGCCGACCAGCAGGTAGCCGCGGCGCGGCTGCTCATAGAGTTCGTTCGCCGTCGCACCAGCGCGTTCGACTGCGCTGCCCGCGGGGCCTCGATGCGGTACTGCACCGGCTAACCAGGCGCCGGCGGCATTTCCCGCCTCCGGCAAATAGCCGAAGCGAGCCTCGGCCATGCGCGCGACGGTGTCCGCGAGCAGGCGAAGTTCCGCCAGCGCGGGGTGACTCAGCGCCTGGCTGCCCAACAGAACGGTGGCCGCCTCGCCGCTAACCAGCGCTTCGGCGATGGCACGCTGATCCTCGCTCGGGCTGGCATCGCCGGCTGCCACACGGACCGCCTCGGGGACGCTCGCGCCGGTCTTCTCCGCCACAGCGATGCCGACGCCGGCGAGCGTCTCCACCATGCGATCGGGATGCACCGTGCAATCCCGGTCGACGTCGAAATGGAAATCGAACTGGCGCGCATTGATGAACGAGATGCGGGCGCCGCCCAGCGCGGCCTTGCGCAGACGGTGGGCCGCGATCGGCTGCTCCTTGCGCACGTTCGAGCCGATCAGCAGCGCCGCGTCGACGGCCTCCAGCTGTGCGATGGACTGGCCCAGCCACGGCATGACCGGCGCCTCGTTCTGATCGGAGAAATCCACCTGCCGCAGGCGATGCTCGACATGCGGACTGCCCAGGCCGCGGATCAGTTTCTGCGTGAGATACTGCTCCTCGAGCGTCGCATACGGCGACACCAGGGCGGCCAACTGTTCCGCGCCGCCATGGGCGATGACATCCTTCAGCGCTTCGACCGCGGCCGGAAGCGCCGCGTCCCAGTCGACCTCTTCCCAGATGCCATTGCGCTTGATCAGCGGCGTCAACACCCGATCCGAGCTATACAGACCGTGACAGCTATAGCGGTCGCGATCGGAGATCCAGGTCTCGTTGATGGATTCGTTCTCGCGCGGGACCGCGCGCATGATGCGCCCGCGCCGCTGGTGCAGGAACAGATTCGACCCAATGGCGTCGTGCGGCGAGACCGTCGGCTGCTGGATGAGTTCCCAGGGCCGGACCGTATAGCGTGCCGGCTTGTTGGTCAGCGCACCGACCGGGCACAGGTCGACCACATTGCCGGACATCTCCGACGTGACCATGCGTCCGACGTAGGTGCCGATGCGCATGTCCTCGCCGCGGCCGGTCGCACCGAGCTCCCGCACACCGGCGATCTCGGTGCCGAAACGGACGCAGCGCGTGCAATGAATGCAGCGCGTCATGTCCGTCGCGATCAGCGGACCCAGGTCCTCGTCGGCGACCGCGCGCTTGCTCTCATTGAAGCGCGAAATGCCTTCACCGTAACCCAGCGCGACGTCCTGCAGCTCACACTCGCCGCCCTGGTCACAGACCGGGCAATCAAGCGGATGATTGATCAGCAGGAACTCCATCGTGCCCTGCTGCGCATCGATCGCCGTCTGCGAATCCGTCCACACCTTCATGCCGTCGGCGACCGGGGTGGCGCAGGCCGGCAGCGGCTTGGGCGCCTTCTCGACCTCGACCAGGCACATGCGACAGTTCGCCACGATCGGCAGCTTCTTGTGGTAGCAGAAGCGCGGCACATCGATACCGGCGGCGTCGGTGGCCTCGATCAGCATGGCCCCCTTACGGACCTCGATCGGCTTGCCGTCGACCTCGATTTGAACAGTTTCTTCGCTCATGTTGGTCTCGCGCCCGCCGCTCAAGCCGCCGCCGCCGTGCGATCGGCGACCATGCTGCGGCCATGTTCGATGTAGTACTCGAATTCGGGGCGGTAATGCTTCAGGAAGCTGCGTACCGGCATCGCCGCCGCATCGCCGAGCGCGCAGATCGTCCGGCCTTCGATGCGTCGCGCGACATGCTCCAGCCGTGCGAGATCGTCGAACGATGCCTGCCCCTCGATGATCCGGGTCACCATCCGATACA
Source organism: Halofilum sp. (in: g-proteobacteria) (assembly GCA_040880995.1). GTDB lineage: Bacteria > Pseudomonadota > Gammaproteobacteria > XJ16 > Halofilaceae > Halofilum. Next base: position 33,810 of record JBBEEB010000133.1, read on the forward strand.
GCCACCCCGTACCCTCGCGGCAGGGTGTGCACTGACCGCAGGATTCCGACATATAGAAGCGGGAGATCCGCTGCAGCGCCTTGACCATGTCGGTGGTCTCGTCCATGACGATGACCGCCCCCGAACCGAGCATCGATCCGGCCTTGGTAATCGAGTCGTAATCCATGTTCACCTCGAGCATGGTCTCGCCGGGCACCACCGGGACCGACGAGCCGCCCGGAATCACGGCCTTCAGCTGATGACCCTTGCGGACGCCCCCGGCAAGCTCGAGTAGCTCCGCGAACGGCGTCCCCATGGGGATCTCGAAATTACCCGGCTTTTCGAGATGACCGGACATCGAGAAGATCTTGGTCCCCCCGGCGTTTTCCACGCCCAGGTTGGCGAACCACTCACTGCCCCGGGTGAGCACGGTGGGCACGGAGGCGAGACTCTCGGTGTTATTGACCGTCGTGGGCTTGCCGTAGACGCCCACCTGCGCGGGAAACGGCGGCTTGAAGCGCGGCATGCCCTTCTTGCCCTCGAGCGATTCGAGCAGGGCCGTCTCTTCGCCGCAGATGTAGGCGCCGGCGCCCAGCGCATTATACAGATCGAAATCGATGCCACTGCCGGCGATGTTCCGGCCCAGCCAACCATGCTCATAGGCCTCGGCGAGCGCCTGCTCGCAGCGGCGGAAGATCTCGTCGCCGAACTCGCCGCGCAGATAGTTGTATCCGATGGTCGCGCCCATGACGAAACCGCCGATCGCCATGCCCTCGATCAGCGCGTGCGGATTGAAACGCAGCAGATCGCGATCCTTGCAGGTGCCGGGCTCGGACTCATCCGAGTTGCACACGATGTACTTTTGCCCCGGCGCCGTGCGCGGCATGAAGCTCCACTTGATGCCGACCGGGAAGCCCGCGCCACCGCGGCCGCGCAGATTCGAGGCCTTGAGCTCCTCGATGATCTGCTCCGCCGTCAGTTCGCCCTTGAGCACTCGTTGCCACGCCTGATACCCACCGAGCTTGAGATAGTTCTCATAGCTCCAGGGTTCGTCGAACTGGAGGGTCGCGTAACAGACCTGATTGAGACTGCTTGCATCGAGCATCGTTAGTGCCCCGGGCGGCTAATTCGCGAATCCTCTGAGCGGCTGTGGCAGTCCATCGCTAGGCGCGCCGACGACCCGTGGCGAGTCCCACGGGGAGGAGGCGCAACAACAACGCGGTGGATTGCCACAGCCGCCCCCTTCGGGCGGCCCTGTGCGCGCCCGCCGCGGCGTTGCTCATCGCTCATATAGAACATGCTATACCTCGCTCCTCGCGCCTTGCGGCGAACACGCACAGGGCCGCAGAGGGTTCGCGAATCAGCCGCACGGGGCACTAGTCCAGCCCGTCCAGAATTTCGTCGACGCGCTCGGGCGTGAGATCGGTGTAATACACGTGATCGACCTGCATCATCGGCGCGCAGCTGCAGGCCGCCAGGCACTCCTCCTCCTGCTTGAGAAAGATGCGGCCATCGGCGGTGCTCTCGCCGCGCTTGCAGCCGAGGCGCCCCTCGACATGCGCCACAAGGTCGTCAGCGCCGGCGAGCATGCAGGAAATGTTCGAGCAGATCGACACGCTATGGCGTGCCACCGGCTGCGTCTCGATCATCGAATAGAACGTCGCAACTTCATACATTGAGATGCGCGGCACATCGATATAGTCGGCCGCGGCATCCATGAGATCGGTACTGACCCACCCCTGGTTCTGATGCTGCGCCGCCATGAGCGCCTGCAGCGACGCCGACTGCCGGCCCTCATACGGGAACTTGGTCAGCCAGTGATCGATCTCGCCGCGCGTGTGCTCCGACAGCAGATGCGATTTGTCTTGTTCGGTGGTCACCGGTCCACCTCCCCGAATACCAGGTCCTGCGTACCGACGACCGCGACCACGTCCGACAGCATGTGCCCGCGCACCATCTCATTGAACGCGGACAGGTGGACGAAACCGGGTGCGCGCACCTTCAGGCGGTACGGCTTATTGGCACCATCGGACACGAGATAACAACCGAATTCACCCTTGGGCGCCTCGACAGCGGCGTAAGCCTCGCCCTCGGGGAGCGAAAATCCCTCCGTGAAGAGCTTGAAGTGGTGGATCAGCGATTCCATGTCGGCCTTCATGGTCTCGCGATCGGGCGGCACGATCTTGTGATCGGCCAGCCCCACCGGACCCGGATTGTTACGCAGCCAATCGACGCACTGCTTGATGATGCGATTCGACTGACGCATCTCCTCGATGCGAATGAGATAGCGGTCGTAGCAGTCGCCGTTGGTCCCGATAGGGACCTCGAAATCCATGCGGTCGTACACATCGTACGGCTGCTTCTTGCGCAGATCCCACTCGACACCGGAGCCGCGCAGCATGGGTCCGGTAAAACCGAGCGCCTTCGCGCGCTCGGGATCGACGATGCCGATATCGACCAGGCGCTGCTTCCAGATGCGATTGTCCGTGAGCAGTGACTCGTACTCGTCGACCAGGCGCGGGAAGCGCTGCGTGAAGTCCTCGATGAAATCGAGCAGGCTGCCCCGGCGCGCCTCGTTGAGGTGCGCGACATCGCGCTTGGAGCGCCAACGCGACTCGGCATACTGCGGCATGTGATCGGGCAGATCACGGTGAACGCCGCCGGGCCGATAATACTTGGCGTGCATGCGCGCACCCGAGACCGCTTCGTAGCAGTCCATCAGGTCTTCGCGCTCGCGGAAGGCGTACAGGAACACGGTCATCGCGCCGACGTCCATCGCGTGCGCGCCGAGCCACATCAGGTGGTTCAGGATGCGCGTGATCTCGTCGAACATGACGCGGATATACTGCGCGCGGATCGGCGGCTCGACCCCGAGCAGCTTCTCGATCGACATGACGTAGCCGTGCTCATTGCACATCATCGACACGTAATCGAGGCGATCCATGTAGCCGATGCTCTGCACGTACGGCTTGGTCTCGGCGAGTTTCTCGGTCGCGCGATGCAGTAGGCCCACGTGCGGATCGGCGCGCTGCACGACCTCGCCGTCCATCTCCAGCACCAGACGCAACACGCCGTGCGCGGCCGGATGCTGGGGGCCAAAGTTGAGCGTGTAGTTCTGAATCTCAGGCATTGCCTTCGCCCTCAGCCGCGGCCCGGGTCTCCGCGTGGACGTAGCGGTTGTCCTCGCGAATGACCTTGGGCACGAGCACGCGCGGCTCGATCGTCACCGGTTGGTAGATGACGCGCTGACGCTCGGGGTCGTAACGCATCTCGACCGTGCCCACGAGCGGGAAATCCTTGCGGAACGGATGACCGACGAAGCCATAGTCCGTGAGGATACGGCGCAGGTCTGGATGGCCATCGAACAGAATGCCGTACAGGTCGAAAGCCTCGCGCTCAAACCAATCGGCGGTCGGCCAGAGATGCACGACAGAAGGCAACAACGGCGCATCATCGTCCGGCGCGTAGCAACGCACGCGCAAGCGCTGATTGTTGCTGATCGAAAGCAGGTGCGTCACGGCTGCGAAGCGTGGCGTGTCGCGCTCGCCCTTTTGCGCCTCATCCCCGAAGTGCAGACGACCGGTTTGACCGGCGCCCTCGACGCCACGCGAATAACCGCTCTCGCTGGTCTCGCCGCGGGTCCATTCATCCGTGCCGAAGGACAGATAATCCACGCCACACAGATCAATCAGTTGCTCGAAGCGGAACGCCGGCTCGTCGCGCAGCGCAGTCATCACCGCAATCAGCCGGTCCGCCGGGACGGCGATCGTCACTTCGCCGATGGCGACCCGGCAATCGCTCAGGTCGTCACCAAAGCGCTCACTAAGCGCTTCCGCGAGGCGTTGCACGCGTTGGGACATCACCTTCCTCCGGAAATGCTGCTAGCGACGGAAAGGCGCGTGGCCTTCACCGGGCGGCACCAGGCATGAGGCGTAGCCGTATCCGCCGTGGCACACGCTCATTCGCATCATCGTTCGAATCAGCGTGCAATGGTGTTGGTGCGTTTGATCTTCTTTTGCAGCTGTAGCGCGCCGTACAGCAGCGCCTCCGCCGTCGGCGGGCAGCCGGGCACATAGATATCGACCGGCACGATGCGATCGCAGCCGCGCACAACCGAATACGAATAGTGGTAATAGCCGCCGCCGTTGGCGCAGGATCCCATCGAGATCACCCATCGCGGCTCGGCCATCTGGTCGTACACTTTGCGCAGGGCGGGCGCCATCTTGTTGCAAAGAGTGCCGGCAACGATCATGACGTCCGACTGCCGCGGACTCGGGCGGAAGATCATGCCGTACCGGTCCATGTCATAGCGCGCCGCACCGGCATGCATCATCTCGACGGCACAACACGCGAGCCCGAAGGTCATCGGCCACAGCGATCCCGTCCGCGCCCAGTTGATGATCTTGTCCGCGGAAGTGGTGACGAAACCTTCCTCGAGTACGCCCTCTACTCCCATTCCAGGGCCCCCTTCTTCCACTCGTAGATGAACCCGACCACCAGGATGCCCAGGAACAAGCCCATGGCAACGAATGCCTCCAGTCCGATGTCATCGAGCACAACGGCCCAGGGGAAGAGGAACGCGATTTCGAGGTCGAAGATAATGAACAGGATGGCGACGAGATAGTAGCGCACGTCGAACTTCATGCGCGAGTCCTCGAAGGCCTCAAAACCACACTCGTACGCCGAGGTCTTTTCGCTATCGGGGCGGTACGGGCCGAGCACCCGCCCGAGCCCGAGCGTGATACAGCCGATAAGTAAACCAACCCCGAGGAAGATCAGGATCGGCAGATAATTCTCGAGCATGCTGCACCCCTAGTGAATCTCGCCCACGCAAGCGCGCGAACGCTGCGACGTGCCCTACCCGGGCAAGCCGATCTATCGGGTGTCCATCCGCTATTCGGGAGGCCTTCCCTGGCCATCCGCGAGACATTGGTGCCGACGCCCGGACTCGAACCGGGACGACCAGTGGCCACTACCCCCTCAAGATAGCGCGTCTACCAATTCCGCCACGTCGGCATATGAGGATCATCAGGCCGGCGCCATTCGGCCAGCGTGCTGTGTCGTTACTGTCCTTCCATCGGCGGCAGATCCCCCGTGCCGCCACTGCCCGCGCCATCCGCGGGGAGATCGCCCGGCCCCGCCTCGCCCGGGGCCGGCTGCTCTTGCTGCTGTTCCTCGGCCGGCGCCTGATCGATCACGCTGCCCGATTCCCCCGAGCGATTCGAGGCGATCATGGCCAATGCAAGACTGGTCGCAAAGAACAGCGCGGCGCACAGCGTCGTCATGCGCGTCAGGAACGACCCCGACCCCTGTGCCCCGAATACGGTGGACGAGGCGCCGCTACCGAATGCCGCACCCGCATCGGCGCCCTTGCCCTGTTGCAACAGGACCAGACCGATGACGGTCATTGCGAGCACCACATGGATTGTCAGTACGAGCGCCTGCATGATTGCGCTGGCTCTGTTAGCCGCCGGCCGCGTGGGCCGCCCGGCATATGTTCAAAAATTCGTCCGCGTCGAGCGATGCACCGCCGACCAACGCGCCGTCGAGATCGGGCTGACCGAAAAGGTCGGGCGCATTCGCGCCCTTCACGCTGCCACCGTAAAGCAACGGCGTTTCCTCACCCAGCTTCGCATCACGCGTGACCAGGCACTGGCGCAGCATCGCGTGCATCTCCTGCGCCTGCTCCGGCGTCGCCGTGCGTCCCGTGCCAATGGCCCAGATCGGCTCATATGCGACCACGGCGCCACGAAACCCATCGACGCCGACCTCATCGAGCACAATCTCGAGCTGTCCACGAACGGCATCTAGCGCCTGTCCCTCGTCACGCTGCGTCAGCGACTCGCCGACGCACACGATCGGGGTCAAACCCGCGCGAGCGGCCGCGCCGCACTTGGCCGCGACCGTCCGATCGAGCTCGCCGTGGTGCGCCCGCCGCTCCGAGTGGCCGACAATCGCGTAGCGACAGCCTGCCTCAGCCAGCATGGGCGCGGCGACCTCACCGGTGTATGCGCCTTCGGGCTGCTCGGAGACGTCCTGCGCCCCCACTGCCAGCCCGGAATCGCCGGCGTGCTCAATGGCCAGCGGAATATGCACGAACGTCGGGCAAACCGCGAGATCGATGGCCCTCAACGCAGTGCACTCACGGCTGATCGCACTGACCAGCGACGCCACCGAAGCGCGCGTGCCGTGGAGCTTCCAGTTACCGGCGACCAGCGGTCGTCGCATCCCTTAGCTCCCCTTCCAACAGCGCCGCGCAAGGGTACATGCGCACCTCGACAAAATCAATTTGCCGCACGCTTTTCGTCGGTCCCGAAGGCGATTCGCACGGCATCAGCGATGCGCCCCGCGAGCGACTCGAGCCGGGCCGCATCCGGCCCTTCGACCATGACGCGCACCAACGGTTCCGTACCGGACGGCCGTAACAAAACCCGACCGGCTTCGCCAAGTTCCGCCTCGACGGATTTCACCGCCGCGCGCACGCCACCGTCCGCGCCCGGATCGACGCGTTCGGCCACCGGTACGTTCAGCAGTACCTGCGGATACTGGTCCATGCACGCCGCCAGCTCGTCCAGCGAGGCGCCGGTATCGACCATGCGCGCCAAAACCTGCAGCGCCGAGACAATCCCGTCGCCGGTCGTGGTGCGATCCAGACATACGATATGCCCGGAGGCCTCACCCCCGAGCTTCCAGCCATTGGCTTGTAGCTGCTCGAGCACGAAGCGATCGCCGACCGCCGCGCGAGAAAACGGGATGCCGAGTTCCGCCAGGGCGCGCTCGAGACCCAGGTTGGACATCAGTGTGCCGACCACGCCGCCGATCATGTCCCCGCGCTCATGGCGCGCGCGCGCCATGATCAACAGCAACGCATCGCCGTCGACTACACGCCCGTAGCGATCCACCATGATCACGCGATCGCCGTCTCCATCGAGCGCGAGGCCTGCATCCGCTCCTTCGGCAAGTACGCGCGCGGCCATGGCTTCCGGCGCAGTGGCGCCACAGCCGTCGTTGATATTGAGGCCGTCGGGCTCCGAGCCGATGGCGATCACCTGCGCGCCGAGCTCGCGGAACACGCGCGGCGCGATCGAGTACGTCGCGCCATGCGCGCTGTCGACCACCAGCTTGAGTCCGCGCAAATCGGTGCCGAACGGGATGGTGCCCTTGCAGAATTCGATATAGCGTCCGTCGGCGTCGTCCACACGCGCCGCACGACCGAGTTCGGCCGGCGCAACCACCTGCATGGGCCGGTCCAGGCGCGCCTCGATCTCGGCCTCGACCGCGTCGGGAAGCTTCGTCCCCAAACCGGAGAAGAACTTCACGCCATTGTCGTAATATGGATTGTGCGACGCACTGATGACCGCACCCGCGGCCTGCCGGAATGTTCGCGCAAGATAGGCGATCGCCGGCGTCGGCATCGGGCCGACCAGCCGCGTGGACACCCCCGCTGCGGCAAGTCCGGCCTCCAGGGCCGACTCGAACATGTATCCGGACAAGCGCGTGTCCTTGCCGATCAGCACCTCGCGGCGCCCATGTGCAGCGAGGACACCACCCGCGGCCCAGCCCAGGTGCATCACGAAATCAGGTGTCATCGGCCAGTCGCCGACGCGCCCGCGAATCCCGTCAGTCCCGAAGTAATTCCCCATGCCCGCTCCCTAATGTCGGTCTAAGCGCCGCGGCTCGGCTTCGGTCGCAGTGGGGTACGGATCGGATCGCCTGACCCCATATCACGCACGACTCGTGTCGCCGAATAGGCCGGCACATCCATTTGCCCCAAAGACACCCGATCAGCCCGCGATTTTCTCAGCACACCACACCGCGGAGGCGACCGCCAACGCATCTTTTGTGGGTTTCACGTCATGGACGCGCACGATGCGCGCGCCCCGTTCGGCCGCCATCAGCGCCACGGCGACGCTACCGTGGAGACGCTCTTCGGTCGGCACGTTCCCGAGAATAGCGCCGACGGTGCGCTTGCGCGACATCCCCACAAGCATGGGCAGGTCGGGAAAGCGGTCGACGAGATCGCGCAAATGCCTGAGCAGAATGAGATTGTGCGTGTGGTTCTTGGCGAAACCGAACCCCGGGTCGATCACGATGCGCGCGCGTGCCAAGCCGGCCTGGGTGCAGGCGGCGACCCGCTGTTCCAGGAAATCGCCGACCTCGCCGACCACGTCGTCGTAGCTCGGCTCCTCCTGCATGGTACGGGGCTCGCCTTTCATGTGCATCAGGCAGACGAACACGTCGGCTGCCGCGAGTGCCTCGATGGCGCCGGGCGCCCGCAGGCCGCGCACGTCGTTGATCAGGGCCGCGCCCGCGGCCACCGCCTCGCTCATCAACTCGGGCTTGCTGGTGTCGACCGAAAGCGGCACCGATACGCGCTGAGCCAGCGCCTCCACGACCGGCAGCACGCGCCGCCGCTCCTCGTCGAGAGCGACATCCGCCGCCCCGGGACGGGTCGACTCTCCGCCAACGTCGAGGATATCGGCGCCCTCCGCCACCATGCGCTCGGCCTGGGCGACGGCATCATCGATCCCCAAATAACGGCCGCCGTCGGAGAACGAATCCGGGGTGACGTTGAGCACGCCCATGACCAGCGGATCTGGCTTGGCGAGGCGTGCACGCAGGGCGAGCAGACCTTCGTTTTTCATCTTGCGGTCGTCCGGATACGCATTTCGGGGGTCCCAAACGAAACGCACCGGCGCGGAGGACCGGCCGGTGCGCATGGATGAGGACGAGGACGCGCCTCAGTGCTGGCTGGCCGGGCCTCCGATGGTGCCCTTGCCAGCGGCGTCATCGGGCTGCGGCGACTCGTCGCCCTGATCGCCCTTCTGACCCTGCTGGGGCGGCTGATCGTCGTCGTCCCAGGCCGCCGGCGGACCGGGCTCGCGTCCCTCCATGATGGCCTGGATCTGATAACGGTCGATGGTTTCGTACTTGATCAACGCCTCCGCCATCGTGTGCAGCTTGTCCATGTGCTCACGCAGGATCTCGCCCGCGCGCTCGTAGTTGCGGTCGATGAAGTGCCGCACTTCCTCATCGATGGCGTGCTGCGTGTCATCCGACATGTGTTTGTGCTGCGTGACCGACCGGCCGAGGAAAACCTCGTTCTCGTCCTCGCCGTAGGACAGCGGCCCGAGCTTGTCCGAGAGACCCCACTTGGTGACCATGTTGCGCGCAATCGCGGTAGCCCGCTCAATGTCGTTCGAGGCGCCCGTGGTGACCCGATCCGAGCCAAAGATCAGCTCCTCGGCAATGCGCCCGCCGAACAGGCTCGAGATCTGGCTCTCGATACCCTGCTTGGTGTGGCTGTAACGATCCTCTTCCGGCAGGAACATGGTGATGCCCAGCGCACGCCCACGCGGAATGATGCTGACCTTGTACACCGGATCGTGGTCCGGGACCGTCAGGCCGACGATCGCGTGGCCCGCCTCGTGGTAGGCCGTGAGACGCTTCTCGTCCTCGCTCATCACCATGGAGCGGCGCTCGGAGCCCATGATGAGCTTGTCCTTGGCGCGCTCGAACTCCTCCATGGTGACGTTCTTGCGATTGCCGCGTGCTGCGAACAGCGCCGCCTCGTTGACGAGGTTGGCCAAGTCCGCGCCGGAGAATCCCGGGGTTCCACGGGCGATCACGCGCGGGTCGACCCCCTCGGCCACGGGGAGCTTCTGCATGTGCACGCGCAGAATGTGCTCGCGCCCGCGCAGATCCGGCAGCGGCACGGTGACCTGCCGATCGAAGCGGCCCGGGCGCAGCAACGCCGGGTCGAGCACATCGGGGCGGTTGGTCGCCGCGATGACGATCACGCCCTCGTTGCCCTCGAAGCCGTCCATCTCGACCAGCAGTTGGTTCAGCGTCTGCTCGCGCTCATCATGACCGCCGCCCAAGCCGGCGCCGCGCTGGCGACCCACGGCATCGATCTCGTCGATGAAGATGATGCAGGGGGCGTGCTTCTTCGATTGCTCGAACATATCGCGCACGCGCGACGCACCCACGCCGACGAACATCTCGACGAAGTCGGAGCCCGAGATGGTGAAGAATGGCACTTTCGCTTCACCGGCGATGGCCTTGGCCAGCAGCGTCTTACCGGTACCCGGCGGACCGACCATCAACACACCGCGCGGGATGGTGCCCCCGAGGCGCTGGAACTTGCCCGGGTCCTTGAGGAAGTCGACCAGCTCGACCACCTCTTCCTTGGCCTCGTCGACGCCCGCGACGTCATTGAAGCCGAGCTTGACCTGCTCCTCCCCCATCATCTTGGCTTTGCTTTTACCGAAGGACATCGCCCCGCGGCCGCCGCCACCGCCCTGCATCTGCCGCATGAAGAAGATCCACACGGCGATCAGCAGCAGGAAGGGGAACCAACTGATGAAGATCTGGGTAAGGATGGACGTGCTCTCGGGCGGCGCAGCCTCGATCGAGACCTCGTGCTCGAGCAGGTCGCCCACCAGGGCGGTGTTGTCCGATTCGGGGCTGAAGGTGACGAAGGACTCGCCCCCGCGCATCTCGCCCTCGACCCGACGACCGTCGACGAACACGGACTGCACGTTGCCGTTATTTACGTCGGCAATGAATTCGTCGTAGGGGAGCTCCTGGCGCTGCGTCTGCTGCTGCCCGAAGTTATTGAACACGGACATCAGGACAACGGCGATGACCACCCACAACAGGATATTCTTGAACAGATCGTTCACTTGCACCTCGGCTTGCCGGCCGCGCGATCGCGCGGCGAACACTCTGGGACCGTACTACAGTCGCCGGCCACTCGCCAGCACGTACACCTCGCGCGAACGATCTCGCGAGGCCTTCGGCTTTCGGATGCGGACGCTGGCGAACTCGCTCCGCAGCGCCCGCAGGAAGTCATCGCTGCCCTCGCCCTGGAACATCTTCGTGAGCAGGCAACCGCCTGGTTTCAGTACCTCGCGGGCCAGCTCGGCAGCCAGCTCGGTCAGTGCCATCGAGGCCGGCTGATCCACGGCGTCGATACCGCTCATGTTGGGGGCCATATCCGATAATACAAGGTCTGCCGCCCCGTCCCCCAGCTGGGCCTGGAGCTCGGACAGCACCGAGTCCTCGTGGAAATCGCCCTGCACGAACGTCACGCCCGGGATGGGGTCGATCGGCAGCAGGTCGCTGGCAATCACCCGCCCCCGGTCGCCCACGCGGCCGGCGGCATACTGGGACCAGGCGCCCGGGGCCGCCCCGAGGTCCACCACCACCATGCCGGGACGCAGCAAGCGATCTTTCGCGTCGACCTCGGACAGCTTGTAGGCCGCGCGCCCGCGATACCCCTCTTTCCGGGCCTGCTGGGCATAGGGATCATCGAAATGCTCGCGCAGCCAGCGCTTGCTGCTCTTGCTACGAGCCATTGGCGCCGCCGTCGCGCGGTGGTCGACCGAATGCCGCGTACAGCAGACCGCGGGCGCGAGCATGGATCCACAACGCCGCGCCCAGGCCATAACCGGCCAGCACCGCTGCCTCGCGCGCGCCGTCGAGCCAGATAGCCGCCAGGGGGACCGCAACCGCGCCCACAAGGACCAGCGCGGCCAGTTCGCGCTTGATGGCGGCCAACGCCTCAGGCGCCTGGCGTGCTAGACTGTTCGGTTCTTCCGCCACGTACGAGCCTTGCGGATTCTCCCGATGCTCACCCGTTCCCAGGTCGCTTACCTCCGTTCCCAGGCCCATGGCTGCAAACCGCTCGTGCGGCTTGGACAGCGCGGGCTCACCGACGCCGTCGCCGACGAACTCGACCACGCCTTGCAGGCGCATGAGCTGGTCAAGATCCGGCTGGCGGGAGCCGACCGCGCGACGCGCCGGGCCTGGGTAAATGAATTGTGCGAGCGCGTCGGCGCCGAGACCGTGCAGCAGATCGGCGCCACCGCGACGCTATTCCGACGCAATTCGGAGCGGCCGCGCATCACGCTGCCGACTTGATGGGCCGTATCGCGCTGGCGCCCTACTCGTAGCGGATCGCGACAATCTCGTATTCGCGTTGTCCGCCGGGGGCATTCACCTCCGCCACGTCGCCCTCGGTCTTGCCGATCAGGGCCCGTGCGATCGGGGAGCTGACCGAAATGCGGCCCTGGTCGATGTCCGCCTCGCCATCGCCCACGATCTGATAGGTCATCTCGGCCTCCGTGGCCACGTCGAACAGCTCGACGGTGGCCCCGAACACGACCTTCTCGTTCCCGGCCAAACCCGTGACGTCGATCACCTCGGCGTTGGCGAGCTTATCCTCCAGCTCGCTGATCCGGCCCTCGATGAAGCCCTGCTGCTCGCGCGCTGCATGATACTCGGCGTTCTCCTTGAGATCGCCGTGCGCGCGCGCTTCGGAAATCGCCTCGATGACCTGCGGCCGATCCACCGATTTCAGGCGGGTCAGCTCCTCGCGCAGCCTCGCGGCGCCATCCGCGGTCAGCGGCGATTTGCTCATACGATCTCCTTGTGCAGGTCCTGCAGGCGGTTCACTCGACCATCCTCCGGATGCGCCAGCGCCAGGCACATGGCGTGACCGCCCGCAATCGTGGTGGTGTAGGCCACCTTGTGATTCAAGGCCTCGCGCCGGATCGCGTAGGAATCGGCGATCGCGGACTTGCCCTCGGTGGTATTGATGACCAGGGCCAGCTCGTCGTTCTTGATCAGATCAACGATGTGCGGCCGGCCCTCCTTCACCTTGTTGATATGCTTGCAGGGAATGCCCGCCGCTTCAACTGCCGCCGCCGTGCCGCGGGTGGCGACCAGCTCGAAACCGGCCTGGGATAGCGAGCGCGCGATGCGCGTGACCGCCTCCTTGTCCGCGTCGCGCACGCTGATGAAGGCCTTGCCCTTGCGCGGAAGCGGATCGCCGGCCGCCATCTGGCTCTTGGCGAAGGCCTCGCCGAAACTGCGGCCAACGCCCATGACCTCGCCCGTGGACTTCATCTCCGGCCCGAGCAGCGGGTCCACGCCGGCGAACTTCACGAACGGGAACACCGCTTCCTTGACGCTGTAATACGGCGGTGTGATCGACTCGCCGAGATTCATGTCGGCCAGCTTCTGGCCGACCATGCAGCGCGCCGAGACCTTGGCCAGCGGCACGCCGATGGCCTTGGAGACGAACGGCACCGTGCGCGAGGCGCGCGGATTGACCTCGAGGATGTAGATCTCATCCCCCTGGACCGCGAACTGGGTATTCATCAGGCCCACGACCTCGAGCTCGCGCGCGAGCTGGCGCATCTGGTCGCGCAGGCGCTGCTGTACGGCCTCGTCCAGCGTGTAAGGCGGCAGCGAGCAAGCCGAGTCGCCGGAGTGAATGCCCGCCTGCTCGATGTGCTCCATGATGCCGCCGATGAACACGTCGGTGCCGTCGGAGACCGCATCGACATCTACCTCGAGCGCGTCCTCCAGGAAGCGGTCGAGCAGCACCGGCGAGTCTTCGGACACCAGCACCGCTTCGCGCATGTAGCGCACCAGGTCCTCGTCCGAGTGGACGATCTCCATCGCACGGCCGCCGAGCACGTAGGAGGGGCGCACCATCAGCGGGTAACCGATCTGCGCCGCGAGCTCACGCGCCTCGTCGGGGTCGCGCGCGATGCGGTTCGGCGGCTGCTTGAGGCCGGCGCGGGTGATCAGTTGCTGGAAGCGATCGCGATCCTCGGCCAGGTCGATCGAATCCGGCGTCGTGCCGATGATGGGCGCGCCCTCGGCCTCGAGCGCGCGCGCAAGCTTGAGCGGCGTCTGGCCGCCGAACTGGACGATGACGCCGGCCGGCTTCTCCGTGTGCAGGATCTCGAGCGTATCCTCGAGCGTCAGCGGCTCGAAGTACAACCGGTCCGAGGTGTCGAAGTCGGTCGAGACCGTCTCCGGGTTGCAGTTGACCATGATGGTCTCGTAGCCGTCATCGCGCAGGGCGAGTGCGGCATGGACGCAGCAGTAGTCGAACTCGATGCCCTGACCGATGCGGTTCGGACCGCCGCCCAGGACCATGATCTTCTTGCGCTCGCTCGGATCGGACTCGCACTCTTCCTCGTAGGTCGAGTACATATAGGCCGTCGCCGTCGCGAACTCGGCCGCGCAGGTATCGACGCGCTTGAACGCCGGGCGCACGCCGAGCTCATGGCGATGGGCGCGGAAACCAGGCTCGTCGACGCCGATCAGCGTCGCCAGACGATGATCGGAGAAGCCCTTGCGCTTGAGCGCGCGCATCGCCGGTTCCGAGATCTGCTCCAGCGTCGTACCGCGTAGCGCCTCCTCGCTGGCGATCAGGTCCGCGAGCTGCATCAGCCACCAGCGGTCGATCCAGGTCAGCGCGAACACGTCCTCGACCGAGTAGCCGCGACGGAATGCCTCGGCGACGTACCAGATGCGCTTGTCACCGGGCTCGCGCAGTTCGCGCCGAAGGATCGACGTGACCTCTTCCTCGCCCAAGTCTGCCGGGAGGATCTCGTTGAGCCCGTCAGCGCCGGTCTCGAGACCTCTCAGTGCCTTTTGCAGTGACTCCTGGAACGTGCGCCCGATGGCCATGACCTCGCCGACGGACTTCATCTGCGTGGTCAGGCGGGGTTCCGTGTGAGGAAACTTCTCGAACGTGAAGCGCGGGATCTTGGTAACGACGTAGTCGATGGTCGGCTCGAACGATGCCGGCACCGCGCCACCGGTAATCTCGTTGCGCAGCTCATCGAGCGTGTAGCCGACCGCCAGCTTGGCGGCGACCTTGGCGATGGGAAAGCCCGTGGCCTTGGACGCCAGCGCGGACGAGCGCGACACGCGCGGGTTCATCTCGATGACGACCATCCGGCCGGTGTTCGGCTCGATGGCGAACTGCACGTTCGAGCCACCGGTCTCGACCCCGATCTTGCGCAGCACCGCCAACGAGGCGTCGCGCATGATCTGGTATTCCTTGTCCGTCAGCGTCTGCGCCGGCGCGACCGTGATCGAGTCGCCGGTGTGCACACCCATCGGATCGAAATTCTCGATGGAGCAGATGATGATGCCGTTGTCCGCGCGATCGCGGACGACCTCCATCTCGAACTCCTTCCAGCCGAGGACCGACTCCTCGAGCAGTACCTCGTGCGTCGGCGACAGCTCGAGGCCGCGCTTGCAGATGTCCTCGAATTCCTCGCGGTTGAACGCGATGCCGCCGCCGGATCCCCCGAGCGTGAACGACGGCCGGATGATCACGGGAAACCCGATCTGGGCCTGCGCCTGCTGCGCCTCCTCCCACGAATGGGCGATGTGCGAGTCCGGACTCTCCAGGCCGATCTCGGTCATGGCCTGACGGAAACGCCAGCGGTCCTCGGCCATGTCGATGGCCTCGCGCGAGGCCCCGATCATCTCGACGCCGTGCTTCTCCAGCACCCCGTGGCGCTCCAGGTCGAGCGCGCAGTTGAGAGCCGTTTGCCCCCCCATCGTGGGTAGCAGCACGTCGGGCTTCTCGGCCTCGATGACCCGTTCGACCACCGACCAGTGCACCGGCTCGATGTACACCGCATCGGCCATGCCCGGATCGGTCATGATGGTCGCCGGGTTGGAGTTGACCAGGATGACCCGGTAGCCCTCCTCGGTCAGCGCCTTGCAGGCCTGGGCCCCCGAGTAGTCGAACTCGCAGGCCTGGCCGATGACGATCGGGCCGGCACCCAGGATGAGTATGCTCTGGAAGTCTTCGCGTTTCGGCATCGGCTCTAGTTCCGTTCGCGCCCGGTCACGGGCCCTGCGCGTTCACCGCAGGGCGGGAGGCGCATTGTTCAGTGCACTCGTTGAGCGCCGCGCAACGCCCCGGCGGGCGTGCATGGACCCCGCCCCGTTAGGCGGGCGCGCGTGCGGCCATGAGATCGATGAAGCGGTCGAACAGCGGCCGCATGTCGTGCGGCCCCGGGCTCGCTTCCGGGTGCCCCTGGAAGCTGAACGCCGGGTATTCGGTATGGGCAATTCCCTGCGAGCTACCGTCGAACAACGATACGTGCGTCGTGCGCAGCGTCGACGGCAGCGAATCGATATCGACGGCAAAACCGTGATTCTGACTGGAGATCATCACGCGCCCGCTGTCGAGATCCTTGACCGGATGATTGGCGCCGTGATGGCCGAACTTCATCTTGACCGTGCGCGCACCGCAGGCGAGGCCGAGCAACTGATGGCCCAGGCAAATGCCGAACACGGGCACCCCCGTTTCGACCAGCTTGCGCGTAGCGTCGATGGCGTATTCGCAGGGTTCCGGGTCGCCCGGCCCGTTGGACAGGAACACGCCGTCCGGCTCCAGCGCCAGCACGTCCTCGGCCAGGGTCGTCGCGGGCACCACCGTCACGCGGCAGCCGCGGTCGACGAACAGCCGCAGGATGTTGCGCTTGGTTCCGAAGTCGTAGGCCACCACGTGGAAGCGCGCCGCTTCCGAATCGGCCGGCGCCGGGTGGCCGCCCTCCAGGCGCCAGGTCCCCACATCCCAGGCGTAGGGTTCGGGCGTGGTGACGTCGCGCACCAGATCGGCGCCGCTGATCCCGGGGAACTCGCGCGCCGCGGCGACCGCCGCGGCCTCGTCCGGATTCTCGCCGGCAGCGATGCAACAGCCCTGCGCGCCGTGCTCACGAATGCGCCGCGTCAGCGCGCGCGTATCGACATCGGCAATGGCGACCAGGCCACGACGGGCCAGATACTCGGGCAGCGTTTGCTGCGAGCGCCAGTTGCTGGCGATCGCGGGCAGGTCGCGGATGATCAATCCAGCGGCGTGGATTCGATCGGCTTCCTCGTCCTCGGACGTGGTGCCGGTATTACCGATGTGGGGATAAGTGAGCGTGACGATCTGGCGGGAATAGGATGGGTCGGTCAGGATTTCCTGATAGCCGGTCATCGCCGTATTGAAAACGACTTCACCGACGGCGCGTCCTGCCGCGCCGATCGCGGTGCCGCGAAGGATGGTTCCGTCCGCGAGCGCGAGAATTGCAGGCGTCGTCAATGCTGTCCTCTCGTTGGAGAGCCGATCGTCGAGCGGGACGCGGGTGCCGGATATACGAAACGGGAACGACCTTAGGCCCTTCCCGTTGCCCCGAGCCCGCGAAATTCGCCCCGGACCCCTGGTTCGTCGTTGCGCCGTGTACCCGCTCAGCCGGCGCGAATTCTACGGCAGTTCGGCGTCTCCTGTCCACGCGCGCGCGACCCGATCGCCCTTTCATGCAGGGCGAAAGGTGGCCCTCGGCGAAGGGTCACCCGCAGGCGTGGTACAAGCCGGAAACCTATGCCGCGCTTTCGACTGACAAGATCTCTCGCAACAAACTGGTTGCGAATACGCCCGCGGGCAACGTGAACGACAGTTCCAGATCATTGCCTTGCAGCGACCATTCCAGATCGCTCGCCACGGCTCGAAAGCGGCGGCGTTGCGCGGCCGCACCCTGCCGCTCGATACCCGCGCGCAACGCGGGTTCGTCCTCGAGCCATCGCGCCTCGCGCTCGGCGACGGCCTCGCCTACGGGTTGCGCCCCGACACCCCACAACGGGCCGGTGACATCGACATCGAATGTGCCTATGCGTGCCTCGAGATCGGGCTCGTCACCCTGGCATTGGAACAGCGAGCGGCTTCCGGCGAGCATCAGCGCGTCACCGGGTTGCGGCACACACCAGGTGCCATCGGCGATACGCGCATCGAGCACGCGATTGAACAGCCAGGATCGCGCCGCCGATAGCAGCATCGGCTGCGGCTTACGCTGTCGACGCACGAGCTGTTCACGTGCCCGCCGCAGATTCTGACCGCTCTCACCGAAGCGTTGCTCGCCGAAATAGTTGGGAAATCCCATGTTTCCGACGTGATCGAGCCGTGCATCAAGGGCCTTCAGGTCACCCTTCAGCTCGCGCACTCGCAGGCGAAAACGATTCGCGCGATGAGTCCCGATGCGCAGCTTGCGCGAATGGCGTACGGAATGCTGGACCGACCAGCGCGCATCGGAGAATTCCGACCAATCGGGATCGGCCGTGCCGGGCATTTGCACCGAGAACCACTGCCCGGTGACTGCCCGGCGGTCCTTGCGGCCGGACCAGCCAACCGCGCCGCGCGCTACACCGGCGAACCGCGCCAGGGCGTCCGCCACCTCGGCCGTGTTGGCCTCGCGCTTGCGAATCCAGAGAAAGACATGTTCGCCACCACCGCCCGGCTCGAACCCGAGCTCTTCCTCAACGGCGAAATCCTCGGGCTCGGCGCGCAACACGCCGCGCGCCACGGGGCCGCCCCAGACGTGTGCCCAAGTCTCCATTAGTCACTCTCGATGCTGTACAAAAGATCGGCACTGGAGGTGGCCCCGGATCGGCTCTCCACCGTCCACCGTTGGCTGAGTTCATAGCGCACGCGCACGCTGTCGGCCTGCTCGAGCAGACCGATGCCGTAACCGACATAGAGACGCGGCGACAGATAGCGGCCCAGCACCAGTGAAGCACCGTCGCCCTCCGCTTCGTCTTCCACGGTCACCTCGTCGATGCCGAATTCGCTCGCCAGCCGCTCACCCTGACGCGAACTCGCCAGTGCAGCCGCCGCGGCAGCCACCGAGGTCCGCTCACCACTGGAGGTCTCGTTGAGTGGAAGACCCACGATGAGGTACGACAGCACCTGCGATTCCTCCATCGGCGGCTCGGAGAACAACTCGGCCCGCGGGCGGCGCAGCGTACCCCGCACGTTGACGCCGACGAGCACATTGCGCGGCCGGCGCACGGCGCGAATATCCAGGCCCGGATCACTGAGCGGACCGCCGGTGAACAATACACGCCCCCGCTCGATGGTCAGCGTCTGCCGATAGATGCTGTAGGTGCCCTCGATCACACTCAGCTCGCCGGTAGCGTTGGTCAACCGACCAGGCCGCTGAATGATTCGGATGTCGCCACCCAGATCGGCATCGAGACCGAACGCATTGATGCGTACCTGCTCGCCAAGGACCACGCGCACCTCGGCGTTGACCCGCCAGCCTTCGATCTCCTCCGGCTCGGGCGCCCCCTCCCCCGCCGATGCGGGCGCATCCGCGCGCACGACCACCGCATCCGGCGAGGTCTGGACCGCGTTCGACAGGTCTCGCGGCTCGATTCGCGCGGAGGGGATCTCGACCCGCCCGTCGACACTGATCTCGCGCCCATCGACACGCCACTGCAGTTCCGGCGCGACGGTGGCATGCAATTCGGGTAGATCGGCCACAGTAAACGCCCCACCGGCGACCGTCCCGCTGCCCTGCCACCCGCGCTCGCCCTCGTGCGCCAGCTCCAGGGTTGCCGACAGCCGGCCTTCACCCGAGCGCGCACGGGCCTCCGCGGTCAGCGACCGCTCGGCGGTACGGGCGATGAGCTCGACTTCGCTCAGGTCGACGCCCAGATCGGGCAGCGACACCCGTTCGGCCTGCAGCTCGGCTTCGCCGTTGACCGTGGGCGCGCCGAGTGAGCCGCCGAGTTCCAGATCCGCGCTGAGTCCGCCCTCGATCTCACCGATCTGCGGTACCAACTCCGCCGCCAGCTCAAGGTCGCGGACCGCCGCGCGCACGCGTCCGGACAACGGATACGGCGCCGCCCGCTCCATCCCGGCGGTCGCCTCCAGCTCGCCGCCTCCGTGCAGTGGTAGCGCGAGCATGGCGTCGACGCGGTTCTCGCTGAGGGTCGTTCTTATTTCTCCCGCATCGAACCGAATCAGGGTCGTGGTGGTGTCGCCGACACTCGCGTCGATGCGTCCCGCGCTGAGATCCAGCCGGGCCTCGCCCGTGACCGGCCCGCCGGACTGCATCAAGTCGACGGACAACCCGATTTGGCCCCCGTAGCTCAGATCGTCGCGCCAGAACCCCGCGACCCGTGCAAGTGGCACTGACTGCGCGCGCAGCGAGGCCTGCCAGTCTTCGAGCTCGCCGCCCCCCTCGGCACACACACGCGCGCCCTCGGACAACCAGCAGGCCTGTCCCAGCTCAAATCCGGGCGGGTGCATGACTAACCCGGCCGGTTCGGCCAGGCGCCAGGGCAGCCCATGCGCGGGCCTCAATTCGGCCCGCTCCAGTTGGCCCCGCCAGCCGTCGGTCCAACCACCGATCGCTTCGATCGTACCCTGCCCTTGTGGTGCCTCGAACTCGAGCGCGAGACGATGCTCGCCGCGCGTGCCGCGCAAGCCCGCTTGGAGCAGCCCGACCCGGTTCTCACCCGACCTGAGGTCGCGCAGCCGGACTCCGATCCGCGACACACCGTCCCCAGCTTCATCGATGTCACCGGAGGCGGCGAGCGATTCGATTTGCAGGTCCTCGAACGCGAGCCCACTCCCGTTCAGCCGGAAACGGGCCGACGGCGCCGACACTGCCCCCGTGAGCGATCCTTCGCCGTCCAGGCTCCCCTCCGCTTGGGGCAGCAACTGTGCGAGCTGTGGGATGTTCAACGACCAATCCAGCTCGACGCGCTCGTCCGCGATCCCGCCTGAGGCCTGCAAGCGCGCATCGCCGGCGGTCACGTCGAGCGTATCCACTCGCAAGCGCCCGTCGCGCCAGCCCGCCAGGGCATTGCCGGCGACCGGGCGGCCGTTGAGCTCGCCGCTGAGATCATCCAACTGCAGGGTCGCCGAAACCTCTTCGCCCCATTGCGCTTCGATGCCGCCGTTCGCCCGTAACCGTCCCGTGAGCTCAGGACTGAAGCGCGCCGGATCGAGCGCCTCCAGCGCGAAATCGAAGCGCGCCGAACGCGCCTGCATCCAATCCAGACGCCCGTCGGCCTCGAGCCGCGCGCCGCGCCAATCCACGGTAGTGGCCAGCTCATCCAAGCGCGCAGTGGAACCACGGCCCCGCCATTGCAAGCGTGCGGTATCGTCGTCCATGGCGGGCGCCCAAGCGTGCCCGTCGCCCTGGAAGCGATAGTCCTCCGGCGTGCCGGCGATGTGGAGTCGGCCGCTCTCGCTGGTCGCGACCGTGTCGCCGGCGGCGGTCAGCGGCCAGGCGAGATCGTTCCAGGCGAGCGTAAGGTCGAACTGCGGCACGCCGCCCTCGAGCCCGGCCGTGCCGCTCGCCGTCAGCCACGCGCCCGGCCGCGTCGGTTCGACGTGGAGGCGCTCCAATGTCAGACGCTGGGTGGCGAACTCGCCTGCAGCATCGATGCGCGCCCGCACGGGACCGGTCGGCAGGCCGGTCACATCGACCGCACCGGAGACCGAGGCCCGCTCGAACGAGCCGGCCAGTTCCAGCTGCGCTCCGGCGCCATACTCAGGGGCCGCGGACGACCACGCGGTCAGCGGGGTCGACGGCAGGTCGAGTCGAGCCTGCCATTCGGGCTCGGCGGCGAACAGGCGCAGTCGGGCGGTGAGCGTGGCCGTGGAAGGCTCATGCCAGCGCTGCGTCAGTTCGAGCGCCTCCACGCTTCCGGCGAGCTCGAGTTCGCCCGCCATGGCCGCGACAGACCCTGGTGGCTCGGCCCGCCACGCGACACGTCCCTCGACCGGATACGGGGCCGCCATGCCCAGCCGTAACCGGCCGTCGGCGGAGATCAAGCGAGAGGCCAGCTCCAACTCGGAAATGCGCAAGGACTCCCCGTCGACCGCGAGGCGCGTACTGAGCCGATCGATCCGCCGGGGCTGCCCCTCCGTGCCATGGAGTGTCGCGCCATCGAGCACGAACCGCTCGATCGTTACTGGCAGCGGCAGGCCTACGCGCTCGGGCAGTTCCGGTACAGCGGTGTCGGGCTCCGAGTCCGAGGACTTCTGCTCGATATCCACCGAATCGACACCGAGGTGGTCGACGACCACGCGCCCGCGCAGCAACGCGCCCGGACTCCAGCGCAGCTGGACTTCGTCGATGCGCAGCCGCGTGCCCTCGGTACGTACATCCAGGCCGCGCACCGTGATCGGACCGATCAGACGGCCCTCGGCCTCGTCGAAGGCAACCGACTCGGGCAGAGACGTGCGGGCACGCTCCAAGGCCCAATCGAAGCCCGATCGTGTGGTCGTCAACCATGTCAACGCGCCCGCCAGTGCGATCAGAATCAGGAGCAGGATCGTGGCGGCCGCGAACAGAATTCTCGCGCGCCGCCTCACAGATCCACCCCGAGGCTCAGATGCAGCCGGGCGTCACCGCCCTCGCCATCGATCGGCCGCGCGATATCGACGCGAAAGACGCCGACCGGCGACCGGTAGCGCAACCCCACGCCCGCCGAGGTCCGCCGCTCGGCATTGAGGTCGTTCATGGCGTTGCCGTGATCCACGAACACCGCCGCGCCCCAATTGCCGGCCACGAGTTGCTCCAACTCCGCACTGGCCACGCCAAGATAACGTCCGCCGACTACGTCATCCTCATCATTGCGCGGCGCCAGGCTCTGATAGCTGAATCCGCGCACGCTCTGATCGCCACCGGCAAAGAACCGTTGCGATAGCGGTAGATCATCGACGTCGTCTATCTGCGTCCGCCCCAGTTCCCCGCGCAGCAGCACGCGTCCCCCGGGCCACAGCCCGCGGACAAAATATCCGTCCAGGTGCAAGCGAAGGAAGCTCACATCCGAGCCGAAGGTCTCGGTGCCGCCATTGAGATCGGCCGACAGTCGGTAGCCCCGGGTCGCGAATACGGCATCGTTGAAACGACCACGCGTAACCCCGAGCCGAGGCATGACCAGCTGGCGCGTGGTGGACTCGCCGCTGATCTCGTCGGTGGTGCGTTCCAACTCGACGCCCACGGTGCTCTGCCAGCCGCTATGCGTCGTTACACGCTGAATGCCGAGCTGGCGCTGGCGCGTGCGTCCGTCGCCGATGTCCTGCTCCCCGACGGCCGCCAACAAGTCCATGCGCTCGCGCCATGGCTGATCCAGCGGTATCGAATAGCGCGCGTGCAGCCGATTGCTTACTTCGGCGATCTGGAATTCCGTAGCGAAACGATGCCCGCGCGAGTTGACCCAGCGGTCCTCGCGACCGACGCTCACGCGCGCGCCGGTATCGGTGCCGTAACCGAGCCCGAAGGTATAGCGATGTTGTGGCCTGGGATGCAGCCGGACCTCGACGGGAATCCGGCCGTCTTGCGCCTGATCGCGCTGGGCGCTGACGTCGACGCGGCTGAAGTAATCGCTATCGTTGAACGCATACTGCAGTTCCAGCAAAGCACCGCTATCGTAGGGGTCGCCCGGTTCGAACTGCAGGTAGCGCCGCAGAAAGCTCTCATTGAACTCGGAGTCGATGAAGCTGATTTCGCCGAAGCGGTAGCGCGGACCGCTCTCGAGCTCGAGCACCGCCTCCGCAGTACCACGCTCGGGAAATACGCGCAGCGTACTGCGGGACCAACTGGCATCCAGGTAACCGCGCTGCGCGGTGAGCTCCGTAAACCGCTGCTTCGTGGCTTCGTAATCCGCATGGGCCAGAGGCGCACCCTCGGTCAACGGCGCCTCGCGTACCGCGCGCCGGAAGGCCGGGTCATCAGCGGCCGGACCGGTGAGCTGAATGCGGACCCGCGCGAGCCGCACGCGCTCGCCGGCTTCGACGCGGTAGCGCGCAACCCAGTCCCCCGACCCGCCCTGGAGCTGCGATTCAATCTGTGGCCGATAGTAGCCGAACGGCTCGAGTGCCCGCCGGATATCGCCCGGCGCACGTTCGTGCAGGCGGCGAATCCGCCGCGGATTGGCGTCGGCCACGCCCTCCTGGTTGATGCTCACAAAGGCTTCGATATTGGCGCGCAACTCATCGTCGACGCCCTCGATGCGCACGTCGACCGCTGCCCAGGCGCTGCCGGTTGCGAACAAAAGCATCCCCGCCAGCCACCGCTGGGCCATGCGGGCACGTGGGTGCCGGACCATTGCTAGCCCGTTGCCAGGGCCGACGCCCATTCCAGCCGGCGTTCTTCCTGGCAGGCGCCACTCGCGTCGAAGCGCCGTTCGGTGAGCTGCACCACGCCATCCGAGTCGACCAGCAGCACCGTCGAGCCTCGGGTGCCATAGGTCTCGCCGGTAATGAACACCGGCCGCGCGTCTCCCGGTCCAGGCCCCGGCTGCTCGTCATCCCCGAGCATCCGAAACAGTGCGGCGACGCCTACGCGCCGTTCGAGCGAACCGCGAAAGCCCGCCAGCGCGCGCTCGAGCCGCGCGCCACCGGAATCCAGACCGTGGTTGTCCAGACCATGGACACCCGCGGACAGTGCCGTGGGCTCGTCCGCTGACCGGCCCGCGACCCAGACCTCCGACGGTCCTCCGCCCAGAAAGTGAAAGCCCGCATAATCCCCGACGTGGGCGTGAACGCGCGCAACGGTCCCCGCCGCATCCTCCGCCGCCAGGAACGCGGGCACCAGTTCGCCGCGCGAGGGCGCATCGGGCGGGGCGTCGAATCGGGGATCGTTGAGCAGGGCCGCGAAGCGGGCGTCGGAGCGCACCGCCATCCAGGTGCCGCCCGCCTCGAGATCGCGCCCGCCGGCGATGCCGGGCTGTTCCGACCACCAGTGCAGTGCCTGGGCCGGCCGGCCGTGGCGCTCGTCCCGATTCGCGGCGACGATCAGGGGATAATCGGGGTGCGCGTCCAGCGCAAGCAGTACCAGGCACATGACGTTGGCTTCGGCCGACCTCTGGGGGATGGTGGGGTGCGGCCGCGTTACGCTTGGGGCTCGGCCGCTTTTGGCCCCTGGCGGTGTTGCGGTGCCAGCCGGTAGCCAAAATCGGCTCGAGCGCGGCCACACTGGATGAATCAGACCTTCCCTTAGTCGTCGGCCTCCGGGTGATACGCCCAATGCCAGGGCTCATAGACGATGCCATGGGCATTGTCCCGAGGATACGACAGCGAGAACCCCCAATTCGAGGCGTGCGCGGACAGCCAGGCGAAGGCATCGGTGCCCTCAAAGGCCTCGGTCAGGGTATCGCAACCGGGCACACCCAGGTCGACCGCGCGACCCGTGTGGTGCTCCGAGAAGCCCGGTGCGGCGTTGATCCGAAGAACGTAGTCGATCGGCTGGCCCCAACCCAGCTTGCGCTCGATCAGCCAGGCCTGATACTCGATCGAGCGCCATGCAGAGATGACGCGCAAATCAATGCCGTCGCGCTCGGCCCCGACTTCCAACTGCGCCCAACGCGCGGCGGTCTCAGGCGCAAGCCAGTGGCGGCGATCGGTGCGTCCGGGGGCGACCTCCACCAGTTCCTCCGGCTCGCGTTGCAGGATCAGCCCCGTGCGCTCCGCGTAATCGGTGGGAATTCCCAGGCGCTCGTGTAGCGCGGCCACACGCTCGCGATACGCGTCCACGCTCAGTCCAGCCCCAACAGCGCCTGCAACACGGCCGACACCAACAAGGCGCCGAAGATGCCCGACGCCAGAAACAAGGCATAGCGCAGCACGCGCCCCGGAAGTGTTTCCTTGGGCGTTTGATAACCGGCCCAGAATGCGACCCCCGCGAGGAACGCAAGCGCGATGAAGGTACGCATGGCTAGCGGCCCGGGCGCGCTGATTGGCCGCATGCGAGCCCGTTGAGGGCCTGCTCGTCGCTCGTGTGGTCCATGCTGTACCTCTTCCGTTGCGGCACTGCTGCCCCGAAGACTACGAACCCTTTCTCACATGCATGGCGGGCACGCGCTACGAGCCCGGCAGATGTTCGTGTATGACGCGCTGGACGGCGTCCAGATTGGGCTCGATGTCAATCACCGGCCGATGGGCCCGCGCCTGATCGATGGCTGTATCCGGGTCCTTCAAGCCGTGGCCGGTCAGCGTGCAGACCACCCGACTGCCTTCCGGGATACGCCCATCGACCACGTCGCGCATGGCCCCCGCCACGGAGGCGGCCGAAGCCGGTTCGCAGAAGATGCCATCACGTTCAGCGAGCATTCGCTGCGCCTCGAGGATTTCGGTGTCACTGACCTCGTCGAACCAGCCTTCGGACTCGCGCTGCGCCTCCCAGGCGCGCTCCCAACCCTGAGGATCGCCGATGCGGATCGCCGTCGCCACGGTATCGGGCTCGGAGACGACCTCCCCGCGAACGAACGGTGCGGCACCGGCGGCCTGATAGCCCACCATCGTGGGCGAGGCCCCAATGACCCCGGCCCGCCGGTACTCACGGTAGCCCATCCAGTTGGCTGTGATGTTGCCCGCATTGCCGACCGGCAGGCAGTGATAGTCGGGTGCGCCGTCCAGCTCTTCGACGATCTCGAAGGCGGCGGTCTTCTGCCCTTCCAGGCGGTACGGATTGATCGAGTTGACCACGGTAACCGGCGCCACGTCGGTCGCCTCACGCACCAGGCGCATCCCCAGGTCGAAGTTACCCTTGATCTGCAGCACCACGGCACCGTGGATCATCGCCTGGGCCAGCTTGCCCATGGCGATCTTGCCGTCGGGAATGATGACGAAGGCCGTCACGCCGGCACGCGCCGCGTAGGCGGCGGCCGAGGCCGAAGTATTACCGGTCGAGGCGCAGATGATCGCCTTGGCGCCTTCGCTGACCGCATGCGTGACCGCCATGGTCATGCCGCGATCCTTGAACGAACCGGTCGGATTGAGCCCCTCGAATTTGACGTAAAGATCGACCTTGCGCCCGAGCTGGCGCGGCAGGTGACTGAGCCGGATCAGCGGGGTATTGCCCTCGCCCAGCCCGATCACGCGCGTGTCGTCGGCTACCGGAAGGTGGTCACGGTAGTTGTCGATCAGCCCCGTGTAGCGGTGCCGAAAAGGCATTGCATCTCCCTCACTCGAGCGTCTCGACGCGAATACGGCTCACCTCGCCGATGATCGCGTCGAGCTCGCGGAAACGGCGCATGGCTTCGTCCACCCGGTGCTCGCGTACCTTGCCGGTGAGCAGAATCAGCGGCACCGACGTCTCTCCCGGGCCGGGCTCCTTCTGCAGGATGGCCTCCATGGAGATATCCAGATCGCTCATGATGCGCGAGATCTGGGCCATGACCCCAGCCTGGTCGACTGCATGCAAACGCAGATAGTACGCGCTCTCGACCTCCTGGATCGGCGCGATCGGCAGGTCTGCGATCTGGTCGGGCTTGAACGCCAGGTGCGGGACGCGGTTGTCCGGATCGCCCGTGAGCGTGCGCACGACGTCGACCAGATCCGCGACCACGGCCGAGGCCGTGGGCTCGGCGCCGGCGCCCGCCCCGTAATACAGCGTAGGCCCCAGAGCGTCGGCCTGCACCAGCACCGCGTTCATTACGCCGTCCACGTTGGCGATCAGCTGGCGCTCGGGAATCAGCGTCGGGTGCACCCGCAACTCGACGTGGCCGTTCGTGCGCCGGGCGATCGCCAGATGCTTGATGCGATAGCCAAGCTCCTCGGCATACGTCACGTCCTCGCGCGTGATGCCGCCGATCCCCTCGGTGTAGACGCGATCGAACTGCAACGGAATGCCGAACGCGATCGAGGCCAGGATGGTCAGCTTGTGCGCTGCGTCGATGCCCTCGACGTCATAGGTCGGATCCGCCTCGGCATAACCGAGCTGCTGCGCCTCGGCGAGCACGTCGTTGAAGTCACGACCGTGGTCGCGCATCTCGGTCAGGATGAAGTTGCCGGTGCCATTGATGATCCCGGCGAGCCAGAGGATCTCGTTGCCGGCGAGGCCCTCGCGGATCGATTTGATGATGGGGATACCGCCGGCCACCGCCGCCTCGAACGCCACCATCACGCCCTTGCGCTGCGCCGCCGAGAAGATCTCATTTCCGCGCAGGGCGATCAGTTCCTTGTTCGCGGTGACGACATGCTTGCCGTTCTCGATGGCGCGCAGGATCAGCTCGTAGGCCGGATCCATGCCGCCCATCAATTCGGCCACGACCTCGACCTCGGGATCGTCGACCACCGCGAACGGATCATGCGAAAACGCCACGCCCTCGAGGCCGAGTTCCTCAATCCGCTCGCGTTCACGCGCCGCAGCGTGACTGACGACGATTCCGCGCCCGGCGCGCCGGGCGATCTCTTCCGCGTTGCGCATGAGCACCGTGCAGGTGCCACCGCCCACGGTGCCAAGGCCGAGCAGGCCGATTTTGACCGGATTCACTGACTAGCTCCCGCCGATTTTGGTTGGTCCTGACGGAACATACCGCGGATACCGCGCACCGCCTGCCGCGTGCGGTGTTCATTCTCAATCAGGGCGAAACGCACATGATCGTCGCCATAGGCCCCGAAGCCGATACCCGGCGACACCGCGACCTTGGCCTCCGCCAGCAGCTTCTTGGCGAATTCCAGCGAGCCCATTTCACGGTAGGTCTCGGGGATACGCGCCCAGACGAACATGGTCGCCTTGGGCTTGGCCACGGGCCAGCCGGCGCTCTCCAGTCCGTTGCACAGAACATCGCGCCGGCTTTGATAGGTCGCGCGGATCTCGTCCACGCAGGACTGGTCGCTCTCGAGCGCATGAATCGCCGCGACCTGCAGCGGCGTGAACATGCCGTAATCGAGGTAGGACTTGACCCGCGCCAGCGCGGCGATCAGCTCCGGGTTGCCGCAGACGAAGCCGACGCGCCAGCCGGGCATGTTGTAGGTCTTCGATAGCGAGTAGGTTTCGACCGCGATCTCGCGCGCACCCGGCACCTGCAGGATCGACGGTGCCTTGTAACCGTCGAACACGATCTCGGCATAGGCGATGTCATGCACCACCCAGATGCCATGCTCGCGCGCGATCGCCACCACCCGCTCGAAGAACTCGAGTTCAACGCAGTGAGCCGTGGGATTGCCGGGGAAGTTGAGCACCAACATCTTGGGCCGCGGCCAGGAATTGGTGATCGCCTTCTCCAACTCGGCGAAAAAATCGACGTCGTCGGTCAGCGGTACGTGGCGGATGTCCGCGCCCGAGATCACGAAGCCATAGGGGTGGATCGGGTACGCTGGATTGGGCACCAGCACGGCGTCGCCCGGCCCGGTGGTCGCCAGCGCCAGGTGCGCCAGGCCCTCCTTCGAACCGATGGTGACGATCGCCTCGTTCTCCGGATCGAGTTCGACGCCATAGCGATCCTCGTACCAGCGGCAGATGGCGCGGCGTAGCCGGGGAATACCGCGTGAGGCCGAGTATCGGTGTGTGTCGCCCCGCTGAGCGGCCTCGCAGAGCTTGTCGACGATATGCTGCGGCGTGGGCTGATCGGGGTTGCCCATGCCGAAATCGACGATGTCTTCTCCGCGGGCCCGGGCCTCGGTCTTCAGCTCATTGACGATATTGAAAACGTAAGGCGGCAACCGCTCGATCCGGGGGAACTGGCGGGACTGACCTTCGCGATCGTATTGATCCTCCACTGGCCGACCCCCTAGTGCCCTGCCGGTCGTTCGCCGCAGCGACCGCAACCGGACACCGCAAAACGACGAAGTATACTAACCCGAACCCTCGTAAAGCCACACTCGACGGGGCTCCGCGGCGCCGGGCGCAAGCTGCGCATTCGCCGGAATGAG
>JBBEEB010000134.1:0-1931 GCA_040880995.1 Halofilum sp. (in: g-proteobacteria)
GCATCGGCTGCCGACGCCTCGCGCCTACCGCCTACCGCCCCAACCCCGGCTCGCGTCATCGCGAGCGGAGCGAATCGATCCATTCGTTCCACGACTACGGTGCAGCTGCGTGGTTGGCGCTCGACGCTGGATGCTTCGTCGCTTGCCGGCTCCTCGCAAAGACCTCGGTGGGGCGCGTAGCGCGTTGTAGGTCGGGCTTTAGCCCGACGGAACCCCGCTGCCCGGTTCGTGTCGGGCTGAAGCCCGACCTACGTCGGAAGTCGCGGCGATGGCGACGATTCGCGCCGACCCGCCCCGCATGTCTCCTCACCGGCTGCCGACGCCTCGCGCCTACCCGCCCAACCCCGGCTCAAAGTCATCGCGAACGGACGTGAAGCGATCCCGTCGTTCCGCGGGTATGGAGCAGGACTGCCCAACATCCCGTCATCGCGAGCGGAGCGAAGCGATCCATTCGTTCCACGGGTACGGTGCAGTTGCGTGGTTGGCGCTTGACGCTGGATTGCTTCGTCGCCTAACGGCTCCTCGCAAAGACCGCGGTGTGGGGTCGCGGTGGGGCAGGGTGGATGCCGCGGCGAGCGCGGTGCCTGGTTCGTTCGCGGGTGGTGCCCGCTCCTACATGGCTTCGTCGTGGAATGGAGGAGCGGGCTTACCGGTTCAAGTCAACGAGCGATTTGACCGACTGTGGGGAGGTTGATACGTGGCCGCTACGGTGCGGCTTTCGAACAGCCCCCTAGCGGCGGGTGCCGATTTCGTTAAGGGGGTAGTCGGTCCCCACGATGTTTTCGAGATCGCTGCGCTCGTAGCCGGTCGGATCGGCGGCGATGTCGATCAAGTTCTCGATGTCTCGCTCGTAAATCTCGCCCAAAATCGCGTGGAGCTTGCGGTAGGCCTCGGGGTAACCGCCGGCGGTGATGGCGACCGTGCCGTCCTTCGGCGAGGTGACGTCAGGGTGGTTGCGCATTACATGCTCGAAGTCGCTGAGGGCGAGGTCGCCCCGCCACGGGCCGTCAACGAACCGAACATTGTCATCCACGCGGGCGGCTAGGGCGGGGTCGTTGCGGGCGTCCGCCGACAGGTCGACCTCGATCGTCACCGGCAGCTCGCAGGTCACCGGCTTGACCTTGGGGGCGTTCTGTACCGCCTTGCGCGCATTTTCCCGCAAGAGTTTTCGGCTTTGGTCGATCGGCAGGTGGTCTCCTTTGGAGAAACCGAGCGATTTCTTGAGCTGGGTGTAGATCGGATCGTCGCCGAGAACCGGGCTGGCTTCGCCGATCACGCGATCGTCGCCGCTGAGCATCACCGTGGGCACTCCGAACGAGCCGGCCAGCAGTGCATTGAGCGAGGGCTCCGGTACGGAGTGGCCATTGATGCGGACATCGCGGAACCCGGTGATCCAGGTGTGCGACAGAATGGCGTCGGTGGTGCCTGCCTTGGCGTGGAAGCCGATCATGAGGAAAGCGTCGAAGCTGTGATCGAAACCTTTCATCTGGCACCAGCCTCGACGTAGCTGTCCGCGTCGGAGCTGCACGTTCTTTGCGATCAGATCGTCGGGGTGGATGTTGCACATGTAGCCGTGGGAGTCGCTGACGACGATCTCCGTGGCCCCGCCCTCGATAGCGCCCTGGATGACTGCGTTGGCGTCGCCAGCCATGAGTTGGCGGAAGGTGTCGAAGCCTGGCAGGCCACGAAAAATCTCCTCCAGCCGTTCCAGCCCGGTGGTGCCTTCCATGTCCACGGAAATGAAAACGCGCATTGAGTTCCTCCGATTCCGAACACTCCCTTTGAATTGCAGTTACCACGGGCCGATACGGGCGTCAATCAATTTTGCGTGCCTGTTCCACGGGTACGACGCAGCTGCGTGGTTGGCGCTCGACGGTGGATTGCTTCGTCGCCTAACGGCTCCTCGCAAAGACCTCGGTGTGGGGTCGCGG
>JBBEEB010000135.1:0-17466 GCA_040880995.1 Halofilum sp. (in: g-proteobacteria)
CGCTAATTGCGCAAACGGGGGTGAGGCGGTACCCTCGCGCGTTCTCTTCCAGCCCTCGAATTCAGGCGCTTTCCGCCCATGCGCAGCCATCTCTGCGGTGCTCTAGACGCCGGCGACATCGATGCGACCGTGGACCTGGCCGGTTGGGTCAACCGCCGGCGCGATCACGGTGGCGTCATCTTTGTGGATCTGCGCGATCACAATGGTCGCGTGCAGGTCGTCTTCGATCCCGATCAGCCCGAGATCTTCCACCAGGCCGAGCAGATCCGCGCCGAGTACGTTCTGCAGATCCGCGGACGCGTACGTCGTCGGCCGGAAGGTACCGAGAACTCTGATCTGCCGACCGGCGCCATCGAGGTGCTCGCCGACGAACTCGAGGTGCTCAATCGCGCGAAGACGCCGCCGTTTCAGCTCGACGAGTGGGATGTGGGCGAGGAGCTGCGCCTGCGCTATCGCTACGTCGACCTGCGCCGTCCGGAGATGCAGACGCGCATGCGCCTGCGTGCGAAGATCACCGGGCGCATGCGGCGCTTCCTCGAGGACCGTGAGTTCCTCGACCTCGAAACGCCCATGCTCACCCGCGCCACACCCGAGGGTGCGCGTGACTATCTCGTTCCCAGCCGCACGCATCCCGGCGAGTTCTTCGCCCTGCCGCAGTCACCGCAGTTGTTCAAGCAGATGCTCATGGTCGGCGGCATGGACCGCTACTATCAGATCGTGCGCTGCTTCCGCGACGAGGATCTGCGCGCCGACCGTCAGCCCGAATTTACCCAGCTCGACATGGAGATGGCCTTCGCCGACGAGGAGGCCGTCATGCAGGTGTCCGAGGCCCTGGTGCGCGACCTCTTCACGCACGTGTTGGAGGAACCGCTGCCCGAACCGTTCCCGCGCATGACCTACACCGAGGCGATGTACCGCTTCGGCTCGGACAAGCCCGACCTGCGCATCCCGCTGGAGTTGGTCGAGGTCGCGGCATTAATGGAGAACGTCGATTTCAGGGTGTTCTCCGAGGCGGCCAACGACCCCGACGGCCGCGTGGCCGCGCTGACCGTGCCCGGTGGCGGCAGCCTGACGCGCAAGGAGATCGACGAATACACCGAGTTCGTTGGCCGCTACGGCGCCAAGGGTCTGGCCTACATCAAGGTCAACGACACCAGCCTGGGGCGCGAGGGGCTCCAATCCCCGATTCTGAAGTTCCTGCCCGATCACGTCATTTCCGCGCTCATCGAGCATACATCGGCGCATAACGGTGACCTGATCTTCTTTGGCGCGGACAAGGCGCGGGTGGTTAACGACGCCCTCGGTGCATTGCGGGTACGCATCGGCCACGACCGCGGCCTGGTGCAGCATGGCTGGGCGCCGCTGTGGGTGGTCGACTTCCCGATGTTCGAGTGGGACGACCGCGAGGGCAGCTGGACACCGCTGCACCATCCGTTCACGTCGCCGGCGGTCGGCAGCCCGGACGAGCTCCGCAAGAACCCGCGCACCGCACTGTCGCGCGCCTATGACATGGTGCTCAACGGGACCGAACTCGGGGGCGGCTCCGTGCGTATCCATGACCGCAATCTGCAAGAAGCGGCGCTCGAGGTGCTCGGGATCGACGCCGAATCGGCGCGGCAGAAGTTCGGCTTCCTGCTCGACGCACTCGAATACGGCGCGCCGCCGCACGCCGGCATCGCCTTTGGCCTGGATCGGCTGGTGATGCTGATGGCCGGCGCCGGATCGATCCGCGATGTCATGGCCTTCCCCAAGACCCAGACGGCAAGTTGCCCGTTGACCGATGCGCCCTCGGACGTCTCCGAGCGCCAACTCAAGGAACTCGGGATCCGCCTGCGCAAATCCGCCGCCGAGGCGCCGTCGAGCTGACGTGGGCCGCCTGTCTGGCACGGGCGGATTCCGTGTGGCAGGTGCGGCCATCGGCCGCGAACGCGCGGCGCAGGGGCTGGGTCGGGCAGCGACGCACGGGGGAGGCGCATGGGTGGCAAGCGTCCCGAATCCGTTCTGGTGGTCATCCACACGCGAGGCGGTGAGGTACTGCTGCTGCGTCGCGCCGATCGGGAGCCGGCGTTCTGGCAATCGGTGACCGGCAGTCTTGAGTCCGGGGAGACGCCCCGCACGGCGGCCGTCCGCGAGGCGCGCGAGGAGACCGGTCTATCGGCCGAAAACCTCATCGAATGCCGTCGCCGGCGGCGCTTCTTCATTCCCCCATCCTGGCGCGGGCGCTTCGAGTCCGGGGTTACGCACAACCTCGAACACGAATTCCGCCTGGAGCTGCCCGCGCCCATGGAGATCCAGCGGGCGCCAGCCGAGCACGATGCCCACTGCTGGCTACCGCGAGCCGAGGCGGTCGAGCGGGCCGCTTCCTGGACCAACCGGGCGGCGATTCGTTCGATACCCGTAGCGCCGTCCGAGGTCACGGTCGTGCTGGTGCATGGCCTGTGGCTGGGGCCGCATTCGATGCGGCCGCTGGCGCGGCGCCTGCGCGCCGCCGGGTTCGCGACCGAGTGCTTCCGCTACCGCTCGACCCGGGAGTCGCCGGCACAGGCGGCGCGGCGGCTGGCGGCATTCATCGAGCGGCTGGACGCGTCGACTATTCATCTGGTGGCGCACAGCCTGGGTGGGATCGTGCTCGCGCACATGCTGAGCGCACGCGCGCCGGGGCGAATCGGGCGCGCGGTGCTGCTCGGCAGCCCGATGCGCGGCGCGGCGGCGGCAGGCGCGCTGCGGGACCGGGGACTTGGACGATGGCTGGGGCGCGCACGCGAGCAGGGGCTTTACGGGGGAGCGCCGGGCTGGCCGCGCGAGGTGCCCGTCGCGGTGGTTGCCGGGGTGATCGCCTGCGGCCCCATTCGGGTGCTGCTGCGCCTGACGGGGCCGCACGACGGTACGGTGACCGTGCGCGAAACCGCCACGCCCGGGGCGCAGCGCTTTCTGTCACGAGTGACCCATTTCGGCTTGCTGTTCTCGCGCCGCGTTGCCGATACCGTGATCACGTACCTGGAGCAGGGCAGTGGCGCGGCGAACCACCACTGCCTGCGCCGTGGGCGTAAGCGCGCGACTGCGCCGTAGCCGCGGTCGACCGGTGCCGCCACGCTCAGGCCGGTGCTACACTGGCGCTTCTTGACGCAGGGGGCGAGCGCGCCGACGGTATGGCCGGACATAGCAAGTGGGCGAACATCAAGCACAAGAAGGCGGCCGAAGACGCCAAGCGCGGTAAGATCTTCAGTCGTTTGAGCCGCGAGATCATGGTCGCGGCACGCCAGGGCAGTCCCGATCCGGAATGGAATCCCCGGCTGCGCCTGGCAGTTGATAAGGCCTACGCCAACAACATGCCCAAGGACAACGTCGAGCGCGCGCTCAAGCGCGGCTCCGGCGAGATGGAAGGGCAGCAGTTCGAGGAAGCGCGTTTCGAGGGCTACGGACCCGGTGGCATCGCGATCATGGTCGATTGCCTCACCGACAATCGCAATCGCACGGTCGGGGAAGTGCGCCACGCCTTCTCCAAGTTCGGCGGCAACCTGGGCACGGACGGCTCGGTCGCCTTCCTGTTCGATCACACGGGCGTCATCAGCTATCCGCCCGGCACCGACGAGGATGCCCTGATGGAAGCCGCGATCGAGGCCGGCGCCGACGAGCTGATCGGTGATGACGAGGGTGGGCTCGACGTGCTGGTCGCGCCCGAGCAGTTCACCGCGCTGCGCGAGGCGCTCATCGCCGCAAAACTCGAGCCAGCCGAGGCCGAGATCACCATGCGCCCCCAGAACGGTGTCGAGGTCGGCGGCGAGGATGCGCCGCGTGTGCTGCGCCTGCTGGAGGCGCTCGACGACCTCGACGATGTCCAGAACGTCTACTCCAACGCCGATCTGAGCGAAGAGGCGCTGGCCGCGCACGGCTGACGACCTTGGCCGAGCCTGTCCGCATCCTCGGGATCGATCCGGGCTCGGTGACTACGGGGTGGGGTGTCGTTGACAGCGACGGACGCAACAGTCTGCACGTGGCGCACGGCTGCATAGCCACGGGCGCTGGTCCGCTGCCCGAGCGCCTCGGTGTGATCTACCGCGAGCTCTCTCTCATTATTGCCGAACATGCCCCCCGCGAGATGGGCGTCGAGGATGTATTCATGGCCCGAAACGCCATGTCCGCCCTCAAGTTGGGTCAGGCGCGCGGCGCCGCGATCTGCGCCGGAATGTCGCACGGTCTGAGTGTGGCTGAGTATCCGCCGCGCCTGATTAAGCAGAGCATCGTCGGCACCGGGGGCGCTGCCAAGGAGCAGATCCAGCACATGGTCCTCAGCCTGCTCGCGCTTGGCGCGCGCGCGGTACCGGCGGATGCCGCCGATGCCTTGGCGGTCGCGCTCACCCACGCCCATGCCCGTACCCGCCCGGTCGCGGCCGCGCCGCCGCGCCGCCGCAAATCGGTGCGCTGGCGATGATCGGCCGGCTCACCGGTATCCTCACCGAGAAGCAGCCGCCCGGGCTGCTGGTCGATGTTGGCGGAGTGGGCTACGAGCTCGAGGCGCCCTTATCCACCTTTTACGACCTGCCGGAGACCGGCGCACAAGTATCCTTGTTCACCCACCTCGTCGTGCGCGAGGATGCCCACCTGCTCTACGGCTTCGCCCGCGAGGCGGAACGTCGGCTGTTCCGGGTGCTCCTCAAGGTCTCCGGCGTTGGCCCGCGCATGGCCCTGGCGATCCTTTCGGGCATGACCGCCGACGAGTTCGCCCGGAGCGTCGAGAGTGACGACACCACTGCGCTCACGCGCCTGCCCGGCATCGGCAAGAAGACCGCCCAGCGACTGATCGTCGAGATGCGCGATCGCCTGGAGCAGGGCGACTTCGCGGGGGCGCTGGCTCCGGGCGCATCCGCACCGGAGAGCGCAAGCGAAGGGGACTCGATCGCCGACGCCACCAGCGCGCTGGTGGCGCTGGGCTATCGGCCCGCCGAGGCCAGCCGCATGGTGCGGCCCTTTGCCAGCGCGGGATCGAGCACCGAGGACCTGATTCGGAGCGCCCTGCAGGCGGCCGCCCAGTGAAATGGCCTGCATTCGCTCGCGGCGAACCGCGCTCGATGGTCACGTTGGTCGTCCTTGGCTTCGCGCTTGTCTCCCTACCGCTGCTCGTCGCCGTCATCGGCGGTGCGATCTATGTGGATCGGCTCACTACGCGCGGCGAGCAACTCGTGCGCGACGGCGTGGCGCTCACCCGCGAGGGGCAAACTTTGCGCACGGACCTGCTGCGCATGGAGCGCAATGCACGTCAGTACCGCATCGTCGGGCGCGGTGAACTCATCGAACTCTATTCCGAACGCCACTTGGAGCTCATGGAGGCGCTCGAGGCGCTCGATTCGCAGGCGTTCGCCCCCGGGGCGGCCGCGCAGCGGGCCGAACTGCGTGAAGTGGCGGCCGGCGTGGCCGACGTAATCCGCCAGGCGCCGCCCGACAGTGAGGCGTTGGTGGCGGCGCTGGAGCGCTTCGGCACCATGCACGCGCTGGCGCGCGAGATCACTTCGGCGACCGACCGCGCCATCGATACGGAGCTGGCTACGCTCGAGGCGCGCTCGGCGCAGGCGCGGACGTTCCTCTACTGGCAGGTGGCGGGCCTGATACCGGTCACGCTGGTACTGGCAGCCTTCTTTACCTGGTTGATCTTGCGGCCGATCGGACGCCTGGGTCGGGCCATTCGCAGTCTGGGTGCTTTGGAGCCGCCGCCGGCGATTTCGGTGGGTGGTCCGCCGGCGATCCGCGCGCTCGGCGAGGAGCTCGAGCGTCTGCGCGGGCGGCTCGCGCGTTCCGAAGCGGAGAAGAACCAGTTCCTGCGGCACATGTCCCATGAGCTGAAGACGCCGCTGGCGGCGATCCGGGAGGGAACGGACCTGCTTGCCGAAGGCGCGATTTCGGCCGATAGCCGAAACTACCATGACGTACTCGATATCCTGCGCCGCTCGGGCGTCGAGTTGCAGGAGTTGGTTGAAAACCTGTTGACGCTGAGCGCGCGCGACTTGTCGCAGGCACCGGAGCCCATCGCGCTGCCGGAGTTGGTCGACGAAGCGCTCGACCGCCACAGTCTGGCGCTGACGCGCTCCGGCGTTCAGGTTCACCGCGACGTGCAGAGCGCGACCTTTCCGGGATTCAGGCCGTTGATGCAAAGTGCGCTCTCCAATCTGATTGGGAATGCGATACGCTTCTCGCCTCCAGGGGCCACGTTGTACGTGCGCGCCCGACGGCGGGGTACGCGTGCCGTGCTGGAAGTGGCCGACGAGGGGCCGGGGATCCCGGTGGAGGAGCGCCCGCATGTCTTTGAGCCCTTCTTCCAGGGTGCGCTTCGCCCGGATGCCCGCATTCGCGGCACCGGAGTCGGACTCTCCGTGGTGCGCGATTGCGCGCGCGCGCATGATGGTCGGGTAGAAATCGTCGACGGCGAATTCATCGGGGCGCACTTTCGTTTGACGGTGCAGGCCCGGCGTCGCGAGAACGCCGAGAAGAGACTCGAGGAGGCGTGATGTCCCGCGCATTGCCCCTGACAGGGTGTTGAAAATGGGCTGTCCTGCGCATTCTCAACGCGCCGGGACGTCCTTGTCCCGCGCTAGCCGGCTGTTGTTTTTCAACCGCCTGCAAGTGCCCCGTAGCATAAGTTCGTCGGATTTTTTGGCGAGGGATTGGGGCGACTGGCAAGGCGCGCTGATGAGCCATAGCGCGTCCTATGGTGAGGAGGCGCAACGCCGCCAGGCGCCTCAAGGTCCGGCAAAAAAACGAACGAACTTATGTTACGGGGCACTAGTGGCCTTGGCGCTGATGCTCGCCGGTTGCGCCACGCTCGACGAACTCGGCCTGAATCCGCGCGCGACCACGGCCGACGAGCAACTGGTCTTGCTTGGGCAACTGATCGAGGCGGAACCGGGCGAGCTCGATGCGATCGGTGCGCGCCTGGAGGCCGAAGCCGGCGGTACGCCGCGAACCCCCGTCGACTCATTACGCTACGCGCTGTGGCAGGCGACCCCGAATCACGAGGGCCATGCGCCCGAGGCCGCCCGCGAGCGGCTCAACCGCCTGCTCGCGGACGGTCGCCCGCCGCCGGAGCTCGAGGCGCTCGTGCGGATTGAGCTACGCCACCTACGACTGCTGGACGAGCGCGCGCAACTGACGCAGGACAATCAACGCCTGAGCGCGGCGAATCGTGAGCGGCAAGCGCGGATCGAGGCGTTGCAGGAGCAAATCCAGGCTTTGACCACGCTCGAGCGTCGCATGGGCTCCGGTGGCAACGGCGAGGACTCAGAAGACTGATGACCAGCGCGCGGCGGATTCTGCTCGTAGACGACGATCCCGATCTCCTGCGCCTGCTGGACATCCGCCTGCAAGGTGCAGGCTACGCCGTGGATACGGCCGACTCGGGCCAGGCCGCATTGGCCCGCGTCGAGCAGATGCCA
Source organism: Halofilum sp. (in: g-proteobacteria) (assembly GCA_040880995.1). Lineage (GTDB taxonomy): Bacteria > Pseudomonadota > Gammaproteobacteria > XJ16 > Halofilaceae > Halofilum. The sequence continues at coordinate 7,425 of JBBEEB010000135.1, forward strand.
CCGGACGTGGTGGTGACGGACCTGCGCATGGACGGCATGGACGGGCTCGGGTTGTTGCGTGAGCTGCAGCAGCGCCAGCCCGGCTTGCCCGTCTTGTTGCTCACCGCGCACGGGACCATCCCGGATGCGGTCGACGCCACGCGCAGCGGCGCGGTCGCGTTTCTGACCAAGCCGGTGGATTCGGACGAACTACGGAGCGAGCTCGAGCGCGCCTTGAGCGTGTCGGCCCGGACCACCGTGCCCGACGATTGGCGCGGCGAGATCCTCACGCGCAACCCGCGCATGGAGGAGTTGCTGGACCAGGCTCAGCGGTCCGCGGTCACCACCACCAGCGTGCTGATCACCGGCGAGAGCGGTACCGGCAAGGAGCTGTTGGCGCGTGCGATTCATCGCGCCAGCCCGCGACGCGACGCCCAGTTCGTCGCCATCAACTGCGGTGCCATGCCCGAAGGCTTGCTCGAGTCCGAGTTGATGGGCCACGAGCGCGGTGCCTTCACCGGTGCCCAGCAGGCGCATACCGGTCTGGTGCGCACGGCCGACGGTGGCACACTGTTTCTCGACGAAATCGGCGACATGCCGTTCGCGCTCCAGGTGAAGCTGCTGCGCGTATTGCAGGAGCGGCGGGTACGGCCCGTCGGCGGCACGCGCGATTTCCCGGTCGACCTGCGAGTGATCTCGGCGACGCATCGCGATCTGTCCCAGGCGATCGCCGACGGCGAGTTCCGCGAGGATCTGTACTACCGGCTCGACGTCATCCAGCTGGCGCTGCCGAGCCTGGCGGAGCGGCGCGAGGATATCCCGCTACTGATCAATCGGCGCTTGCGCCTCCTGGCCGAGCGCGATGGCGTGGCGCCCAGGGTATACGCACCCGAGGCCATGGAGCGGATGGTCGCGGCCTCCTGGCCGGGTAACGTGCGCCAGCTCGACAATGCCGTCGAGCAGCATGTGGCGCTCTCGCCAGGCGCGGTGATCAGCGCCGAACAGGTGCGCAAGACGATCGGGGGCGAGCCGACCAGTCTGCCTTCGGTCGCCGAGGCGCGTGCCGCCTTCACCCGCGACTACCTGGTGCGTCTGCTCAAGCTCACCGACGGCAATGTCAGTGATGCCGCCCGTATGGCGCAGCGCAACCGCTCCGAATTCTACAAGCTGCTATCGCGCCACGAGGTCGATCCCGCCGATTTCAAAGCGTAGTGCCCGCCACGCCGCAGAAATCAGCGTTAAGCTCCCGCCGGTAGGGCCGCTGACCGCATCGCCCGGCGTCCAATGTGGATACGGCGGCCCGAAACTTGCGCATGCCTCCCCTGCCGCTACGAAGGGCGCTCATGGTGGGTCCTTCCGCTCCCGTGACTGCGCGCCTGGACCATGGCACGACGAAATCGTTTGCCCCGCGTGCGGCCCGGGCCGGCGTTGTCGCCGATAAGCGACACGCATTTTCGTTTAACAATCAATGCCTTACTGTATTTCGTCTCCGAAGTGTCGCCGGGCGGCGACACAATCCGGGGCTTTTCCCGCTGCGAGCGGGGGGTATTTCGGCAGTGTGCCGCTGGACCATTCGTAACTCTTTGTTTTTACGAATTATTTGTTAGTTGGCACGGCCGCTGCATAAATGGGAGCAAGTGGCGCGCATGAGCGTGCCGAAAAACACGCGAATTCTCTGAGGGACGGATCATATGAAAGCCGCTTCGGTTTGTACCGTCTTGGGCATGACGTTGATCTCCGGCGCCCTGTTGGCCGCGACCACGGGCGTTACGGGGGCCATGCCGAGCCGAATTGAGGCCCGCTTCGAAGCCCTCGATACCGATGCCAACGGACGTATCGCCCCGCGCGAGGCCGAGGCCGACGCCGGGCTCGCTCAACATTTCGGCGACATCGATCGCGATGGCGACGGCGAGCTGTCCTGGCGCGAATTCCGCAGCCACGCGATGCCCGGAAACCAACTGATACTCAGCGAGCGCTGAGCGCGCCGGCGACCAGGTAATCTCACGACCGGCCACACCGAGCCCCCTCTGGCACTGGCCAACCCCCCAGGATACGGCCCGCACCCGTGTCCGCGATGGCCAGTACGGGTTTGCCTCGCCTCCGGGCGAGGCTTTCTTTTTTGCGAGCGTCGCGGTGTATTCGTTGCGTTGTCCATGGTAGGTTGCGGCTCGGCAGCTTGCACGTTCATCGGACCAGCGAGATCCCGCCATGGGCGATCCCGAACGGCTGAGCAGTGCCCGGACCATCGGCGATGACGAGGCGGTCGACCGCGCCATTCGTCCGCGTACGCTCGCCGAGTACCGTGGCCAGCCCGCCGTACACGAGCAGCTCGGCATCTTCGTCGCCGCGGCGCGCGAGCGCGGCGAGCCGCTCGATCACACCCTGATCTTCGGCCCGCCGGGCCTGGGCAAGACGACGCTCGCGGCCATTGTCGCGCACGAGATGGGCGTAAGCCTGCGCCAGACCGCCGGCCCCGTGCTGGAGCGGCCCGGCGATCTCGCCGCGATCCTCACCAATATCGAGCCACACGATGTGGTGTTCGTCGACGAGATTCATCGGCTCTCGCCGGTGGTCGAGGAGGTGCTCTATCCAGCGATGGAGGACTACCAGCTCGATATCGTCATCGGCGAGGGTCCGGCCGCGCGGTCAGTCAAGCTGGATGTGCCACCGTTCACGCTGATCGGTGCCACCACGCGCGCCGGTCTGCTAACGTCACCGTTGCGCGACCGCTTCGGCATTGTCCAGCGCCTCGAGTTCTACGGCGCGGCGGATCTGGCCGCTATCGTCGAGCGCTCCGCCGAGATCCTGGACGTCCCCATCGACGCCGAGGGCGCCCACGAGATCGCCCGCCGCGCCCGGGGCACCCCGCGTATCGCCAATCGCCTGCTGCGCCGCGTGCGCGATTACGCCCAAGTGCGTGGCAATGGCGCGATCAGCTCGAGAGTGGCGGACGAGGCGCTCGACCTGCTGCGCGTGGATGCACTCGGCCTCGACACCATGGATCATCGCCTGTTGCGGACCATCATCGACAAATTTACTGGGGGGCCGGTCGGCCTCGACAATCTGGCGGCCGCCATCGGAGAGTCCGCTGGCACCATCGAGGAAGTGATCGAGCCCTACCTGATCCAGGAGGGGTTGTTGATGCGAACGCCGCGCGGGCGCGTGGCCACTCGGACGGCGTTCGCCCATTTCGGCCTGAAGCCGCCACGCACCGCGGATAGTGCGCAATTGTTCGAGACCGAATGAGCGATGCGTGCGGCCAATCGCGCACCGCGGCGTTTCGTTGGCCGATGCGCGTGTACTATGAGGATACCGACGCCGGCGGCGTCGTCTATTACGCCAACTACTTGAAATACTTGGAGCGGGCCCGAACCGAATGGCTCCGGGCGGCGGGATACGAACAAACCAAGATCGCCGCGGAGCGCGGCTTCCTGTTTGTGGTGCGTGCGGTGTCGATCGACTATCGCGCCCCCGCGCGCCTCGATGATCAGCTCGACGTGACGGCGCGGATCGAGCGCGTCGGCCGCGCCAGCGTCGATTTCGCGCAATCCGTCGAGTGCGATGCCGCCGAGCTCTGCCGGGCCCGGGTGTCCGTGGCCTGCCTCGACGCCGAGACATTCCGGCCGCGGGTGTTGCCCGCCGATTTGAAGGGGGTATTTGCCGGTGAGCACTGATCTGTCCTTTGTCCACCTGATTGCCGAGGCGAGCTTCGTCGTGCAGTTCGTCATGGTGTTGCTATTGCTCGCCTCGGTCTTCTCCTGGGCTCTGATTTACGCCAAGTGGCGCCAGCTGCGTTCTGTGCGTGGCGCCTCAAGCGAGTTCGAATCGCGCTTCTGGTCCGGAGGTGCGGTGTCTGATCTGTACCGCCAGGTCCAGGCGAACGAGGACTCGGCGGGTGGAACCGAACGGCTGTTCGCCGCGGGCTTCGGCGAGTACGCCCGCCTGCAGAAGCAGGGCCACGGGCCCCAGAGCGTGCTCGAGGGTGCGCGCCGGGCCATGCGCATCAGTCTGGCGCGCGAGTCGGATCGGCTCGACGGCAATATCTCGTTCCTGGCCACGGTCGGTTCGGTCAGCCCCTATGTGGGACTGTTCGGCACGGTATGGGGGATCATGAATGCCTTCATGGCCCTGAGCGATGTCTCTCAGGCGACGCTAGCGCTGGTCGCGCCCGGCATCGCCGAGGCCCTGATCGCAACGGCCATGGGTCTGTTCGCAGCCATCCCTGCGGTGATTGCCTACAACCGGTTCACCCATGAGCTCGGGCGCATGGAGAACCAGTTCGACAACTTCGTCGAGGAATTCACCGCACTGCTGCACCGCCAGGTGCATGCGCGCGCGGAGGGTTGAGCATGACCGAGCGGCGGCGCCGGCGGCGACCGATGGCGGAGATCAACGTCGTGCCGTACATCGACGTCATGCTCGTGTTGCTGGTCATCTTCATGATCACGGCGCCGTTGCTGAAGACCGGCGTCGATGTCGATCTGCCCAATGCCGATGCCAAGCCGCAGGAGGTCGAGAGCGAGCCGCTGGTCGCCACCGTGGATAGCGAAGGCCGTTTCTATCTCAATGTCGGCGAGACTCCCGAGGAGGCGATCAGTGAGGATCGCCTGGTGACGCTGGCCAGCGCGGTGGTCCGGCGCAATCCCGAGCGCAAGGTGCTCGTCCGCGGCGACAAGGGTGTCAACTACGAGCGCGTGGTGCGCGTAATGGCGCTGCTGCAGCGCTCGGGCGTTCCCCAGGTCGGCCTGATTGCGGAGGCGCGCTAGATGGGCGTTCTGCGCGAATATCCCGAGTCGCTGATCCTGGCCGTGGTGGCCCACGCCAGTCTGGTCGCCGGGCTGGTTCTCGGCGTCAGCCTGGGCGAGTCACGGATGCCGACCTCCCCGTCGCCGGGCGAAAACCCGATGCAGGCGGTCGCCGTGGATGAGCAGGAGGTCGAGGCGGCGATGCAGGAGCTCGATGAACAGGAGCGCGCCGAGGAGGCCGAGGCCGTGCGCCGCCAGCGCGAGCTCGAGCAGCAGCTTGCCGAGCTCGAGCAGCAGCGCGAGCAGCAGTCACAAAGCCTCGACGAAGTGCGTCAGGAACGCGAACAACAGTCGGAGCAGGTCGAGGAACTGCGGCAGCAGCGCGAGCAGCAAGAGCAGCAACTCACGGAACTGCGTCAGGCGCGGGAGCAGAGCCAGCAAGCCCAGGAGGAGACCTCGCAGCAGCTCGACGAACTGCGTTCCCAGCGCGAGCAGCTTGAGGCCCAGCGCGAGCAGCTGCGCCAGCAGCAGGAGGACCTGCAGCAACAGAGTCAGAGCGAGCAGGAGCAGGTGCAGTCCTTGCAGGCACAGCGCGACAAGCTGGCCCAGCAGCAGGAGGAACTCGCCGAGTCGCGCCAAGAGCAACAACAGCGCCTGGAGGAGCTCGAGCAGCGGCGTCGCGAGGCGGAGGCGGCCGCAGCGGCTGCGCGCGAGGAGGCCGAATCTTCGCGTCGCGAGGCCGAGCAGGAGCGCCGCGCGGCTGAAGAGGCGCGCCGCGAGGCCGAGGAAGAGGCCCGGGCCGCCGCTGAGCGCGCTGAGCAGGAACGCCTGGAGTCAATGCGGCAAACCTACATCGCCGCCATTTCGCAAATCGTGACCCGCAATTGGCGGCAGCCCAGCGCTTTCAGCGAAGGTGACACTGCCCACGTCGAGGTTACGCAGGTCCCCGGGGGCGATGTCACGGGCGTGGATCTGGTGAGTTGCTCGGGCAGTGAGGCATTCTGCGAGTCAGTGGTCTCCGCAGTGCATCGGGCTTCGCCCTTACCCGAAGCGCCCGACCCCGAGGTGTTCGACCGCGAGATTCGATTCAACTTCGAGCCGGAGGGTTCTTGATGCGTAGCCGTGCTTCGCTGCTACTGGTCGCCGCGTTGGTTTTGTTCGCGCCTCCGGTATCGGCCGTGCTCGAAATCACCATCACCGAGGGGGCTCCCAACGCCCGTCCGATCGCCGTCGTGCCGTTTGGTTGGCAGGGAGAGGACGACCCGCCGGAGGACATCGCGGATATCGTCGGTGATGATCTCACGCGCACCGGCCGCTTCGCGCCCGCCGAGGAGCGCGATCTGGTTGCACGCCCGACCACGGGCGAGGAGGTACGCTACGGCAACTGGGGCACGCTAGGCGTCGATCACGTCGTCGTCGGCCGCGTTTCGCCCAATGGTGAGCAGCGCTACCGAGTGCAGTTCCAGTTGCTCGACGTACTGCGCGAACGCCAGGTCGCCGGTTACAGCTACCAGGCCCGGCGCGGGAATCTGCGCGGCGTAGCACACGAGATCAGCGACGTGATCTTCGAGCAGGTCACCGGCATACGCGGTGCCGCCAACACGCGCGTGGGCATGGTATCGGTGGACGAGTCCGGAGAGGAGCCCGAATATCGGCTGCAGATCGCCGATTACGACGGCTACAACGCCCGCACGATCCTGACCTCTCCGGCGCCGATCATGTCCCCGGCATTGGCGCCGGACGGTGAGCGGATCGCCTATGTCTCCTTCGAACGCCGTCGGGCGGCCATCTTCGTGCAGGAGATCCGGACAGGCGAGCGGCGGCGGGTCTCGGCACAGCGCGGTATCAATGGCGCTCCCGCGTGGTCGCCGGACGGCGAGCGTCTCGCGGTCACCCTCAACCACGAGGGCAGTCCGGACATCTATGTGCTCGATGTGGCCGGCGGAGACCTGCAGCGGGTGACCCGCGGAGGTGCGATCGATACTTCGCCGACGTGGATGCCGAATGGTGGAGAACTGATCTTCACTTCGGATCGCTCCGGCGGGCCGCAGCTGTATCGCGTGCCCGTGGATCGCTCGGAGCGGGCTCAGAGGGTCACATTCGGCGGGCCCTACAATGCAGACCCGGACGTGTCACCCGACGGCGAACACCTGACCTACGTGCATCGCACGCAGAACGGCGACTTCCGCATCGCGGTCATGGACCTGCGTTCCGACCAAATGCGCGTGGTCACGGAAGGGCGTCTCGACGAATCCCCGTCGTTCGCGCCAAATGGCGAGATGATCCTGTTCGCGACCGACCATCAAGGGCGCGGCGTGCTCGGTCTCGTCTCGGCCGATGGCGAGGCGGTCGCACGCCTGGCGCAGAGTGAGGGCGATGTGCGCGAGCCCTCCTGGGGGCCGTTCCGTGACTGACGTCAGTGGGTGCGGGGCGGTAGGGATCGCAGCCGAATGAGTGCCATCCGGGCGCGCCTCTCGCCCCGCCCACAACACAGCCTTAGTCTCAGTGGAGAACGACAATGAAGCGAATGATCTGGCCCCTGGCGCTTAGCGCGCTACTATTGCTCGGCGGCTGTGCCACGTCGCCCGAGACCGAACCTCCGCCGGCGCCATCGGACGATACCGAAGAAGGAACTGATGAGGGGACGGCCACAAGTGGCGACGGCGATTCCGAGGGAGAACCAGCTGCGACCACGGGCGCGGCCGACTGTCCCCCGACTTGCGATTTCTCGCGCGGCGCGATCGACGAGCCGAGTGGCATCCTGTCGGATCGCACGATCTACTTCGAGTTCGACTCCAGCGAGGTCGCCGACGAGTACATGGAGATGATCGAGCGCCATGCGGCCTATCTCTCGCAGTACCCGGATATCGAGGTGCGCCTGGAGGGTCATACCGATGAACGTGGCTCGCGCGAATACAACATAGCCTTGGGCGCGCGCCGGGCGGATTCGGTGCAGGAGCTGCTCCAGGTGTACGGCGTCGGCTCGCAGCAGATCGAGTCGATCAGCTATGGTGAGGAGATGCCGGCCGAAAGCGGGAGCGACGAGGACGCGTGGTCGGAGAATCGCCGCGTCGAGTTGGTGTATCCCGATAGTGCCGGCGGCAACTGAGGGGAATCCCATGCGTCCGGTAACCACCCCGTGGCTCGTCGGCGCGCTCGCCTGCACGCTGGCCGCGCTCCTGCCCCTGCCCGTATTGGCGCAATCCGGCGAGGAGGGCGCGCGTAGCGCGACCGATCGCCTGGAACAGCGGGTGCGGCGACTGGAGAACACGCTCGATAGCGACCAGTTGGTGCGCCTGATGCGGAGTATCAACTCGCTCGACGAGGAGATTCGCGCGCTTCGTGGTGACATCGAGACGCAGGGCCACCAGCTCGAGGAGATGCGCGAGCGCCAGCGCAACCTCTACAGCGATCTCGATCGGCGGGTCCGCGAGCTCGAGGTGGCGGGTCGTCAGCGCGAAGATGAGGAGTCCTCCGGCGATGATGGGGCGAGCGGCTCGAATTCGGACGAGCCCGGCGTGTCGGCTGCCCAGGAGGATGCCGAGTTGACCGGCGCCGAGCGTGCTGAGGCGGCCGATGATGGCGAGGAGGCGGATGCGCCCGACGAGCAGGCGCAACGTGAGGCCTATAACGAGGCGTTCGACCTGCTCAAGGACGGTCGGTACGAGGCCGCCGCCGATGCATTCCAAAGCTTCCTCGAGGAACACCCCGAAGGCCCGTACTCGGACAACGCACAGTACTGGCTGGGCGAGTCGTACTACGTGACCCGCGACTTCGAGGATGCCCTGGAAGCCTTCCGCCAGACCATCGAGCGCTATCCGGAAAGCGCAAAGGTGCCGGATGCGCGGCTCAAGACGGGCTACACACTGCACGAGCTGGAACGCCACGATGAGGCGCGTACCGTGCTGCAGGAGGTGATGTCCGAACACTCCGGCGGCACCGTGGCGCGGCTGGCCGAGGAGCGCCTGTTGCGGTTGCAGCGCCAGCAGCAGAACTGATGTCGAACGAGGCCGTGGTCGAATCCGCGCGAGAATTGCCCGCGACGGAGCGTGTGCGCATCACCGAGGTCTTCTGCTCGCTCCAGGGCGAAGGCAATACGGCCGGCTGGCCGACGGTGTTCGTGCGCCTGACGGGTTGCCCGCTGCGCTGTAGCTACTGCGACACGGCCTACGCCTTTCACGGCGGCGAGAGCCGCTCGCTCGATGCACTCATCCACGAGACCACGTCCTACGGCGTACATCACGTCTGCGTGACCGGCGGCGAGCCGCTCGCCCAGCGCGGATGCCTGGCGCTGCTCGAGCGGCTGTGCGACGCCGGCCATGCCGTCTCCCTGGAGACCTCCGGCGCGTTCGACATCGCCGCGGTGGACCGGCGCGTCGCCCGGGTTGTCGATCTCAAGACGCCCGGCTCGGGCGAGCAGCACCGCAACCGCTGGGAGAACCTGGCCGCGCTGACGTCGCACGATCAGGTCAAGTTCGTACTGTGCGACCGGGCCGATTACGAATGGGCGCGCGGCATAGTCGCTCGCGAGCGTCTGGCTGAGGCCTGCGAGGTTTTATTCTCCCCCGTATGGGAGACGCTGCCGGCGCGTGATCTGGCCGACTGGGTGGTCGCCGACCGTCTGCCGGTGCGCATGCAGCTGCAGCTACACAAGATCCTGTGGGGCGACGAGCCCGGCCGATGAGCGACGCCGCCGTGGTTCTGCTGTCCGGCGGGCTCGACTCGGCGACCGTGCTGGCCCTCGCCCGCGCCGAGGGTTATCGATGCCACGCCATGAGCTTCCGCTATGGCCAGCGCCACGCAGCCGAACTCGGCGCCGCACAGGCGGTCGCTGACCATCAAGGCGTCGCCGAGCATCGTACGGTCGATATCGATCTGGCCGCCTTCGGCGGCTCTGCGCTGACCGATCCAGGTATCGACGTGCCCGAGGGCGCCGCAGCGGAAGACGAGATCCCGGTTACCTACGTCCCGGCGCGCAATACGGTGTTCCTAGCCTATGCGCTGGCCTGGTCGGAGGTGCTCGAAGCCGACGCCATCTTCGTTGGCGTCAACGCGGTCGATTATTCGGGTTATCCGGACTGCCGCCCGGAGTACGTGACCGCCTTCGAGGAGATGGCCAACCTCGCGACACGTCGCGGCGTGGAGGGCCATCGCCTGGCCATCCGCGCGCCGCTGATCAACTGGAGCAAGGCCGAGATCGTCCAGCGCGGCTCCGAACTCGGCGTCGACTACTCGCTCACCGTCTCCTGCTACCAGGCCGACGACGCCGGCCGCGCCTGCGGCCGCTGCGACGCCTGCCGCCTCCGCGCCCAAGGCTT
>JBBEEB010000135.1:17566-19403 GCA_040880995.1 Halofilum sp. (in: g-proteobacteria)
ACGCCGGCCGCGCCTGCGGCCGCTGCGACGCCTGCCGCCTCCGCGCCCAAGGCTTTATCCAAGCCGGCCTCTCCGACCCTACCGCTTACCGCTGACGTCTTCCCCTCTGAGTAGCTAAAAAATACATCACAGATGAACACAGATCCAGCTGAGCTTTGCGATCCTGAGTCGCCGTACTTCAAAGCCGAAAGCGAAAGCGGAGACACATCCGAGTGCCGCGGCGCGCTGTGAATCAGAGTTCTCAGCGGGAGTAGGGCTCCTCGCTGCCGTGATTTATCTGTGTCGATCTGTGTTTATCTGTGATGAATCACGTAGGCGCGTGACAACGTAGCGCGCCCACAACGAAGCTCCCACTCGCTGCACCTACAGGCGCTCGTCCGAAGCGTTCGGGGGCAGGGCAGCTTTGACGTCGTAGAGGATGCCGGGGTCGCGCAGCCAGCGGCGCAGGCCTTCGGCACCGTCGGTGAGCAGGCAGTCGTGCGGCACGGCGAGCACGACCGCGTCGTACCCTGCGGTGGCGGGCTCCAATGTCGGCTTGAGGCCGAACTCCGCCTGCAGTGACTCGGCGTCCACCCAGGGGTCGTGGACATCCACATGGGCACTGAACGCCTGCAGCCCGCGCACGATGTCGACGACTTGGCTATTGCGTAGGTCCGGCGTGTTCTCCTTGAACGTAGCCCCGAGAATCAGTACGCGGCTGTCGACCACCTGGATGCGCCGTTGGGTCATCAGCTTCATCAGGCGTTCGGCGATGTAATCGCCCATGGCGTCGTTGATACGCCGGCCGGAGAGGATCATTTGCGGGTGGTAGCCGATGGCCTGCGCCTTTTGCGTCAGGTAATACGGGTCGACGCCGATGCAGTGGCCGCCGACGAGGCCCGGCCGGAAGGGCAGGAAGTTCCATTTGGTGCCGGCCGCGCGCAGCACGGCCTCGCTGTCGAGGCCCATGCGGTGGAACAGCATCGCCAGCTCGTTGACCAGCGCGATGTTCACGTCGCGTTGGGTGTTCTCGATTACCTTGGCCGCCTCGGCGACGCGGATCGATTCGGCCCGATGGGTGCCGACGCGGGTGATCGACTGATAGAGCCCATCGACGAATGCGGCCGCCTCCTCGCTCGACCCCGAGGTGATCTTCACGATGTCCGGGATGCGGTGCTCACGGTCACCGGGATTGACCCGCTCCGGACTGTAGCCAACGCTGAAATCGCGGTTGCAGACCAGTCCCGAGATGCGCTCGAGCACCGGCACGCACTCTTCTTCCGTGGCACCGGGATATACCGTCGATTCATAGATGACGACGTTGTCCGGGGCGAGCACGCGTCCGACGGCGTCACTGGCGCCGAGCAGCGGCCGCAGGTCGGGCTGCTTGAAGTGGTCGATCGGCGTGGGGACGGTGACAATGTAGATATTGCAGCCGCGCAACGCCTCGAGGTCGTCGGTGACCCGCAGCAGCTCGGCGTGATGCAGCGCCTCTGGGTCGACCTCGTGGGTGCGGTCGTGGTCGCGCCGCAGCTCGTCGATGCGCCGCGCGTCGATGTCATAGCCAATGACGGGGAACCGGTGGGCGAACTCGACTGCCAGCGGCAATCCGACGTAACCCAGGCCGATGACCCCGATGCGCCAATCCTTGGAATCGGGAAGTTGCACGGTGCGACATCCTTATCGCTTGTGGGTAAAAAACGCCCATAGGGCGTGTAAGGAGCATGACCCAAGGCCGTCCTGGCCCGAATTGTATTCTCGCTAGTCTCCTGTCTCTTAAGTGCTACCTATTGTGCTCGACGAGGGACGGGGGTGCCTGTCTAGGCAGGTGCCCCGTCCCCCGTCGAGCCATCGAACC
>JBBEEB010000135.1:19503-34810 GCA_040880995.1 Halofilum sp. (in: g-proteobacteria)
CCATCGAACCGTGTGTCTAACGCTCGTAGTACTCCCGGTACCAGCGCACGAAGCGCTCAACGCCCGTTGCCAATGGCGTCTCCGGCGCGAAGCCGGTGTCGCGCTGCAGGTCGGCCACGTCGGCATAGGTGGCGGGTACGTCGCCCGGCTGCATGGGCATGGGGCGTTTGTCGGCCTCGGTGCCCAGCGCGGATTCCAGCGTGCTAATGAAGTCGGTTAACTCCACCGGGCTGTGATTACCGATGTTGTATAGCCGATAGGGCACGTAGCTGCTCGCCGGATCCGGGGTTTCGCCGGACCAGTCCGGGTCCGGTTCCGGCAGACGGTCGGCCGTGCGGATCACACCCTCGACGATGTCGTCGACGTACGTGAAGTCGCGGCGCATGCGGCCGTGGTTGTAGACCTCGATCGGTTCGCCCGCGAGGATCGCGCGGGTGAATTTGAATAACGCCATGTCGGGCCGACCCCAGGGGCCGTAGACGGTGAAGAAGCGTAGCCCGGTCATGGGGATGCCGTAGAGATGGCAGTAGGTGTGCGCCATCAGCTCGTTGGCCTTCTTCGTCGCGGCGTAGAGCGAGACCGGATGGTCCACATTGTCGTGCACGGAGAAGGGCATGCGCGTGTTCGCGCCATAGACCGAACTGGAAGAGGCGAATACCAAGTGCTCGACGCCATGGTGGCGGCAGCCCTCGAGGATGTTCATGAAGCCGACCAGATTGCTGTCCACGTAGGCGTGCGGGTTCTCGAGGCTGTAACGCACGCCCGCCTGTGCGGCGAGGTGGATGACGCGGTCAAAGCGGTGCTCAGCGAATAGCTGCTCCATGCCGGCCTTGTCCTCGAGCCCCATACGGGCCTCGGTAAAACGCGGCTGGTCGGCGATGCGGCGTAGCCGGTCCTCCTTGAGGCGCGGGTCGTAGTAGTCGTTGACGTTGTCCAGACCGACGACTTCGTCGCCGCGCGCCAGCAGTTGCTCGGCGACGAAATTGCCGATGAATCCGGCCGTGCCGGTAACGAGGAAACGCATGTCGCTTATTCTCCATGCAGGCGCCGTCGCGTGCGCGCGCTAATCGGCGGTGGGCTGGTCGAGGCCCGTGGGGGCTCGCTCGTCGCCCGTAGTTCTTGGGGGCAATTATAACCGGGCCAACCCGGCCACGCGGGCACGCATAGGGGTAATAGTCGAGATGGGGCACGAACGCGAGCGACAAGGCCGTGATCGGCGGGCGGGCGCTCGCGGAGAACGCCATAATCACTGGTATGGCGACCGTGTACCGCCTCCGCCGCGATCTGCGGGGCTCAGGGCGAGATCGGGGGATTGGGAGCGGTTACCGGAAGCGGCATGTTCGTGCTGGTCGATGCCCCGGGGACGGGGTGAGCGCGCCTGACTTCGCGTGGCGCCGGCTGCGCGAGCAAGGGGTGGCGGTGCTCGACGCAGCCGCATTCGGCGCCCGTGCGGCCAGCCACGGGCGAATCGCCTACATCGTCGACGAGGCGCGACTCGAAGAGGCATGTCGTCGGACGGCGGCGTTTTGTACGGCCGGCCATTGCGCGGATACGGGGGTCTCGTAGGGCGAGCTGCGTGTGGGCAAAGCGGTATCGGCGAGCCCACCTGCTTGACTTCGCCGACGCTCTACGCCAAGTACACCCAAGGCGCAGGCTCCGCGCCTTTGCGCTTCTAAGTCCACGGAGAGGACGCATGGCCAACGGGCAAGGCTACTTCCAGCGGCATACCAATCCTCCAGTCTTCTTCACTTCGACCGTCATGATCCTGCTGTTCGTCCTGTGGGGTGTCATATGGCCCGCGCACCTCGGCGATGTCGCAGATGCGATCAGCGGCTGGATCACGGAATTTTTCGGTTGGTGGTACATCCTCAGCGTCACGGGCTTTCTCGTGTTCGTGATCATCCTGCTGCTGTCCCCTTGGGCCCGCATTCGCATTGGCAAGGATGACGACGAGCCCGAGTGGCCGACCTGGTCCTGGTTCTCGATGCTGTTCACCGCCGGGATGGGGATTGGCTTGGTCTTCTACGGCGTCGCCGAGCCGATCTTTCACTTTACCGATCCGCCGGTCGGCGAGGGCGGCACGGAGGAGGCCGCGACCACGGCGATGAACCTCACGTTCTTTCACTGGGGCGTCCACCCGTGGGCGATCTACATCGTGCTGGGGCTTTCGCTGGGCTACTTCTCGTTCCGCCACGACTTGCCCTTGCGCCCGGCGTCGGCGTTCTATCCGCTCATCGGCGAGGGCGTCCACGGGGTGGTCGGCCACGTGATCGACATCCTGGCCGTTTTCGGCACGCTGTTCGGTCTGGCGACCTCCCTCGGGCTCGGGGCCTCGCAAATCAACGCCGGACTCGCTCAGGTGTTCGGGGTGACCACGGGACCGACGGTGCAGGTACTGATCATCGCCGCGATCACCGCGGTGGCGGTTGCGTCGGTGCTGGCGGGTCTCGATGCCGGCATCCGCCGGCTCTCGGTCATCAACATGTTCCTGGCCATCGCGCTGGCCGCGTTCGTGTTCATCGTCGGACCGACGCTCTTCATTCTCGAGTTCATGGTCCAGAGCGCCGGGTACTACGTGCAGAACCTGCCCAGTACGAGCCTGCAGATGTTCACGTTCTCGGAGAGCGGTGACGAGTGGTTCCAGAGTTGGACCCTGTTCTACTGGGGTTGGTGGATCTCCTGGTCCCCGTTCGTGGGGCTGTTCATCGCACGGATCTCGCGCGGGCGGACCATTCGCCAATTCATCCTCGGGACGCTGCTGGCCCCCGTGGGCGCATCCATCGTCTGGTTCACGATCTTTGGGGGCAGTGCGCTGCATGGCATCCTGCGCCAGGACAGCGAGGCGCTTAGCAATGCCGGCACAACCGACGCCATGTTCGTGCTAATGGACCACCTGCCGGTCATGCCGGTGTTGACCACGATGGCCTCCTTACTGGCGGTGCTCGTGGTCGCGATCTTCTTCGCGACCTCCTCGGACTCGGGCTCGCTCGTCATTGACATCCTGACCAACGGCGGGGACCCCGAGCCCAAGTGGCAGCAGCGCCTGTTTTGGGCCGTGCTCGAGGGGGTGGTTGCGGCCGTATTGCTGGTTGCCGGCGCGGTGGGCGCGGGCGATGCCTTGAGCGCGCTGCAAACGGCCTCGGTGGCCTCGGGGCTGCCGTTCTCGATCGTGCTGGCGTTCATGTGTTGGGGATTGGTGCGCGGACTACGTGAAGATACGATCCCGCCACGGCGGAACGTGCGCAGAGCGAAGACCGGCCCGCGCCCTCAGCCCGACTGAGCTTGGCCCACTAGGGAACCGCCCCGCGCTCGTTTAGGGTGAACGCCCGATAGCCGCAGGACCTGCGTGACGGTATCTTGCTCGTCTTGGGATTAGGTTGAGGAACGTGACCCGAGGCGGACAGGATGTCCGCAAGCACATGGACGCGACGCCGCAAGGATGCGGTGAAGACCATCCCATCGCCCCCGGCAATCCCCCGTTGCCGGGGGCCTTTTTATGCCCGCTCTGCCCGCTCGGCCCAGTTCGGAGGCCACCCATCCACATCCGACGAGGTGGCGCCGATGGCCTTGCCGCGGGTATGATCGCACCCCACTCGCCCGTGCGCGACCGATTCGGCCGGTGTCGCCCGCGCGCGCGAAATTCGCCTTCGGGCCGTTAGCTCAGTTGGTAGAGCACCGGACTTTTAATCCGTGTGTCGCTGGTTCGAATCCAGCACGGCCCACCATCATTGACCGGCTTCCTTCCTGCCCCATCGGTCCCGGAGCACTCGCGCATCCCCGGGCGATGGTGTGGCGGACGTTCGCGGTGCTAACGTGATAACCGACCCGCGGTGGGAGCGGCCCGTCCGCGAATGATCGAGAACACGCCGAAGAAGCTGGAATGACCGCCGATAGCCTGGTCCGAATTCCGACTCGCCTTTTACGCAAGGGGCTCTACGTTGAGCGCCTGGACCGGCCGTGGACCGACCTGCCGGTGCTCTTCCAGGGGCTGGAGATCCGCACGGACGACGAGTTGGCGATGCTCCAGCGGCATTGCCGTCATGTGTATGTGCTGCCCGAGCGCACGGAGCGCGACGAGGATCTGGTACTCAGTGAAACGGCGGCGGAGCCACCGAGCGATATCGCCCCGACCCTTGGTGGCGAGCGCATTCCCGACTTCAGCACCTTCGCTGCCAATGTGCGCGCTGCAGCACGCCAGCGTTCCGAGGCCGCTCGCTTCTTCAAGGACGCACTCGAAGAGGCTTCCTTGGGCAAGTTCGTCCATACGCGCGCGGCACGCCCGGTCGTCGAGGCGCTCGCGCGCGAGATCGCCGTCAACGGCAGCGCGGCGATGTGGCTCACCAGCCTGCACCACAAGGACGAGCTCAACGCCACCCATTCGGTCAACGTCTGCGTGATCGCACTGACCCTGGCCACCTATCTCGGTCAGCCGTCCGAGCAGATCGAAGAGATCGGCATCGGCGCACTGTTGCATGACATCGGCAAGGTCAAGCTCCCTCGGCGTATCCTGACCAAGCCGGATCCGCTCACCGACGACGAGCGCCGCATGGTGGACATGCACCCGTGGCTGGGGCGCAAGCTCGTGGCCGAGACCAAGGACATGACCAGCTGGGTGCGCGACATCATCTGGATGCACCACGAGGCGCTGGACGGCAGCGGCTATCCGCGCGGCCTCTCCGGCGACCAGATCCCCACGCATGTGCGGCTCGTCGCCATCGCCAACGCCTACGAATCGCTCACCAGCGGACGCGCGCACCGGCAGGCGCTACGGCCGGATCGGGCGTTGAATCAGCTCTATGCGGATGCCTCGCGAACCTATGGCGAGGACATGTTCCGCGCGCTGATCCGCTGCGTGGGGATCTACCCAGTGGGCAGCCTCGTCGAGCTTGATAACGGCGCACTCTCGGTGGTGATCGGAAGCTCGCCGGACGCGCGACTGCGTCCGACCGTTCTGCTCCTACGCACGCCCGACGGGATCTACTACCAGAAACGGGTGGTGCTCAACCTGGCGGTGGATGCCGATGACGAGGGCCGGTTCCAGCCACGCCATGTGCGTCGGGTGGTCGACCCGAGTGAATACGATATCGACGTCGGGGAGATCGTCGCGTTCGAGTTCGGCGCCGAAAAGGAACTCGCGGAGGAGGAACTGTAGACGTCCCCGGGGCACATGGAGGGATACGGAAATCGCATTTTCGTATCCCGTGTCTGATCAAGCCAGGATGGTCCGTTAACCAGACCGTCCTTAGCGGGTCAATCGCAGGTCCACGCGCACCTCGACCTCGCGCCCGATCGTATCGCCCGAGGACCATTCGCCGGTGCCCACGTCCCAGCGGGTACGGTCCATGGTCAGCCCGCCCTGCATGCGCGCAGTGACGGTACCTTGCAGTTCCGCGCTGTCGCCGTCCTGCTCCCAGGTAAACGGTAAGGTGACCTCGTGCGTGTTCTCCTTGATTGTCAGGTCGGCCACGGCCTCGTAGCGATCGCCAGCGATGTGCTCGATGCGTTTGCTGCGGAAATAGGCCTCGGGGTGCTGCTCGAACCAGAACCAGGCCTGGTCCGCGAGGGCCTGGTCGCGCCGGCGCGAGCCGGTGTCCACGCTGGTGATGTCGACCGTGACGTCGAACGCGCTGGCGGCCAGATCCGCGCGGTCGAAGCGCATGTCGGCGGCGAATTCGAACGCTCCGTCGAATTCGCTGCCCGTCTGGGTCGCGGTGAAGGCCAGCGTGCTCTCGTCGTGGACCACCTGCCACTGACTGGCCGGAGCCCCCCACGAGGCGAGCGATACCCCGCCGACGAGCAATGCGGCGGCGATGCGGGAGGATGCGCGTCTCATCGTTTTCCTTCGTCCGGGGCGCGGGTGACCGACCGGTTCGGCGTGTCCGCGCGCGTCGATGCGCGGGCGAAGGGCAGCATGCGCCGCAGGACCTCGTCGCGATCGATGAAGTGATGCTTGAACGCGCCTGCAAGGTGCAACGTGAGTAGCACGCAAATCAGGATGAAGATCCAGTGGTGGACCGTAGCCGCGCCATCCTCGACCGCACCGTCGTCCAGGTTGCCGGGGACGATGTCCGGCACGGAAATCACGCCGTAGAGATCCAGCGGAAAGCCCGATGCCGAATGGATGACCCAGCCCGATAACGGCATGGCGATCATGGCGCCGTACAGCAGCGCGTGACTGGCGTGGGCCAGCATCCGTTCCCAGCGCGGCATGATCGCCGGCAGGCGCGGGGTGGGGTTGGCGGCCCGCCAGAGCAATCGCAGGAGCGCCAGCCAGAGCACGGTCAAACCGATGGACTTGTGCCAGTAGAAGGCCTCGACCTTGGTCGGCGACAAGGGCAGGGCGTCCGCCCACAGTCCCAGGGGTATGTTGGCGATGATGAACAGCGCGATGGCCCAGTGAAACGCCCGGGCCACCGCGCCCCATTGTTCCGGTGAGTTGCGCCAGCGCATCGGCCGTTAGCGGAGCGTGTCAGCCGGTCGGATCACAGGTCGGACTCGCGCGGCATCTCCGAGGAGATTTGGATCTGCACCTCGTCGCCGATCGCGGGTGTGTACATGCCCAGCCCGAAGGCGCTGCGGCTGACGGTGGTGGTTGCATCGAAGCCGATCGTCTTGGCCTCGGTCATTGGATGCATGCCGATCTTGTTGATGGTGACATCGAGCGTGACCGGTTCGGTGTGGCCGTGCAGGGTCAGCTCGCCGTCGACCTCGTAGTGGTCCTCGCCGGTCGCGCGTACCGCGGTGCTCTCGAAGCTCGCCTCCGGATGCTGGTCGACCTCGAAGAAGTCGCCGCCCTTCAGGTGCTCGTCGAGATCGGGGATGTTGCTGTCGAGGCTGTCTATGTCGATCGTGACCTCAACACTCGACGCCGATGGGTTCGCCTCGTCGAACGTTAGGGCGCCGTCGAAATCCTTGAAGTTGCCGCTGGTGGTGGAGAAGCCGAGGTGGTTCCAGGCGAACTCGATCTCGGTGTGCTCCTTGTCGAAGACGTACCTCTCGGCGGCGATCGCGGGCTGCGTGAGCAGTAGTGCGGCGGCGGCTACGGCGATGCGGCGGATGTTCTTCTTCATGGGGCGCTTCTCCGATGCGGTGTTTTGAACGATCGGGGTGGCCGATCACTGTTATTGGTCGACGATGATAGCGCGGGGCATCCAGGCGAAACAAAGTAGCCGGATCAGCCGCCCGATGCCGGGCTGGCAGCGATGCGTCGGCGTTGCAGCTCGCGCACTTGCTCCATGCGCGCCTCCAGGCGAAGGGTGTCGGAGGAGCCGGATTCGGCAGCGTTCAGCGCCAGTTCGAGCTGCTTGAGTGCGCGGTCGTAGCGGTCGGTGCGGGCGTAGAATTCGGCCAGTGCCTCGTGGCTGCGCGTGGGCCGGTCGGCGGCCTGCGCCGCGCGCGCCAGATCGCGCCAGGCCTCGGCGGGCGGATCATCGCTACGGCGCACGAAGTCGGTGACCAGCTCGACCGCCTCCGATGCGCGGTGGAACTCGACATGTAGATCGGCCCCGGCGGCGATCACGGGGTACGCGCTCGGGTGCAGCGTGTGGATCTCGCCCCAGGCTGCGAGCGCATCGTCGCCGCGGTCGGCTTCGCGGAAGGCCTCAACCAGCGCGAGCCCGTAATGGAGATCGTCGGGAGCGTCCGTGCGCAAGTTTTGCAAACGCTCGATCGCGGCGGCGGCGTCCCCCAGTTCGATCTCCAGTAGCGCGAGTCCGTAGGCGTGTGCCGTGGCGGCGTGGCCTTCCCCGCTCGGTTGTTCGGCCCGCCAGCGTTGATAGAGCACCTGAGGCTCATCGGATTCGAGCACCGCCAAGCGGGCGCGCATCTGGTGGAAGGCGAGGGTGTCGCGCAGCTTCCCTTCGGTGTCGATGCGGGCGGCGCGGCCACGCGCCTCGGCGATGCGGTTGCTCGAGAGCGGGTGGGTGCGCAGGAATTCCGGTGTAGCGCCGGCACCGCTGCTCGCCCGTGAGAGCAGGTCGAACATGCCGGACATGCCGTCCGGATGGTAGCCGGCTTCGGTGAGTAGCCCGATGCCGATGCGGTCGGCCTCGTACTCGTTCGAGCGCGTGTAATTGATGCGCCGCTGCTGCTCGGCCGCGATGCCGGTGGTGATGGCGGCCTGCCCAGCCTGCGGATCCTGCGAGCTCAGGATCAGGCCGGCGAGGACCGCCGCCAGCGTCCCGTAGCTGCTGCGTTGGTTGGCGGCGTAGGCGCGGGCGATGTGGCGCTGATTGACATGCGCGATCTCGTGCGCGAGCACGGCCGCCAGCTGGGCCTCATTCTCGGCCTGCAGGATCAAACCACTATTGATCCCAATGTACCCGCCGGGGGCGGCAAACGCATTGATGCTGGGGGCGTGGACCACGAAAAACTCGAAGCCGTCCTCGGGTCCGTCGCTCACGTGCGAGGTGAGGCGCTGGCCCACGCGGTCGACATACTCGGCGATCTGCGGGTCGCTGTTGAGGTCGAGCAGCGCGCGTGCGCGCGCCATCATCTGGCGGCCGATCGCCGCTTCCTCACGCGGCGAGAATACTTGGTCGGCGGGGTCGCCGATGGCGGGCAGCTCGCGCTCGGCCGCCGCGGGGGCGGCGAACAGGGCGGCAATGACGAGTCCGCGAATGGCTGCGCGCAAGGACGACTCCGGCCGGGATCCGGCGCTGCCGTGAGTGTAGTCACTCATTGTAAGTCATTGCGCCCGGTCGCTTCCGTGCGCGGATTCCCGCATCACGGGGCTCAGATCTCCAGCGGGCCCTGGCTGGCGCGAGTTGGCCACGCGCCGGGATCACCGGTCGCCCGGGCGGCTGGCGGGGAAAGGGCCGTGAAATCCGGCGCTTGACGTATTACACTGGGCGGCCTCAATCCGGGCCTGGGCTCCCCACCACGTGGCGGTTTCCTGGGTCCGCATCGTCGGTACGGGGGAACTACGAGCATGGAATTGTCCGGTGGCGAGATCGTGATGGAGTCGCTCCGGCGCGAAGGCGTGGAGCACATCTTCGGCTATCCCGGCGGTGCCGCGCTGCACATCTATGACGCGCTGTACCAGCAGGACGCGGTCGAGCACATCCTCGTACGCCACGAGCAGGGCGCAGTACACGCCGCCGACGGTTATGCCCGTTCCACGGGCAAGCCGGGCGTGGTCCTGGTGACCTCCGGGCCCGGCATCACCAACTGCGTGACGGGCATCGCCACCGCGCACCTGGACTCGATCCCGTTGGTCGTCATCTCGGGCCAGGTCGCCACGCGCGCGATCGGCTCGGACGCTTTCCAGGAGGTCGACGCGGTCGGCATCACGCGTCCCTGTGTGAAGCACAATTTTCTGGTCTCCAGCCTCGACGAGCTGGCCGAGACCATGCGTAAGGCGTTCTACGTCGCCACCAGCGGCCGGCCCGGGCCCGTGGTGGTCGACATCCCCAAGGACATCACGGCGCCGAACGTGAAGATTCCGTTCGAGTACCCGGAAGAGGTCAAGATGCGGTCGTATAACCCGACTGTGAAAGGCCATCCGGGCCAGATTCGCCGGGCGGCCGACCTGCTGCTGAACGCGCAGCGGCCGATGATCTATACCGGCGGCGGTGTCGTGCTCTCGGGCGCGTCCGCCGAGCTGACCGAGTTCACCCGCGAACTCGGATTCCCGATTACCAACACGCTGATGGGGTTGGGCGCGTATCCCGGCACCGATCCGCAGTTCGTGGGCATGCTCGGCATGCACGGCACCTATGAGGCCAATATGGCCATGCATGAGTGCGATGTGCTGCTCGCCGTCGGTGCGCGCTTTGACGACCGCGTGACCGGCGAGGTGGAGCACTTCTGCCCGCACGCGCGCATCATCCATATCGACGTCGATCCGTCCTCGATCTCCAAGACGGTGAATGTCGATGTGCCCATCGTCGGCGACGTCAAGCAGGTGCTGAACGATCTGCTGGCCATCGTGCGCGCCAGCGAGCGCCGGCCCGAGGCCAGCGCGATCGAGACCTGGTGGGGTCAGATCGAGCGTTGGAAGCAGACCGACTGCCTGGCCTACGACCGCGAGAGCGACGTCATCAAGCCGCAGTATGTCGTCGAGAAGCTGTACGAACTGACCCGCGGCACCGACACTTACGTGACCTCGGACGTCGGTCAGCACCAGATGTGGGCGGCCCAGTTCTACAAGTTCGACGAGCCGCGCCGCTGGATCAATTCCGGCGGGCTCGGGACCATGGGCTTTGGCCTGCCGGCGGCGATGGGCGCCAAGCTGGCGCATCGCGACGCCAACGTGGTGTGCGTCACGGGCGAGGCCAGCATCCAGATGTGCCTGCAGGAGCTCTCCACGATGAAGCAGTACGACCTGCCGGTCATCGTGGTCAACCTGAACAACCGCTACATGGGCATGGTGCGGCAGTGGCAGGAGTTCTTCTACTCCAAGCGCTATTCGCATTCCTACGTCGATGCACTGCCCGACTTCGTCGCCCTGGCCGAGAGCTATGGCCACAAGGGCATCCGGGTCGACCGCCAGGCGGATGTCGAGGGCGCCCTGCGCGAGGCGCTGGCCGAACGGGGCTGCGTGACGTTCCTGGACTTCATTACCGACCAGACCGAGAACGTCTACCCGATGATCGCAGCGGGCAAGGGGCATCACGAGATGCATCTCGCGTCCGAGCGCGAGTTGGCCTGAGCTGATGCGGCATATCATTTCCGTTCTGCTGGAAAATGAGTCCGGCGCGCTGTCCCGCGTCTCCGGTCTGTTCTCCGCCCGCAGTTACAACATCGAATCGCTGACCGTCGCGCCGACCAACGACCGGTCGCTGTCGCGGATGACGATCGTGACCTCCGGCACGGAAGAGGTGATCGAACAGATCACCAAGCAGCTCAACAAGCTGGTCGACGTAGTGCGGCTGTCCGATCTCACCGAATCGAGCCACGTCGAGCGCGAGTTGCTGTTGATCAAGCTGCGCGCCGAGGGCAATGCCCGCGCGGAGATCCGCAGCCTGGTCGATATCTTCCGCGGGCAGATCGTGGATGTGACCGAGCGCTCGTACATCGTGCAATTGGCCGGTGACGGGGCAAAGCTGGATGCCTTCATCGCGGCGCTGGGCGACCACGCCATCCTCGAGGTCGCGCGTTCCGGCGCCACGGGGATCGCGCGTGGAGAGAAGGTGTTGCGCTACTGACATCAGGCCATTGCGCTCCCCCTGCGGGGCGGCGCACATTACATGATCTCGTAGGGGCGGGTCGGACGATCCGCCCCTACGATGCTTTTGCGGACCCGAGACGAACGACGGAGACCCGATTCCATGAACGTCTATTACGACAAAGACGCCGACCTGTCCCTGATCAGTAAACGCAAGGTCGCGATCATCGGCTATGGCTCGCAGGGCCACGCCCATGCGAACAACCTGAAGGATTCCGGGGTCGAGGTCGTCGTCGGCCTGCGTCCGGGATCGTCGTCCGAAGCCAAGGCCAAGGAAGCGGGCCTCGCCGTCGCCTCGATCGAGGATGCGGTCGCCGCGGCCGACGTGATCATGCTGCTGGCGCCGGACGAGCATCAGAAGGCCATCTACGAGGGCCAGATCCTGCCGAACATCAAGCAGGGCGCGGCGCTCGGGTTCGCCCACGGCTTCAACATCCATTACGGCCAGATCGAGCCGCGCGCCGATCTCGACGTGATCATGGTCGCGCCCAAGGGGCCGGGCCATCTCGTGCGTTCGACCTACACCCAGGGCGGCGGCGTGCCCAGCCTGATCGCGGTCCACCAGACCCCATCCGGGCAGGGCCGCGATATCGCCATGGCCTATGCCTCGGCGAATGGCGGCGGGCGTGCCGGTATCATCGAGACCAGCTTCCGCGAGGAGACCGAGACCGACCTGTTCGGCGAGCAGGTCGTGCTGGTCGGCGGCCTGTCGAAGCTCATTCAGAACGGCTTCGAGACCCTGGTCGAGGCCGGCTATGCGCCTGAGATGGCCTATTTCGAGTGTCTGCACGAGACCAAGCTGATTGTGGATCTGCTCTATGAGGGTGGGTTGGCCAACATGAACTACTCGATCTCGAACACGGCCGAGTACGGCGGGTTCACGCGCGGGCCGCGGGTGATCAACGACGAGACCAAGGCCGAGATGCGCCGCATCCTCGAAGAGGTCCAGAGCGGAGAGTTCGCGCGCGAGTACATCCTCGAGAACCAGGCCAACGCGCCCGTCCTGAAGGCCAACCGGCGTCTCGACGACGAGCACCAGCTTACGCAGGTCGGTGACAAGCTGCGGTCGATGATGCCGTGGATCGCCGCCTCTCGGGTGGTGGACAAGTCGAAGAACTAGCCGCCCGCGGCCTGCTGGTGCGGTATTCGAGGCCGGCGGACCCCCACATCGTGGCGGTCCGCCTTGGCCCTCCCCGAAACACGGCCACCGTGCCGTACCCACACCCCGGGCCCGACAGCGGCGCGCGGTCCCGGATGGTGCGTTACCCTTGCTGACCCTGTTTCGCCTCCCGTTCGCTGCCGCCGTGGTGTTGGGGCTGGGTGCGGCCGTCGCCGGCTACTGGTGGCTCGTACTCGCGGCCGTTCTCCTTGCGGCGCTGGTCTATGCGATGGGTCGGGATCCGGTGCGTGACGCGCCGTCGCACCCGCTCGGCATCGTCAGTCCGATCGATGCGCAGGTGGTCGCCGTCGGCCGCGGACACGATCCCTTCCTGAACCGTGAGGCGCTTACGGTGAGGATGCGGCAGCGGATGTGGATGACGGCCGTGCTCTGCAGCCCAACGGAGGGCCGTGTCGAGCAGATCTGGGGCGGGCCGGACATGCCGGGCTTCGAGGAGGGGGTTCGGCTCGCCATCCACGTGCGTACGGACGAAGGCGATGACGTGATCTTCGCCGTGGGCCGACCGCGCGGACCCTACGGTCCGCTCGCGTGGAGCGTACAGCCGGGCGAGCGCGTGGGTCAGGGGCAGCGTCGCGGGCTGGTGGGGTGGGGCCGCGAGGCCGTCGTCTATGTGCCCGCGAGGAGCAGTCCCACGGTACAATCCGGAACTCGTGTCGAGGCGGGGACCGATCTGGTCTGTCGTCTCGTCCACGTGAATTGAGCGGTAACCGGAGCCTGCCTTGAGCCAGTCCGATTCCGAAGGCAAGCCGCATCGCGGCGTCTACTTGCTGCCCAGCCTGTTCACCACCGGCGCGCTGTTTGCCGGTTTCTACGCGATGATTCAGGCCCTGCAGGGCGATTTCACCACGGCGGCGATCGCCATTCTGATCGCCATGGTGCTCGATGGGCTCGACGGGCGTGTCGCCCGCATGACCAACTCGCAGAGCGATTTCGGTGCCGAATACGACAGCCTCTCGGACATGGTCTCCTTCGGGGTGGCGCCGGCGCTCATCGTCTACGAATGGTCGCTGGGCAACGCCGGTGAGTTCGCGGCGCAATGGGGCAAGCTCGGTTGGCTCGCCGCTTTCATCTATGTCGCCTGTGCCGCCTTGCGTCTCGCGCGCTTCAACACCCAGCTGGGCAAGACCGACAAGCGCTTCTTCCAAGGGCTGGCGAGTCCCTCCGCCGCGGCCGTCATGGTCGGTATGGTCTGGTTCTCGCGCGACCTTGGCGTCGCCGGCTCCGACCTGGTCGTCCTTGCGTTCGCCGTGACGGTGGCCACCGGCCTTTTGATGGTCACGAGTATTCCTTACTACTCGTTCAAGGATCTCGGCAGTGGTCGCCGGGTTCCATTCATCGCGACCCTCGCGGTGGTGATGGTGTTCGTCTTCACGTCGATCGACCCGCCCAAGGTCATCTTCGGCGGATTCGTGCTGTACGCGCTCTCGGGGCCCGTGTGGTGGCTGTACCGGCATTCGCGCCGGCGCGGCCGGCGACCCTCGACCTCCGGCGATGGTGTCTGAGAAACAGCCAGCGGCGGACACGCCTGGGAGCAACGCATGCGGCGTTTCGTGGACGGTAGCGGGACTGAATGGACGGTCGCGCTGTCGAATGCCTCTTATGGCAGCATCTCCCTGGTGTTCTCGGCAACCGGTGCTCCGGGCAGCCTCTACTGGCTCGCCCTGGAAGCGGCGACCGCGGCCGAGGGTCAGGCCTTGCTCGACGGTGAGTCGGACGACGACCTGCGTGCGCGTCTGGCCCGTGCGGAGACCTGGACCGGTTAGAGACCCGTATGTCCCCGAGGCGCCTGACTCGCGTCGCTCGATCTCGCTGGTGGACGGATGGGATGATCTTGCCGAGGTGGTTGCTATAATCGACTGCGCGAAGGGTTCTCGCGGCGCGTCTTACGGGCGCGCCCTCGATGCAAAAAACAGGACGATTCGTCATGAACGTGAATGATCTGGTTGCGGTGGCCAACGCCCTCGTCGAACCCGGCAAGGGGCTACTCGCCGCGGACGAGAGCGAGGCGACCATCGCCAAGCGATTCCAGGAGATCGATCTCGAATCGACCGAGGCCAACCGCCTGGCCTATCGTCGGCTACTGTTCACGGCCGACGGCATCGAACGCTATCTCAGCGGCGTCATCCTGTTCGACGAGACCATCCGTCAGAGCGCAGAGGACGGCACCCCGCTGCCGAAACTGCTTAGCGACAAGGGCGTCATCCCCGGCATCAAGGTCGACAAGGGCGCGAAGCCCCTGGCTCGGCCGCTGATCGGATCGTCCGAGGAAAAGGTGACCGAGGGCCTCGATGGGCTACGCGAGCGTCTGGCCGAGTATCATGCGCTAGGTGCGCGCTTCGCCAAGTGGCGCGCGGTAATCACCATCGGCGACGGTATCCCGACCAGCGCCTGCATCGAGGCCAACGCCCATGCATTGGCGCGCTACGCCGCGCTGTGTCAGGAGGCCGGGATCGTGCCGATCGTGGAGCCCGAGGTGCTGATCGATGGCGATCACACCATCGACGAATGCCGTGCCGCGACCGCCGGCATCTGGCAGCAACTCTACGCCCAGATGCACCGCCAGGGCGTGGTGCTCGAGGGCTCTGTGCTCAAGGCGAGCATGGTGCTGTCGGGCAAGTCCTGCCCGCAGCAGGCCAGCGTCGAGGAAGTGGCCGAGCAGACCGTGTCACTGCTACGCGAATACGTGCCGGCCGCCGTGCCCGGCGTCGTGTTCCTCTCCGGCGGTCAGTCGCCGGTGCGGGCGACCGAGCACCTGAATGCCATGAACCGGCTCGGGCCGCAGCCTTGGAAGCTCGGGTTCTCCTACGCCCGCGCGCTGCAGGCGCCGGTGCTGGCGACCTGGCGCGGCGAGCCGGACAAAACCGCGGTGGCACAGCAGGCGCTCGTACATCGGGCGCATCTCAACAGCGAGGCCATGCTCGGGCGCTACTCGAGCGATATGGAACAGGCCGCATAACGGA
>JBBEEB010000135.1:34910-62074 GCA_040880995.1 Halofilum sp. (in: g-proteobacteria)
AATGTCGGCGGCGTCATCGAGGTCGAGTCGGGCTATATCGGCGGCGAGTGTCCCGAGCCCAGCTACAAGCAGGTATGTAGCGGGCAGACGGGGCACGCCGAGGCAGTCCGGGTCGAATTCGATCCGGCCGTCATCGGCTACGACGCGCTCCTCGATGTGTTCTGGCGCAGTCACGATCCGACTCAGCTGAACCGCCAGGGGCCGGACATCGGCTCCCAGTACCGCTCGGCGATCTTCTACCTCGACGAGGCCCAGCGCGAGATGGCCGAGGCCTCCCGATCCCGAGTGGCGGAAAGTTACCGCGAGCCGATCGCCACCGAGATCGCTCCCGCCGGTCCGTTCTACCGGGCCGAGGAATACCACCAACGCTATTTCGAGAAGCACGGGGCTGTCTGCTGAGCTGTCTCGACCGTCTTCCAGTCCGCGGGAACCCCTGATTGAATAGCGGTTCCCGCGGAACAAGGATGTGCCGCCATTTCCAGCGAGCGTAGCTCGCTGGCCGAAACCGCATTTTTCGGATTCCGTATCTGACCGAGGCCAGGATGGCCTTTGAACAGACCTTCCTTTAGGGGCGAGCGCCGCCGGGCCTGCGCGCCGACCGCCTCCCCCGGATGATCGTTCGAGCATTGCGGCCGCAACCGCTCGTGCTGCTCCCAATTCCACTGGCTTTCCCGCATGACACTAGGCGATTGAGCAAGCCTCGACCGCTCGATCTCCCGTGCTGTCGCCCGTCCCGGTAGGGTATTCACCTGGGCGAGGTTAGGGTATTGACCCGTGTGGCCTCGGTCGCGGGATTCCGGGATACTGCGCGCACCCATCGCAGTGGCCGTATTTTCCCGGGCGCCCACGCCGTCGCGCCCGTACCGGGCATGCGCGTGATAACTACGAGACCGGGTGAAGCGATCATGACCGACGAGATCCAGGAGGACTCGGACGAGCCCGCCGAGTATCCAGACGAAGGCGCGCAGGCGCGCGAAGCGCATGTCGAGGTCCTGCGGGAGCTTGTAGCGCATCTACGGCAGAACCGGAC
Organism: Halofilum sp. (in: g-proteobacteria); assembly: GCA_040880995.1. Classification (GTDB taxonomy): domain Bacteria; phylum Pseudomonadota; class Gammaproteobacteria; order XJ16; family Halofilaceae; genus Halofilum. The sequence continues at coordinate 35,941 of JBBEEB010000135.1, forward strand.
CCAGCTGCGCGAGGAATGGGCCCGGCGCATCACCAGCGCGCGTTTCCTGACCGATATGACCAATGAGGAGATCCGGGCCGAGTGCAGCGCCGTCTACGACAACTACCTCGGCGCGCTTGAGACCGGCTCGATCGAGGCCCTCCAGGCCTACGCCCAGGACCTGTCCGAACGCATCATCCCGCGCGGCGTCGAGACCCACGAGGTCGTCGGCATCGTGCTGCTGCTGCGTGACGTCCTGGCGCGCTCGCTGTTCGCCAAGTACGGCGAGGACCGTGACGTGCTCTACCGCGTGCTCGACGCCTACGAGCCCGCCGCCAACCGCATTGCCAACACCGTGGCCGTCGGCTTCGTGCAGGAGCGCGAGCGCATCGTACGCCAGCAGCAGGAAGCCATCCGGGAGCTCTCCACGCCCGTGCTGCGGGTGCGCGAACGGCTGCTGATTCTGCCGATCATCGGCATCATTGATCCACAGCGTTCGCGCCAGTTGACCGAGCAGTTGCTCCGCGGCATTCGCGTCAACCGCGCCAAGGTGGTGGTGATGGATCTGACCGGCGTGCCGGAGGTGGACGAATCCGTAGCCAACCACTTGGTGCAGACGGTCGAGGCCTCGCGTCTGGTCGGCGCTGAGGTCATCGTCACCGGCCTGTCGCCCGAGCTGGCGCAGACGCTAGTGGCCATTGGCGCGGACTTGAGCAAGATGGCTCCGGTCGGCGACCTGCAAGGGGGAATCGAGGAGGCCGAGAAGCTGCTGGGCTACAAGGCCGTTCCAATCGATGAGACTGCCCACTAAGGGGGGTGTTGTGTACGTCCCCATCCTCAAGCAGGGCGATTTTCTCATCGCCTCCGTGCAGGCGGTACTGACGGACGACGACCTCGTTGCGCTGCGGCGTCGCTTGGTCGAGGAGGTGGGTACGAGCCGCGCAGCCGGCGTGATTTTGGACGTGACTGGGATGGACGTCATGGATTCATTCTCGGTCCGTACGCTGCGCGAAGTGGCCCACATGATTCGCTTGCGCGGAGCGGAAACGGTGATTGTGGGCATTCAGCCGGAAGTCGCTTTCGCCATGGTCCAGCTGGGGCTGACGCTGGAGGGGGTGCCGACGGCGCTCGATCTGGAGGAAGGCGTCGAGTACCTGCAGAGCAAGGGTGAAACGTCGGGCCATAGCCCTGATGACTGAAATGCGCGAGGACGTACCTGGGGAGGGATACCCGAGGGCGGAAGCGGAAGAACCCACGAGCCGAAGCGAAAGGGACGCGATCGTGGTCACGATCGGCTGCAGCGGCGATATCATCGCAGCGCGCCAGGAGGGCCGCGATATCGCCCTCGGTTTGGGCTTTGCGGATACCGAAGCGGTGCTGATCGCGACCGCCATCTCCGAGCTGGCGCGCAATATCGTCGTCTATGCCAAGCCGGGGCAAATCCGCATCGCCAAGGCGTATGACCGGGGCCAGATGGGCGTAACCCTGGTGGCCAAAGATAACGGCTCGGGGATCCGCGACGTCGAGCGCGTGCTGGCTGGCGGTTATTCCACCTCCGGCGGCCTGGGCCTGGGGATCTCCGGGGTGCGCCAGATCATGGACGAGTTCGCGGTGGATACGACCCTCGGACGCGGGACCGTGATCGTCACTACCAAGTGGCTGCCATGAGAACCGGGATCGCCGAATGGTCCTGGGCGGAGCGCACGGCGCCGGGCCAGGCCGAAAGCGGCGATAGCCATCTCGTCCGGCCGATCGATGACGGCGTGCTCATCGCCGTGATGGATGGCCTGGGGCACGGCCCCGAGGCTGCGCGCGCCTCGCGCGCGGCTGTCTCCGCTTTGTCCGAGTTCCCGCCCAGCGCATCCTTGAGTCGGATGATGGGCGCCTGCCATGCGGCGCTCGAGTGTACCCGCGGCGCCACAGTGAGCCTTGCCCGCTTCGATGCCCGTAACGCTGCGCTCGCCTGGCTCGCGGTCGGCAATATCTCGGGCTTGCTGGTGCGCCGTACGCCCGTTGCGGGGCGGCGGGATGAAAGCCTGCTGCTGTCTCCCGGGCTGGTGGGCGAGCAACTGCCGCGCTTGCGGGAGTCCTCTCTAGCGCTGGCCCGGGGGGATGTGCTCGTGCTGATGACCGATGGTGTGGACCCGCACGTCGGAGAGCGCCTCGATACCCGACGTTCGCCGAGCGAGGTCGCGGAGGACATCATGCGGCACGGCGCCCGGAGCCACGACGACGCGCTCGTCGTCGTGGCGCGGTACATGGGGTGAACGCCGTGGCCGAAGCACGCTCCGACCCGCTGGTGCGCTATCGCGACGCGCTGGAGCAGTACCTGCGGCAGGAGGACGAAGTCTCCCTCCACCAGGGATATCGCCTGGGGCGAGAAGCCCTGGAGGCGCACGTCGGTGTGTTGAAACTCGCCAGCGTACATCAGCAGGCCGTGGAGTCGGTCCTCCTGCAAGAGGCGGGGAGCGATCCGGCCGAGCTGCGTGTCCGCGTAGAGGCGGCGGGCCGGTTCTTCACCGAAGCGCTCTCACCGTATGAGTTGTTCTATCTCGCCGGGCACGAGGCCAACGCGGCGCTGCGTCGTCTCAACCAGATCATGGACCAGGAGGCGAGCCGCATCGCGCATGCACTGCACGACGAGGCGGGCCAGCTGTTGGCGACCGTGTACCTCGAGCTGGCGGAGCTGTCGCGGCTGGCGCCGGAGTCGACGCGCTCCGGGATCAGCCGGATCAAAGATCACCTCGACGATGTTCGGGAACAGTTGCGCCACATTTCGCACGAATTGCGTCCGCTCATCCTCGACCAGCTCGGGCTGTTGCCGGCCATCCGTTTCCTGGCCGGCGGGGTCATGGAGCGAACGGAACTGACGATCGAGGTGGGTGGGTCGACCGAAGGGCGCCTGTCCGATGTCGCGGAGATGACCGTGTATCGAGCCGTGCAGGAGGCATTGATGAACGTGACCAAATACGCGCAGGCCTCGCGCGTGGATGTCTCGGTCTGGGTCGCGGACGAGACACTGCATTGCACGGTCGCCGACGACGGTATCGGCTTCGATCCGTCCGATGCTCCGGGCGCGCGCGGGCACAACGGCCTCGGGTTGATCGGTATTCGCGAACGCGTGCGCTCGGTGCACGGCTGGCTGGATATCTCCTCATCACCCGGCGAGGGGACTACACTGCGGGTTTCCCTACCCGTGGACGGCGAGGCGCATGCGCATACTGCTGGCTGACGATCATACGATGTTCCTCGACGGGCTCGAGGCCTTACTCGCGCGGTCGGGGCTCGATGTCGTCGCGAAAGTGGCCGACGGCCGCGAGGCCGTGCAGATGACGCGCGAACTCGCTCCGGATGTGACCGTGCTGGATCTGGCGATGCCCGTGATGAACGGCGTCACGGCCGCTCGCCAAATCCACAAGCTAGCGCCCGAAACGCAGACCATCCTGCTGACCATGTTCGAGGACGACGCCTACGTGCTCGAGGCCTTGCAGGCCGGTGTGCGCGGCTACGTGCTCAAGGCGCAGGCGCCGGAAGAGCTCGTCAGCGCCGTGCGCGAGGTCATGCGCGGCTCGGTTTACCTGAGCCCGGGCGTCTCCAAGGCGGTCGTGGACGCCTATCTCGGCGGCGGCGGGCCGCCGAACGATGCCCTGTCCGATCGTGAGCGCCAGATCCTGCAGCTCATTGCCGAGGGCAATACCACAAAAGAGGCCGCCCGCACTCTCGGCGTCAGCGTGAAGACCGCTGAGGCGCATCGCACGCGGGTCATGCAGAAGCTCGAGGTACACGACACGGCCAGTCTGGTGCGCCGTGCCATCCGGCTGGGTGTGATCCAGCCGTGAGGCTGTGGCCCGGGTTGGCAGGCCCCGCAGCTTCGCGCTATAGTCGCATCCATCTCCCATGGGACGCAGGCTCATGCCGGCAACGATCGCGCCACGCACCCTGACCGACGGCGCCGCCCCCCGCGGCCCGCTGGGCGCGCGGGGTCGTCTGCCCGCCGTCCTTCTGCTGCTCCTTCTCGCGCTTCTCCTCCTGCCCTAGGCAGGAGCGATCAGGCCTGGCGAGGCGAAACGCACCCACCTTCGAATTCGCACCCGGCCCCGACTTAGCGGGACCGGCACCGAAATGTCCGAACAAGAAACGAAGTCGGCCCGCCAAGCGGTAGGGGCGGCTGAGCGAGAAGGAGTCCGTGATGAGTCACGACAAGCTGTTCGTATTCGACACGACGCTGCGCGACGGGGAGCAGAGTCCCGGCGCCTCGATGACCAAGGAAGAGAAGGTCCGCATCGCCCGCGCGCTCGATCGCCTGCGCGTCGACATCATCGAGGCCGGCTTCCCCGCGGCCAGCCCCGGCGATTTCGAGGCCGTTCAGGCAGTGGCGCGCACCGCCGACTACAGCACGGTCGCTGGACTGGCGCGCGCCAAGGAAGCCGACATCGACCGCGCCGGCGAGGCGGTCAGGGATGCGCCCAAGAGCCGCATCCATACCTTCATCGGCACCTCGCCGATCCACATGCAGGCGAAGCTGAAGCTCGAGCCCGGTGAGGTCGTCGAGGCGGCGGTCGCGGCCGTCAACCGTGCCCGCCAGTGGACCGATGACGTCGAGTTCTCCTGCGAGGACGCCGGGCGTTCCGAGGCCGATTTCCTGTGTCGCATCATCGAGCAGGCCATCGACGCCGGCGCGCGCACCATCAATATCCCCGACACCGTCGGCTATAACGTCCCCGAGCAGTTCGGACACCTGATCCATACCCTGCGCGAACGTGTGCCAAACTCCGACAAGGCGGTCTGGTCGGTCCACTGCCACGACGATCTGGGCCTCGCCGTGGCCAACTCGCTGGCGGGCGTGCAGGCCGGCGCGCGTCAGGTCGAATGCACCATCAACGGTCTGGGCGAACGCGCGGGCAACGCCTCCTTGGAGGAGATCGTCATGGCCGTGCGCACGCGCCGGGACGTCTTCCCCTGTGACACCGAGATCGAGGCCACCGAGCTGCTGCCGACCTCGCGCCTGGTGGCGAACGTCACCGGCTTCCACGTCCAGCCGAACAAGGCGATCGTCGGCATGAACGCGTTCGCCCACGAATCGGGCATTCATCAGGATGGCGTGCTCAAGGCGCGCGAGACCTACGAGATCATGCGCGCCGAGGACGTCGGCTGGAGCAACAACCGCATGGTCATGGGCAAGCATTCCGGCCGCAACGCCTTCCGCTCCAAGCTGGAGGAGCTGGGTATTAGCTTCGAGACGGCGGCCGAGCTGGACGATGTCTTCGCCCGCTTCAAGGACCTGGCGGACAAGAAGCACGAGATCTTCGACGAGGATCTGCAGGCGCTGGTGACCGAGGCCAATCTGCGCGAGGTCGACGAGTTCTATCAGCTCAAGTCGCTGCGGGTCTGCTGCGAGACCGATGTCGTGCCCGAGGCCGAGGTCAAGCTGGTGGTCGACGGCAGCGAGCACACGGTGCGCGCCAAGGGCGACGGACCGGTCGATGCCGCCTTCAGCGCGATCGAACAGGTGGTCGGCAGCGGCGCCGAGCTGCGGCTGTACTCGGTCAACAGCATCACCGGTGGCACCGACGCCCAGGGCGAGGTTACGGTCCGGCTGATGCGAGAGAACGCGACGGTCAACGGTCAGGCGGCCGATACCGACATCGTCATCGCCTCGGCCAAGGCCTACGTCAATGCGCTCAACCGGCTGCGCCAGAGTGGCTTCCGCGAACATCCCCAGGCATCCGCGGTCGACGTATGAGTGATGCTCCGCCCGGCGGGCGTGAGCCCATGAGCGAGGCCCGCCGCCGCGCCTACCTGGAGGCCATGGGCATCCCGGTATGGTTGCCGCGCGGCCCGACGGAGCCTGAGGCACCTGCCGTGGGGGTGGCGGTCGAGCCATCCACGCAGGGGGATGCGCTCGACGTGTCCATGCCTTCGGCTGGTGGCGAGGTCGCGGCGATGGACTGGCGTGCGTTGCGCGAGGAGATCCTCGGCTGCACGCGCTGCGGACTGTGCGAAAGCCGCACGCAGGCCGTGCCGGGCGTCGGCAGCGTGGAGGCGGACCTGCTGGTGATCGGCGAAGCGCCCGGTCAGGAGGAGGATCGTCAGGGTGAACCTTTCGTCGGTCGCGCCGGTCAGTTGCTGGACCGCATGCTGGCCGCGATCGGTTTCGATCGGCAGACGGTATTCATCACCAACGTACTCAAGTGCCGGCCGCCGAATAACCGCGATCCGGCACCGGAGGAGGTGCATGCCTGCACACCCTACCTGCGGCGGCAGATCGAGCTGATCGCGCCGCGCGTGATCCTTTCGGTCGGCCGCATTTCGGCCCAGAATCTACTCGAGACGCCGAGTACGCTGGGCCGGCTCCGGGGGTCGTGGCATCGATTCGGACCTCGTGAGACGCCCTTGCGGGTGACGTACCACCCCGCGTATCTGCTGCGGAACCCGGCCGCCAAGCGTCAGGCCTGGGACGATCTGAAGCGGGTGCGCGACCAACTGCGCGAATGACGCGAGCACCATGGTAGCCGCCATCCAACCGTGGCCACGGGTCCGCCCGATGCGGATGTCCGATCTGCCCGACGTGCTCACGGTCGAGCACCAGGGCTATCGCTACCCCTGGTCCAAAGGCATCTTCGAGGACTGTCTGCGCGTCGGGTATTGCTGCCTCGTCGCCGAGCTCGACGGCGCGGTCGCGGGGCATGGGCTGATGATGGCGCAGATGGACGAGGCCCATATCCTCAATGTCTGCGTCAGCCCGGATGCACGCCGCCGAGGCGTGGCCTGGACGCTGCTGCATGCGCTGCTCGAGGTCGGAGGCGATGCCGGCGTGCATGCGGCATTCCTCGAGGTGCGCCGGTCTAATCGCGCGGCCATCGCGCTCTACGAGGCGGCCGGCTTCATCCGCATCGGCTGGCGCAAGGATTACTACCCGGCTCCCTTCGGTCGCGAGCACGCGGTCGTCATGTCGCGGGACCTGCCGGTCGCATAGCGCGTTATAATCGCCTCCCATCCTGGATCGTCTCGCCGCCCGACGCGTCCGCGCCGCCGGGCGTTCGCCGCGTCTCATGCCGGTCCGGGGAATCCACGCGAAGCAAGGCTGCCCTCATGGCCGATCACGCCCAGGAGACCGCCCGGCGGCGGACACTCGCGATCATCTCGCACCCGGACGCCGGCAAGACCACCGTTACCGAGAAGCTGCTGCTCTACGGCGGTGCCATCCAGCAGGCCGGCACGGTCAAGGGCCGCAAGGCCGCGCGCCACGCGACTGCCGACTGGATGCAGATGGAGCAACAGCGCGGCATCTCGGTGACCTCGGCGGTGATGCAGTTTCCGTACGCCGAGCGCCTGGTGAACCTGCTGGACACGCCCGGGCACGAAGACTTCTCCGAGGATACCTACCGCACCCTGACCGCCGTCGATTCGGCGCTGATGGTCATCGACGTGGCGCGCGGCGTCGAGGAGCGCACGGAGAAGTTGATGGACGTCTGCCGGCTCCGAACGACACCGGTGATGACCCTCATCAACAAGCTCGACCGGGAGGGCCGCGAGCCGATCGAACTGCTCGACGAGGTGGAGAACGCGCTGTCGATCCGCTGCGCCCCGGTGACCTGGCCCATTGGCATGGGCAAGCGCTTCCGCGGCGTGTACCACTTGTGGCATGAGCGGGTGCATCTTTTCTCGGCGCACCACGATGGCGGGATCGTCGAGGGCGAGAAGATCGATGGTCTGGACAATCCGCGGCTGGACGAGGTGTTGGGCTCGCAGGCCGATGAGCTGCGCGAGGAGATCGAGCTGGTGCGCGGCGCCAGCCATGAGTTCGACGCCGACGCCTATCTGCGCGGCGAGCTCACGCCCGTGTTCTTCGGCTCGGCGATCAACAACTTTGGCATCCAGGAGCTGCTCGACGAGTTCGTCCAATACGCGCCGGGCCCGCAGGCGCGTGCCGCGACCACGCGCGTGGTCGACCCCTACGAGAGCAAGTGCTCCGGCTTCGTGTTCAAGATCCAGGCGAACATGGACCCGCAGCATCGCGACCGCATCGCGTTCTTCCGCGTCTGTTCCGGCCACTTCAAGAAGGGCATGAAGCTCACGAACGCGCGTACCGGGCGCGATAACAAGATCGCCCAGGCGCTGACGTTTCTCGCGGCCGAGCGTGGACACACCGAGGAGGCCTTTCCGGGTGACGTCATCGGCATTCCCAACCACGGCACCATCCGCATCGGCGATACCTTCACCGAAGGCGAGCGCTTCGCCTTCACTGGCATCCCGAACTTCGCGCCCGAGCTCTTCCGGCGCGCGCAGCTCAAGGATCCGATGCGCATGAAGGCGCTGCAGAAAGGGCTGGAACAGTTGTGCGAGGAGGGCGCCACTCAGCTGTTTCGCCCGCTGACCGGCAACGACCTGATCCTCGGAGCGGTCGGTACGCTGCAATTCGACGTGGTCGCACAGCGCCTGCGCGACGAGTACAACGTCGAATGCCTGTTCGAGCCGATCGGCGTGCAGACGGCGCGCTGGATCTACGGCGACGACGACCGCCAGCTACGCGAGTTCCGTGACAAGGCAGCCGCGAATCTGGCCGAAGACCACGCCGGCGAGCTGGTCTACCTGGCCTCGACACGCGTTAACTTGCAGATGACCGAGGAACGCTGGCCCGAGCTGGACTTCCGTGCCACCCGCGAGCAGGGCGGAGCAGCCGGTTAGTCCACGGCAATCGGCACGCCGAGTAGGTCCACGGCATAACCGGCTACGACCGCGCTGCCAATGGCGAGTGCGACATAGAGCAGGAACACGGGCCAGCGAACCAGCGAGTACACCGCCACGGCGGCGTACAGGCTGACCGCGGCGCCGGACATCAGCAGCGCCATCACCGCACCCGCGCTCGTGCCCAGCTCGGCGAAGCCGCGCACCAGCGGCAACGCGGCATAGCCGTCGAGGTACAAGGGTGCACCGGCGATCGCCGCCAGCGGCACGGCCAGTGCGCCCGAGCCGAGCAGCGACTCGATCAACTCCGGTGGCACGTGGCGCTGCACCAGCACCTCGAGTACCAGAGCCAGCACGAGCCATCGTGCAATCAGACGGGCATTGGCCAGTGCCTCCGGCGCAAACGCTCGCCAACCGCGGGCTGGCTCGCCTTCGCAGGCCGGGGCCGCGATACCCGGGCGTAGTAGCTCGCGCCCGGAGAGCCGCTGCAGCGGCACCGCATGAGTGACGAACCCGGCCAGCATCCCCGCGCCGAATGCCGCAAGCGTCTTCGCCCCGGCGAAAGACCATCCCAGAATTCCAGCCGTGACCACCAGCATCCCGGGATCGGTGATCGGCGAGGCGATCCAGAAGGCCATGACCGCCGACAGGGGAAGCCCTCGCCGTAGCAACACCGCGATCAGCGGCACAATGCCCAGGCCACACACGGGCGTGAGCGCGCCCGCGAGGCTGCCCACGCCGATCGCGCGCATGGGCCCCGGACCCATCCAAGTGCTGACCCGTTCTGAGAGATCGGTCGCGGCGAGGGCCCCCGCCAACGCCGCGGCGATCGCAACCACGGGTGCCAGCTCGAGCAACCCCGATCCGACCTCCGTGAGCAGAGCAAAATTGGGTCGCGGCACCAGGGTCGCGGCGAGCGCGAGCAGGGCACTTGCCATCCAGGTAATGGCCTCCCCGCTTGGATGGCGAGGAGATGCTGCTGGGGCGTCGGTTTGCACATGAGGCATGCGCGCAGTGAACTGCGTCGATGCCATCGGGGCAATCAGAAAGTTCTTGAGCCGAATCAAGTAATGCTTTACTTGCCGGACTCGTGCCGGCGGGCGCAGGATGGCTGCGGGGACTGCTGGAGACGCCTGCATGGATCGACACATATCACGCCTTCCTTCGCTCTCGGGCCTTTCAACGTTTGACGCGTTGGTACGTTGGGGCAGCGTGAAGCGAGCCGCGCATGCGCTCGCCGTGACCCCGCAGGCCGTGAGCCAGCAGGTCAAACAGCTTGAGTATCAGCTCAATGTGGCCTTGATTACGTACGAGGGGCGGCAGTGGCGCCTGACGGCCGCCGGCCAGGCGAGTTCGGCTACGCTGCGCGCGGGCTTTGATTACCTGCAGCTCGCCGTACGCCAGATGCGCGAGGCGGCTGAGCGGCCGCGGCTGGCCGTCAGTGTCGATCCGGCCCTGGCGAGCACCTGGTTGGTCCCTCGCATGGCGGACTTCGACGCGGATGCCGCCGGCTTCGACGTGTGGCTCGATGCCAGCATCCGCTGGGCCGATCTGGCCGCGGGAGAGGCGGATATCGCGCTGCGCTACGGGACGGGCGACTACCCGGGATTGCGGGCTTCGCGGCTATTCGACGATCGTGTGTTCCCGGTATGTAGTCCGGCTCTGCGCGACGGGGTCCGGCCCCTGCGCACTCCGGCCGATCTCGCTGCTCACGCGCTGATCCACCTGGACTGGCAACCGGCGCGTGGGCGCTGGCCGGGATGGCGCGACTGGCTCGATGCGGCGGGTGCGGGCGAGGTCCAGGCCGATCGCGGCATGCGCTTTACCGATCATGCCCTCGCACTGCAGGCGGCAGCCGCGGGGCAGGGCGTCGCGCTGGCCAGCGCACCGCTGACGCGCGACTCGCTCGCTGCGGGCCTACTCGTTAGGCCGTTTGAACGTGAGCTCGACACGGGTTTTGGCTATGACCTGCTGGCGCGTAGCGATGAGGTCGCGGGGCCGGCGATGGTATTCGCCGATTGGATTCGGCGACAGGCGCTCGACGACGCGGCTCCCGCGGTGAATTGACATTCTCCCCCGCCTTGTTCTGAATAACGGTCGATACCGCACACGACAATATAAGGTAGACATCAATGGACACATCCACTCGCCGGTTCGCCGCCGCGGCGAAGCGCGCTGCGACCCTCCGTATCGCTTTCATCCTGAGCGCCTGGCTCGTCCCGGCGCTAGGCTGGGCCGGTGGTTCCGCGACCATCCAGGCGAACTCGCCGTCCGGGGCCGTGCAGATGGATATCCGCTGGGACGGGGGTGGCGCCATGCGCATGGAGATGCCCGAGCAGCCCGGTGCGTACATGCTGGTACGTGATGGCACGGGCTATTCGGTCGCGCAACAGGGCGGGCGCACGATGGTCATCGACATGTCCAGCATTCGCGAAATGGGCGCCGCTGGCGGAGGCGGCCAGGAAATGGCGCCGGATGATTTCGGTTCATTGGAGGAGCTGGAGAATACCGGTGAGCGCGAGACGGTGGCCGGTGTGGCGGGCGAGGTCTATCGCGTAATCTGGACCGGGCCGGACGGGAACCGCAACGAGGATCGTGCGGTGCTGAGTAGCGAACCGCTCGCACTGGAGCTGACCCGGGCGTTCGCCGAAACCACCGAGGCGCTCTCAGGCAGCGATCAAGAGTCGTTCGGCCAGGTGGTGGACGAACACGGCCTGGGCATTCTCCGGTTCGCCGACCACTTCGAGGTCGTAGCCGTTTCCGACGACGATCCCGCCGGTTCAGTGTTCGAGCTGCCCGCCGAGCCCATGACCATGCAGGATCTCATGGGCGGCGGTGGTCGCTAGCGCGCAATGACCCACGCGCGACGCCCCGCCCCATGGCGGGTCGTCGCGCGCGCTCGATCACACCTATTCGCCCGTGAACACGCCCAATTGGCGCGAGAGCTTGGGATTCTCGCGGTAGTCGATCGGGATCACGACCAGCGAGGGGCCGGGCGTCGCGAGGGCGTGCTCGAGCGCCGCGCGTAGCTCGCGCGAGTGGGTGACACACTGGCACTGCCAACCGAACGATTCCGCCAGTTGTGGCCATGCCGGGTTGCCGAAGGCCAGGTCGGTGTGATGCCCGAACTCGTCATCCTGCTTCCAGGAGATCAGGCCGTAGCCGCCGTCCTCCCAGACCATGAGGGTGATGTCGGCGTTCAGGCGCCGGGCGGTTTCCATTTCCTGCACGTTCATCAGAAAGTCGCCGTCACCGACGATGCCGAGCACGCGCCGGCCGTCGGCGACGAGCGCCGCGCCGATGGCGCCTGGGAGCGGCATGCCCATGGCGCAAAAGCCGTTGGGAATCAGGCAGGTATTCGGCCGATGACAGTGGTAATGCCGCCCGACCCACATCTTGTGAGCCCCGACCCCGCATAGCAGGATGTCCTCCGCGCCCATGACCTGGCGCGCATCCCAGACCGCTTTCTGCGGCCGGATTGAACCCTCCGTGTCGTCGTCGGCGTAGTGCTCGATATCGACCGCCATTCGCTGGCGGGCTGCGTGCTGAACGCTGAAATCGTAGTCCGGCACGCCGTGGCCTTCGAAGCGCGCATTGATCTGACCGAGTGCATTGCCGAGATCGCCGATGAGCTCCACGGCCGGGTGGTACTCGCGGTCGATCTCTGCTGCGTCGAAGTCGATGTGGATAATGGTCTGGCGACCGTCCGGATTCCACAGCTTTGGGGGATATTCGACCAGGTCGTAGCCGACCGTGATGACCAGATCGGCGCGATAGACCGCCTCGGCCACGTGATCCCATTGCCCAAGGCCGATGGTGTAGAGGGCGTAGTCGGCGGTGTAATCAACCGAGCCCTTGCCCATGAAGGTGGTCGCCACCGGGATGCCCGTGAGCTCGCATAGGCGGCGCAGCTGATCCGAGGCGCGTTTACGCACGGCGCCGTTGCCGGCGATGACCAGGGGCGAACGAGCGCGGCTCAGCAGGTCGAAGGCGCGGTCGGTGGCCTCCGCCACGGGGCCGGGGCGGCGGAAACGCCGCGGTTCCATCGGCTCGGCTCCGGTGTCCATGGCCGCGATGTCCTCGGCCAGCTCGATGTGCACCGCCCCGGGCTTCTCGCCGCGCGCCGTGCGCACGGCCTTGCGCACGATCTCCGGGATGCTGTCGGGGTGGTGTACCGACTGCGCCAGCTTGGTTACTGGTTCGTACATCGCCACCACGTCCATCACCTGATGGCTCTCCTTGTGCTGGCGTGTCGTGGCGGCCTGGCCGGTGAGCACGAGCAGCGGCGCGTGATCCATGTTGGCGTCGGCGACCCCAGTGATGAGATTGGTCGCGCCCGGGCCCAGGGTGCCGAGGCAGACGGCGGGTTGCCCCGTGAGGCGGCCGTAGGCTTCGGCCATGAACGCCGCGCCCTGCTCGTGGCGTGTCAGCACGAATTGGATGTCGGAGTGGGCCAACGACTGGACGAAATCGGCGTTCTCCTCGCCGGTCACGCCGAACACGTACTCGATGCCCTCGCGCTCGAGGCAGCGCACGAACAGATCCGACGCCTTCATGATTGCTCCCGGTCCATGATCAGACCTTCCCTAGTTTGGGTTGTGCGAGCGATGGTGCCAATACCGGTCCGCCCGCGAGCGGCGGGCCTATGACGTTCGTCCCGGCCGGCGCTTCGGCGCAGATCGGCAGGGGTCAGGCGGTGGCGCGGACGCCTCCGGGGTCGGCGACCAAAATCTCGACGTCCGCATCGGTGAGCCGCTTGGCCAAGGAGGCCGGTGGATCGATATCCGTAATCAGGACGTCGATGCGCTGGTGGTCGGCCACCTTGACGAAGCCATCGCGTCCGAACTTGCTGTGGTCGGCGACCACGATCACGCGCTCGGATTGCGCCATGACCGTGCGCGCGAATTCGGACTCGCACGGGTTCTGGTTGAGAAAGCCCCAGGCATTGATCGCGGCGATCGAAAGAATGGCGTGGCGTGCATGGAAACGGCGCACGAAATCGCCGGCGGGATCTCCGAAGGTGGCGCCATCGTCCGCGCGCAGTTCCCCGCCGGCCACGTGGATTCGATTGTTGCCGTGTGGCGCGAGCGTGCGCGCGATATCCGTGGAATTGGTCACGGTCTGCAGGTCGCGATGGCCGGTCAGGGCGAGGGCGACGTAGGACGTGGTGGTGCCGCCGTCGAGAATCAGCGAGTCGCCGCTGTTGATCTGCTGCGCGGCAAGGGCCGCGATCTGTTCCTTGGCCGCGCGGTTCTCCTGCATGCGGTTGTGGAACGGCAGTTCGCCGGCACGCTCGGGCAACATGATGCCCCCATGCACCTTGAGCACCATGCCGCGGTCCACCAGCGGCCGAATGTTGCGCCGAATCGTCTCGTCGGAGACGCCGAGTTCGGCGGCGAGATCGTTGATCCGGCAGGAACCATGCGACCGGACCAGGCGCAGGATCTCCGCCGAGCGGTTCGTCAGGGCCATGCGCCTTCCTCCTCCCTGCGATCACGGATGTTGTGGGAATCTGTGGGTTTTTACCAGTGTAACGGAGAGCCGCGCCCGGCGCCAGTCGCAACTCGAATAAAAAGGATCCTTTTATCAATTAGATACGAACTCTCCGTGACCCGGGGTGTGGGGTTTGCCACGCAATGTATGTGGTTATCTCGTTGACAGATGTGGGTTTATGTGTGTTGAATAATGGGCGTTACCCAGGGTGCAGCAGACGCCCAATCCCGCCGCACGATCCCACGGGGTCGCGGCGCCGCCGTCGTCAGTCGTGTCTTCACGCCGCCGCGCAGTGCGTGTGAGCGGCTCCCGGCACGCTATCGAAGCGGCGTCGGCGGCCACAACGAGAAGACCGCTTCCGTCGGCGGTCACAGAAGGGGGAATCCGCAATGGCCGAGATTGGCAATTTCGTCATCTACATCATCATGATTTGCGCCGTGCTCGGCGCATTCGCCTCGATCCGCAACGACGAGGAGGGATTAGGCAAGGAATTCATCGAGGGCCTCAACAGCATCGGTCCCATCTTCCTGCCGGTGGCCGGCATCATGGCATCGATCCCGTTTCTGTCGGCGGCGATCGAAGGTGGGATAGGCCCGCTGTTCGCGCTGATCGGCGCGGATCCGGCCATCGCCGCGACCTCGATCATCGCGGTCGACATGGGCGGTTACCAGTTGGCCGAAGCGCTGGCGCAGACCACCGATAGCTGGATCATGGCCATGGTGGTCGGTTACATGGCCGGCGCGACGATCGTGTTCTCGATCCCGGTGGGCTTGGCCATGCTCGCGAAACGCGACCATAAGTACATGGCGCTCGGGATCATGTCGGGCATTCTCAGCGTGCCCGTGGGTGTCTTCATCACCTGCGCGATCCTGTCGTTCACCAATCTCGAGGTGCGCGACGCAATATCCACCAGCGCGCAGCCGGTTCACGATATCGGCCTGACCCTGGGCGTGATCCTGGCTAATCTCGCGCCCCTGATCGTCTTCTGCGGCGCGATCGCGGCTGGCCTGAGGTTCGTGCCCGAGATGATGATCCGCGGGTTCCTGTGGTTCGGCAAGATCATGTACGCCGGTATCACGATCGTCGTCGTGTTCTCGATCGTCGAATACTTCACCGGGTTCTTTAGCAATGTCTTCGGCGCGTGGGGCTTCGACCCGATCATCGCGGACGCCGACGACCAGTTCCGCGCGCTCGAGATCGCAGGCTACATCGGCATCATGCTCGCCGGCGCCTTCCCGATGGTGTACTTGATCAAGAAGTACCTGGCGAAGCCGATGGAAACTGTCGGCCAGCGCATCGGCCTGGAAAGCAACGGGGCGGCGGGCATCTTGGCCGCGGTGGCGAACGTGCTTGCGCTGTACCGACTGATTGGCGATATGCGCGCCAAGGACAAGGTGCTCACGATCGCCTTCGCCGTCTGCGCTGCCTTCGCCTTCGGCGACCATTTGGCATTCACGGCGAACTTCCAGCCGAGCATGATCCTGCCGCTGCTGCTGGGTAAGCTCGGTGGCGGTGCGACCGGCTTCATGCTGGCCCATTGGCTGTCGGTGCCGACCGCCGAAGCCATCGAGCGTGACGGCGACGAACCCAAGCCGGCGCCTGCCGGCGCCCCGGCGTAATCGGCGGCGGCCCTGGCGTGGCGCCGGGGCCGCCCTCCGCTCAGTTTTCTCGTTCGATGGGCCGGAATCCGGCGCATCGCCAAGACCATAACGAAGAGGCCGGCATGTCTCGATTGACCGACCGAATCGCCCAATTGGATTGCTGGTCGGGCCCCGTCGCACCCGAACGTCTGACCGGCGGCCTGACCAATGTGAATTATCTCGTCGAAGACCGTGGCGAGAAGTTCGTGGTCCGCACGGGGGATGATATCCCCGTGCATCGGATCATGCGCTTTAACGAACTCAACGCCGCGCAGGCGGCCGAGCGCACGGGACTCTCGCCGGCGGTGATCTACCACGAGCCGGGACTGCTCGTGATGCGGCATATCGATGGCCGCACGCTGACCGAGGTCGATGTGCGCGACCGGCGCAATCTCGAGCGTGTGATGGAACTGGTCAAGCGCTGTCATCGCGAGATGGTGAAGGAACTGCGCGGACCGGCGCTTGCGTTCTGGCCGTTCCACGCCATCTACGATTACGCCCATACACTGCGCGACGGTAATAGCCGCATGCTCGATGAGCTGCCGCGCTTCGTGTCCTACGCCGAGCAGTTGGAGACGGCGGTGGGCCGTGGCGACATGGTGTTCTGCCATAACGACCTGCTGGCCGGCAATCTGCTCGACGACGGTGAGCGCATGTGGCTCATCGATTGGGACTACGCCGGGTTCGGCAGTCCCCTGTTCGACCTGGGTGGACTTTCCTCGAACAACCAGCTCAGCGATGACGACGAGCGCTGGATGCTGGAAGTCTATCTCGAGGGCGAGGTGCCCGAGGTCGTCCATTACCGGCTCAAGGCGATGAAGGCCGTCTCGCTGCTGCGCGAGGCGATGTGGAGCATGGTCTCGGAAATCCATTCCGAGATTGACGAAGACTTCGTCAGCTATACCCAGGAAAACCTCGACCGCTTCGACCAGGCCTGGGCCGAATTCCGCAGCATGGAAGCATGACGGCCAATCACCGGTCGCCGCGACTGCGCCCGCTTGGGCGCCGCTCGCGTCGATCCCCGAATTACTGATAGGAGGACATTGCAATGTCTACGCCCGACGCTGCCAATCATCTGAACAAGGTGTACGCGGGACAGACCGAGGAACAGGTCGCCCGCGACTACGACGAGTGGGCCAGGTCCTACGATAACGACGTCGGCGTGGCCGGGTATCGTCATCCCATGGTCTGCCTGGGGCTGGTCGCCCGCCACGTGGCGCCTGATGCCGGGCCGGTCCTCGATGCGGGCGCGGGCACGGGTCTCGTCGGCGACTGGCTCAGGATTCTGGGCTACAAGCAGATCGAGGCGCTCGATGGCTCGCAGGGCATGATCGACGTCGCCCGCGAACGCCGTTGCTATGACGTGCTGCATCTCGGCTTGCTCGGCCGTGAGCTGCCGATCGAGGATGGCCATTACGCCGCGGCCGTGGTCGCAGGCGTGTTCACGCCGGGCCATGCCGGAACCGAGGGCCTGGATCACCTGCTGCGCCTGGTGCGTCCCGGCGGCCACATCGTGGCGACGGTCAAGAACGAGCTCTACGACAACGGCTTCGGCGACCATATCGCCGAGCTGATTCGCGCCGGCCGCTGTGAAGAGGTCGAGCGGACCCTGGACTACGTGTCGATGCCGAATGTGCCGGGGCACTCGGCGGGCCGCGCCTACGTCCTGCGCGTGCGCTGAGCATGGCGCCGAAGAGTCCATCGGACCGCGAGATCGCGGGCATCGTGTTCGACAAGGACGGCACCCTGGTCGACTTCGCCGCGACCTGGGTGCCAGTCAATCGCGAGGCCGCGCGGCGCGCGGCTCGCTACGACGACGCGTTGGCGCGCCGACTGCTCGAGGTGGGCGGCTTCGATCTCGCCACCGACCGGATCGCCGGCGGTAGTCTGCTGGCGGCGGCCAACACGCGCGAGATCGCGGCGGCCTGGATCGACGCGGGCGCGCCCTACGCGCTCGATGAGCTGACCCAGGAAATGGATGCGGTGTTCGCGGCTGGTGCCGCGCGCTCGGTCGCCGTGACCGACCTCGTGGCGCTGTTCGAGCGGCTACGCGCGCGTGGCATTCGCATCGCTGTGGTCACGAGCGATAGCGAGGCAGCGGCCCGCGCCACGCTGGCGAGCGTCGGCCTGGCAGCGGAGGGCCTCTTCGTCGTGGGCTACGACAGCGGCTTCACGCCCAAGCCGAGCCCGGCCGCGGTGCATGGCTTTTGCGAAACGCATGGCCTCACGCCCGATCAGGTTGCGGTCGTCGGGGACAATCTGCACGACATCCGTATGGGCAGCTCGGCCGGCTGCGCGCTGTCCGTCGGCGTGCTCACCGGCACGGGGACGGCGGTCGAGCTCGCATCGGAGGCCGACCGCGTGCTCGACAGCATTGCGGACCTTGAAACCCTGTTGAACGAGCGCGTTACCACCGCGGCTGTCTCCTAGCCGGGGCGCGCTCGAAATCGGCACCAAGTTGTACGACCTTCCTCGCTTGTTAGAGCGATTGGGGCGCCGCTGGCGCCCCTTTTTTTGGGTGCGTCGTGCGCGGCGTTGGACAACCGGCAAGCAAAAGCGCGCCGGGAAGTGCCTCGGCGTAGCTTGCCCGTTCGCGGGAGGCAGGCACCGTCGTATCGGGAGAACGTACGGTGGTCTGGGAGGCAGGGGTGACCCGTGGGCGAACCCGATGCCCGCGCCGAACTCCGCCGCTATTAGCTCACGGCGTACCTTTACCCGCGTTCGCGCGGCTCTTCGTGCGAAAGGCTCTCAGGTGCCGCAGAAGGTCTGGCGGATCTCCTCGCCCGGCTGCGGGGGGTGGGCGTATTCGGCCAGCTCCGGATGGTCCTCGTAGGGCGAGGACAGGACCTGCAACAGCTCCTCGAGTGGTCGCAGGTCCTCTTGCGTAGCCGCGTCGATCGCTTGCTGAATGCGATGGTTGCGGGGGATGTAGGCCGGGTTGACCGCGCGCATGGCCTGACGCCGTTCCGCGTCCGTGGCGGATTCCGCGGCCAGGCGCTCGCGCCAGTGGGCGGCCCAGTCATCGAACGAGCTCGGGTCATTGAACAGCTCGCGCACCCGCTGATCGGCGCCGCCGGGTTCGCAGGTCAGCTCGGCCAGTCGGCGGAAGGTCAGCGTGAAGTCCGCGCCCTGGGTGGCCATGCGCTGCAGCAGATCGGTGACCAGATCCATGTCGCCATCCTGTTCGGTCGCCAGGCCGATCTTGCGGCGCAGGCCCCCGTGATAGCGCGCTTCCAGCCGCGGCGCGTAGACGTCGAGCGCTGCTCGGGCCGCTTCGACCTGCTGCTCCTGGTCCTCGCCGAGCAGCGGCAACAGGCACTCGGCCAGTTGCGCCAGCCCCCAATGGCCCATGCGCGGCTGCTGGTTGTAGGCGTAGCGGCCGCGTTGGTCGATCGAGCTGTACACGGTTGCCGGGTGGTAGCGGTCCATGAACGCGCAGGGGCCGTAATCGATGGTCTCACCGGAGACGGCGATGTTGTCGGTGTTCATCACCCCATGGATGAAGCCCACCAGCATCCAGTCGGCGATCAGGTCGGCCGTGCGCGTGGCGATGGCTTCCAGTAGCGCCTGGTAGGGCCGCTCGGCCTCGGCCGTCTCCGGGTAGTGACGCTGCTGCACGTAGTCGGCCAGCGCGCGGACGGATTCGCTCTGACCACGCCGGTGGAAATATTCGAAGGTCCCGACGCGCACATGACTGGCGGCCACGCGCGTCAGCACCGCGCCCGGCTCAATACGGTCGCGGTAGACGGCCTCGCCGGTGGCGATCATCGCCAGCGCGCGCGTCGTGGGCACTCCGAGCCCCGCCATGCCCTCGCTGACCAGGTACTCGCGCACGACCGGTCCGAGGGCGGCCCGGCCATCGCCTACACGCGAGAACGGGGTCAGCCCGGCACCCTTGAGCTGGAGGTCGCGGTGGACGCCGTCGCGGTCCACGATTTCGCCGAGCATCACCGCGCGACCGTCGCCCAGGCTGGGCACCCAGTTACCGAATTGGTGGCCGGCATAGGCCATCGCCAGTGGTTCGGCGCCCTCTGGCACGCGGTTACCGGCCAGAACTTCGATGCCCGCGGTGGTCGAGAGGGCCTCCGGATCGAGGCCCAAGGCCTCAGCCAGCGGCCGGTTCAGCCGGATGAGCTGCGGTTGGGTCACCGGGGTCGGTTCGACCCGGGCGTAGAATTCGCCCGGCAGGCGCGCGTAGGTATTGTCGAAGCGCAGCGCTTGCGCGGTGTCCGTCGGTGCCGCTTCGGTCATGGGTCAATCTCTTGCGCCGGCGCGCGCCGGGCGTCGGTGGTTGGGCGCTCATGGTAGCAGTCAGGGTTGTTGGCCCGGCTTTGGCCAATCGCGCCGAATCATCCCCACAATGTTGGGATGATTCGGACCCATCTCAAGCGAGCGGGGCGCTGCTATAGTGGCGCCGAGTCCCCTCGCATCCGAGTGTACCGTTGCCCAACGCCGAATATCGCTCGCTCCTCTCGTGTTCGCTTTGAGCGCCGATCGCCGGCGGGTGTTCGCCTGGGCGCTGTACGACTGGGCCAACTCGGCCTACGCGACTGTGGTGCTGGCGGGCTTCTTCCCGCTGTTCTTCAAGGATTACTGGGCGGCGGAGCTGTCCGCGACCGACAGTACGTTCTGGCTCGGCGCGGCCAATTCGGCCTCGAGCCTGCTGATTGTGCTGCTCGCGCCCATCGTCGGTGCCATCGCCGACCGATCCGGCCGGCGCAAGCGCTATCTGCTGGGATTCGCGCTGCTGGGGATGGTCGCGACCGCCACGCTGTGGTTCATCGGCGCCGGACAATGGGGCGCCGCGGCGGCCGCGTTCGCGCTGGCGACGGTTGGCTTCATGGGCGCCAACGTGTTCTACGACGCGCTACTCCCGGAGGTCGCGCCGGCGGGCGAAGGCGACCGCGTCTCCGCATTTGGCTTCGCCCTCGGGTATCTCGGTGGCGGTTTGCTGTTCGCGGGCTGTGTGGCGAGCGCCCTGTGGCCCGAGCGCTTCGGCTTCACCGGGGCGGATCAGGCGGTGCGCTTCGCCTTTCTGCTGACCGCCGTGTGGTGGGCGGTGTTCTCCATCCCGTTGTTGCGCGGCGTGCGCGAGACGCCCCGTGCCGTGAAAGCGGGGACGGCCGTGCGCGAGGGCCTGCGCCAGCTCCTGGCGACCCTGCGCGCGGTGACGCGGCACCGTAACGCGGCGCTATTCCTGCTCGCCTACTGGCTCTACATCGATGGGGTCGACACCGTCGTACGCATGGCGGTCGATTACGGCCGCGCGATCGGCTTCGACGCCAACGATCTCATCGTGGCCTTGCTGATCGTGCAATTCGTCGGCTTTCCCGCGACGCTGGTGTTCGGTCGCCTGGCGCGGCCGCTCGGGGCGCGCGGCGGCATCTTCCTCGCACTCGGCGTCTACGCGCTCGTGACCGTGTGGGCCTCGCGGATGGACGCGGCCTGGGAGTTCTACGCCATGGCCGTGGTCATCGGATTGGTCCAGGGCGGCGTGCAGGCGCTGTCGCGCTCGCTGTTCGCGCGCCTGGTACCGCCGGGCCGCGCGGGCGAGTTCTTCGGCTTCTACAACATGATGGGCAAGTTCGCGGCCGTCATCGGCCCGGTGCTGGTGGGCACGGTCGGCTGGTTGGCCGGCGATCCCCGCGCCGGCATCCTGTCGCTGCTGGTCCTGTTCGGCGCCGGGGCCGCCCTGTTGTGGTTTGTCGAGGACCCGGGCGAGGCTGGCGAATCCCGGACTCTCGGCTGAAGGGGCGATCCGAGCGCGACCGCGCTCCCGGGGCGTACGCCCGTCGGGCGTTTCTGCCACAATCGCGCCTGCTTTCCGGCCCGTCTCCCTCGCGTGTGCCGGCCTTCATGAGTCATCAGGTGTATCACTCGATGTCAGAGCCGATCGATCTCGAATACTTCCGGCGCAAGCTGCTGGAGCTACAGGAGGAGCTGGAAGCCGCAGAGCGGGTGGGCAACACCGACGCGGATACCGTCGAGCTGGACCAGCAGCGCCAGGGCCGGCTATCGCGGATGGATGCGCTCAGCGCCCAGGCGATGACCCAGGCAACCCAGGAGCGTCGGCGCAAGACACTGGCGCGCACGCGTTCCGCGCTGGCGCGCATCGACAGCGGCGACTACGGCCTATGCAGCCAATGTGACGAGGAGATCGACCCGCGGCGGCTGGAGTTTGATCCTTCGGCGCAACTCTGTATCGCGTGTGCGAGCAAGGCGGAGGGGTGACCCGGTGACCATGATCGAGAAGCGCGCGGCGACATGAGTACGGCAGTGAGCGGCAGCCGGCGGGCCCGCGTGGGGGATTGGGTCGAGAGCCGCGGCGTGCAGAACGTGATCGTCGCTTTGATCGTGTTCAACGCCGCGCTGCTGGGACTCGAAACCTCCGCCGCGGCCATGGAGCGGGCGGGCGGTCTGATCGTGCTGGGCGAGCGGATCGTGCTGGCGATCTTCGTGCTGGAGCTCGGTCTCAAGCTCTATGCCTGGGATGTGCGCTTCTTCCGCAGCGGCTGGAATGTCTTCGACTTCGCGATCGTCGCGATCGCGTTGATTCCGGCCTCGGGGCCGTTCGCCATCCTGCGTGCGCTACGTATCCTGCGGCTGCTGCGCTTGCTCACGCGCATCCAGCGCCTGCGGCACATCGTCGAATCGCTGCTCAAGGCCATCCCGAGCATCGGCTGGGTCGGGGTGCTGCTGCTGATGGTGTTCTATATCTTCGGCGTCATGGGCACGCAGCTGTTCGGCGAGGCTTTTCCGCAATACTTCGGGACCCTCGGGCGCACGATGTACACGCTGTTCCAGATCATGACCCTCGAGAGCTGGTCCGAATCCGTGGCGCGCCCCACGCTGGAGACGTTCCCGTACGCCTGGATCTACTTCGTGGTCTTCATCCTGGTTACCGCGTTCACCGTGCTCAACCTGTTCATCGGCATCATCGTCAATTCGATGCAGGAGGGCTACCACGAGAGCGAGGAGAAATCCCGCCAGGAGATCGAGGCCCGCGCGCGTTCGGAGCGCCAGGAGATGCTGCAGTTGATCCGGTCCATGCACGACCGTCTGGAGCGAATCGAGTCCGACGATCCGAGGCGCTGAGCGCGCCGTCACTCGTGGAGCCATGCATGGCCCACTACGTCGGGTGCGATGATACGGCGCCGTTCTTCGCACGCGCTTGCCACGCCAGATAGCCGAGCGCTGCGCCTTCACTCATGAGCTGCAGACCGAGAAGCGCGCCGAGTATCCAGAAGGCGGAGACGGGCATGGTGGACAGCAGTAAAAGCGATAATACGACGCCGAGCAGTCCGCTACCGAGCACCCAGTTCCAATGGGGAAACGGACGGATGGTGAGCGCGAAAACCGCCTTGGATACGCCTTCGACCATCAGGAACACGATGAACAGGAAGCTCAGCGTGGTCAGGCCCTGCTGCGGGTCGATCAGCAGCAACCAGCCGATGATCAGCGAGAGGACCACCGAAATCAGCTGAATCCAGAAGTGCGGCACCTGTGCCGCTCCGATGAGACTGATCGCCTGCGATAGCCCGCTGATGATCAGGATCCACCCGACCACGGTCACGGCGAACGACGAGAACACCGGGTAGAGCAGCGCTACGACGCCGCCGATCCCCATCAGTCCACCCTGAATCAGGTACCACAGGGAATGGCGGCGGACGGTCTCGCGCATGGCCTCGCGCATCGCCCGCGCGGCTTCTTCCAAAGACATCGTCATGTTGGTTCGGGCTCACTCGCCGGTTGGCCGATCGGCAACCTTCTTGTTGAACATAGGCGCCAGTCGCATTTCGCGCCAAGCGCGAGCGGCTGGACGCATTCAGGCGACCTCATGGCTCGGCGCGCCCTGCGCGCGAACGAGGCGCGGAAGCCAGTAGCCGAGCGTGAGCGCGCGCAGGCCGAGGAACAGCATCAGCGCGAGCCATAGGCCGTGATTCCCCAGCCAGGGTACCAGGACCTGAACGGCGAGCCAGAAGCCGATCGCCGAGAGGATCATGCCATTGCGCATCTCCGCCGTGCGCGTCGCGCCGATGAACACGCCGTCGAGCTGAAAGCTCCAGACCGAGATCAGCGGCGCGGCGATCATCCACGCCAGGTATGCGCCGGCGCGTTCGCGCACCTCGGGCAGATCGGTCATCCAGCCGATGAACATCGGGCCGAACAGCGCGTAGACCAACGTGTAGCCACCGGCGACGGCTAGTGCACAGACCGTAGTGGTGCGGACGGCCGCGCGGAAGCGCGCGCGGTTGCGCGCCCCACAGGCCGCGCCCGTCAGCCCCTCGGCCGCGTGGGCAAAGCCGTCCAGGCCGTAGGCGAGGAAGAGCTGTAGCTGCATCAGGATGGCGTTGGCGGCGACCACGGTGTCGCCCATGCGAGCGCCGACCGCGGCGAAATAGAAAAAGGCGAGCACCAGCAGAACGGTGCGTACGAAGATATTGCCGTTGACCGCGATCAAGGCCCGCAGCGCGGCCGGCTCGAACAGGGTCACGATGCGTTCGCGGCCGGGCAGGCGTCGGAGCCGAATGGCGAGCAGCGCCAGTCCGCCGGCCACGGCGGCATACTCGGCCACGACGGAGGCGGCGGCCACGCCCTCGATGCCCCAGCCCAGTACCGGCACGAACAACAGGTCGAGGCCGATATTGGTGCCGTTGAGCAGCAGTTGCACGAGCAGCACATCGCGCGTGCGCTGCAGGCCGATCAGCGTGCCCAGAATAGCGTAGTTGGCGAGCACCGCCGGGGCCGACCAGATGCGCCATTCAAAGTACGTTCGGGTGAGCGCTTCGACCTGGCCGCTGGCTTCGATGACCGAGAACGCCGCGAGGGCGATCGGCGCCTGTAGTGCCCAGATGGCGAGCGCCAGAACGAGCGCGATCGACAGCGCGCGCTGCAGGGCGGCGCGGACCTCGGCGCCGTCGCCCGCACCGGCCGCCTGGGCGACGAATCCGGTCGTGCCCATGCGCAGGAATCCGAAGCTCCAATAGATGATGGAGAACAGGTTCGCGCCCAGGGCGACCGCGCCGACGTAGGCGGCCTCGGGCATGTGGCCCATGACCGCCGTGTCGACCGCCCCGACCAGCGGGATCGAGGAGTTCGACAGGATGATAGGCCAGGCCAAGGACCAGGCACGGCGGTAGCTGGTGTCGCTGTAATCCGGGGTAGCCACGGTGGGCGTTCGCGATGGTGGGTTCGGCGGCTCAGTCCGCCTGGGCCGCCTCGAGGCGTTCGCTGGCCTCGATCCACTCGGTCTCGAGTCGATCGATCTCGGTGCGGAGCTCGCCTTGGCGGCGCTGCAGTTCCTGCAGCTCATGGACGCGGGCGCCGTCGGTATAGAGCCCGGTGTCGGCCAGTTTCGCGTCGATCTCGTGGAGCTGCGCGCGCTTCTCAGCCACAGCCTTCTCCAGGCGGGTCACATTGTCGCGCAGTGACTTGAGGCCGGCGCGCTGGCGCGCCGCGTCGCGGCGCGCGCCTTTGCGATCCTTCGGTGTGGCGGGGTTCGGCGCGGCCGCCACGTCCGTCGGCGCCGTGCGCCCGGCGCGATATTCACGCAGCCAGTCGCGATAGTCGTCGAGGTCGCCATCGAACTCGCGCACGCGTCCGTCGGCGACCAGCCAAAACGTGTCGACCGTGTCGCGCAGCAGGTGACGGTCGTGCGTGACCAGCATGACCGCGCCGGCGAAGGATTGCAGCGCGAGGTCCAGCGCGTGCCGCATTTCCAGGTCGAGGTGGTTGGTCGGTTCGTCGAGCAGCAGCAGGTTCGGCCGGCGCCAGGCGATGCGCGCCAGCGCCAGGCGCGCCTTCTCGCCGCCGGAGAAACGCCCTACCGGGCTGGTTGCGTCCTCGCCGGAGAAACCGAAGCCACCGAGGAAGTTACGCAGTATCTGCTCGCGGACGTCCGGGGATTCGCGCTGCAGATGCGCGAGTGCGCTGGCGTTCAGGTCGAGGTCGTCGAGCTGATGCTGGGCGAAGTAGCCGATGTACAGATGCTCGCCCGCGGTGCGCTCGCCGGCGACCAGCGGCAGCTCACCAACCAGGGTGCGGATCAGCGTCGATTTGCCGGCACCGTTCGGTCCCAACAGGCCGATGCGGGCGCCGGGCAATAGGGAGAAGTCCACGCCGGTGAGTACCGGGGCCCCCTCGTAGCCGACGGCCGAGTCGCGGAAGGTCACCAGCGGATGCGACGCCTTGTCCGCGTCTGGGAACGAGAACCGAAAGGGCGAGTCGACGTGAGCCGGCGCGATCTGCTCCATGCGCTCGAGTTCCTTGAGCCGGCTCTGAGCCTGACGCGCCTTGGTCGCCTTGTAGCGGAAGCGGGCGACGAACTGCTCGAT
>JBBEEB010000136.1:0-12095 GCA_040880995.1 Halofilum sp. (in: g-proteobacteria)
AGCGATGCCGAGTGGGGGACTCGGCGGGTATGCGAGCGAGTCTAAGCGCTGAGTTCGCGGATGCGCTGGTTCAAGCGGCTCTTGTAGCGCGCGGCGCGGTTCTTCGGGATCAGGCCCTTGCCGGTGATACGGTCGACGACCGGCACGGCGGCCTTGTAGGCGGTCTCGGCGGCTTCGCGATCACCACGCCGGATGGCCCCGATCACCTTCTTGACTTGCGTGCGCATTTGCGAACGCTGGCTGTGATTGTGCTGGCGGCGGCCTAGATTCTGGCGCGCGCGCTTGCGGGCCTGCGGGGTATTCGCCACGGTGTTCCTCTCCGTAAGGGGTCCGATCGATCCCGGCTCGCGGGAAGCCGCGAATTGTCCCCGAGTGTGGCTGCCTATGTCAACGCCGGCGCGATGGCCCGCGCGCGGAGTGGGGTTGCCGGATGGCCGCGAGCAAGTGCTGCGAGGGACCGGCCTTGTTGAGATACGCCGCGGCCCCCGCTTGGCGCATGGCGCCGGCCATGTCCTCGGACTCATGAACCGACAGGCCGATCACGCGGACGTCGGGGCACTCGTCGGCGATGATTCGGGCCGCCTCGATGCCATTCATCCGCGGCATGGTGACATCGAGCACGACCACATCGGGCCGGCTCCGGCGGACGAGCTCGACGGCGGCGCGCCCGTCGCCCGCCTCCCCGATGACGGACACATCCGACTGGGCGTTCAACACGCCCGCGAGCCCCTCGCGCACGAGATCGTGGTCGTCGGCGAGCACGACGCGAATCATGCCATCACGCGTGCCGGTAGCGGCCACGCCATTGGGCTCGGCCACCGCGAATGACTGCCCATCGATAGGCAGGCGGGCGGCGTCATCGCCCAAGCCATCCGGGCCTTCAGGCACGGTGATGGTCACGCAGGTGCCCGCGCCCGGTGCCGACTCCACGGTGATCTCGCCTTGCAGGCGCATCAGCCGCTCACGAATGCTGAACAGTCCGAAGCCCTCCCCCTGGCGCTCGGCGAGCGCCCCCTCCTGGGCGTCGAAGCCCTCGCCCTCGTCACGCACGCGCATCTCGATCCGCTGCCGCCCGTCGCGGCGCAATCGAACCCCGGCGCGGTCGACCCGCGCATGCTTGACCACATTGAACAAGAGTTCGCGCGCGCCCTGGAATAGCAACACGCGCAGGTCCTCACCGCTCGGATCGGCGTCCCGCTCAGTATCGACCTCCAGGTGCAGGCCGTGATGCTCCTGCATCCAACGCCCGAGCCACTCCAGCCCGGCCCCAAGGCCCGCGTCATAGAGCACCGGCGGGCTGAGTTCGACGGTGAGCGAGCGCGACTCCTGGATGGAGTCATCGAGCAGGGCGTCGACGCGTTGCAAAGCCTCGGCGCACCGCGGATCGGTCGTGTCCTTCAAGGCCGTGCCGATCTGAAGCTTGCCGGCCACCAGCATCTGTTGCAGGTTGTCATGCAGCACCTGCGCGAGGCGGCGGCGCTCGCGCTGTTCGGTCTGCGTCAGCTCCGAGGTCAGGGCGCGCAGCTGGGCGGCACGCTGCTCGGTCTCCGCCGTGCGCTCGGCCACGCGCTGTTCGAGCGTCTGGTTGAGCTCGCGCAGCTGCTGCTCGGTACGATGCCGCTTGATGGCGGCGGCCAGGGTATTAGCCAATGCCTGCAAGAAGTTGACGTCGTCCTCGCTGAAGCTCCGCGGCTCGCGCGTGTGCGCGCCGAGGACGCCCCAGGCCGTATCCACGCTCTCGCTGACGGCGACGGTGATGCCGCTGACCGCCCCGGCTTCGCGCAGGAGCGGGGAGGGATGAAAGCGCGTTTCGGTCCTCAGATCCTCGACCACGACCGGCATCGCCGAGGCCAGCGTGTAGCCCGCCTGGGATTCGCGCTCCGCGCCGATCCACGCCCGCCCCAGGAGGCCCTCCGACCAGCCGACGCCCGCTTCGAGCGTCAACGCACCTTCGTCGGGCAGCAGCTGGAAGAGTGACGCGAGGGGTACCTCCAGCGTTTCGGCGATGATCTGCACCGCCTCCCGAAACAGCTGCTCGACCGGGACATCGGATAGCGCGCGCTGGCCGAACCGGGCGACCGCAGCCTGCTGGCGTGCGCGCGCCTCCAGCTGGTCGCGCGAGCGCTTGCTCTCGGTACGGTCACGTAAAACTTTGACGAAGCCGCGCGGCGTACCGTCGCCGCCTAGCGTGTTGGTCAGGCCGCTGGCCCAGAAGCGCGTGCCGTCCTTGCGCACGTGCCAGCGATCATCAGCGGATTGACCTTCCGCGAGCGCCTCCTGCAATTCACCTGCGTGCGCCTCGGCGTCTTGCTCCTCGTGCGGAAGTATGATGTCCACGGACCGGCCAACGATTTCGGACTCGGCGTAGCCGAGCAGCCGCTCGGCGCCCCGATTCCAGTCGGTGACATGCCCCGCGAGATCGGTGGTAAAGACCGCGTAGTTGGTCAGGCTTTCCAGAATGAGCCGCTGACGTTCCTCGCTGGCCTGCAGCGCGGCCTCGGCACGCTTGCGCTCATCGATGTTCTCGGCGACGGCGATGAGCTGTTGGATGCCACCGGTTTCGTCCCGTAGCGCCGAGACGCCAAGGCGTGCCCACACCTCGTGCCCCGCCCTGTGCCGAAAGCGCTTCTCCAACTGGAACGGCGCCCCCTCGCCGGCGACTAGCGCGCCCATGTAGGCGAGCTCCACCTCGACATCGTCCGGATGCGTCAACCCGACGATGGGATCGCTCATCCCCGTCAGTTCGTCACGGCCATAACCGACGAGCTGACAGAAGCGCTCGTTGACCGCGGTCATGCATCCTTCGGGCGATACCAGCGCGATCCCGGAGGCCGCCTGCTCGAACACGGCGCGGAAGCGGCGCTCACTCTCGCGTAACGCCAACTCATGACCATCGCGCTCGTCGAGCGCCTGCTCGCGCGCGGTGACCTCCTGCAAAAGCAGGAGCGCGCCGGCGCCCCCGTAGCCCGCATGCGCCGCGGCGGTCACCTCGAGAAACTGGCGCTCCCCGTCGTGCCGCGTGCGCACGAAGGTACACGCCTCCGGCGCGTCGCCGGCAACGGCGCTCGCCAGCAGCATTCGTAACTGGATCCGCTGTGGTCCGCTAAACAGAAGCGGCAAGGGAGAGCCGAGCGACTCGCGCTCGGATCGTTCGAGCAGCATCCGAGCGCAGCGGTTCCAGCCGCGGATGCCGCCGGCCGCATCGGCCGCGATCACGCCGATCGGCGCCTGATCGAGCAGATGGCCGCAGTCGCCGGCAAGCAGGGATTGCCCCACGGTGGCATCGACCCCGTCGGACCCCGTCTCGGAGGCACCGGCGCTTGCCTCCTCTGGGAAACCCTCCCCCACGGCCGCGAGCGCCACCTCGCACAAGGCAGGCAGATCGTCCAGCGCAACACAGGCGAGAGCATTGCCGAGCCCAGGGGTCAGGCATAACGCCCGGCGCACATCGTCGCCATCACCGGGGCCGGTGGCGAGCACCATGGGCAGGTTCGGATCGAGGGCGCGGGCGCGCTGAGCGAATCGGAGGGGATCGGCGATCCCCGCGTCCACAATCACGGCCGCAACCGTGTCGGGCGCCTCCGTAAGGAGGTCGAGCGCGCTCTCGGGCTCGGCGAGCGCCGTTGGATTCGAATCGCAATCCCCGAGCGCGCGTTCGAGTTCCCGGACCGCCGCCCGATCAAGATGAACCAGTATGAGTCCTGGCATGCCCTTGCCAGTCACGCTCAAAGTTACAGTCACCAGTACTCCGCCGTTCGCGGCAGGTCAAGCACCGCGCCGGCCCGCGGCTCGGGGCGTATTTCCCGGCTGGTACACTCGCGCCTTTCCAGAAGTCGCCGAGGCGGCAATCCATGAACGAGGCGAGGGCCGACACAGGGGAGACCCAACGCCACCGACCGGGCGTGTGGCGTACCGGCGGGACGATCGGCGCGATGACGCTGATCTCGCGCGTGCTCGGCTTCGTCCGCGACATGGTACTCGCCAACGTATTCGGCGCCAGCCGGGCGACGGACGCGTTCTTCGTCGCCTTTCGTATCCCGAACTTTCTGCGCCGGCTGTTCGGTGAGGGCGGGTTCACCCTGGCCTTTGTGCCGGTATTCACCGAGTACAAGGAAAAGCACGGCTTCGAATCGCTACGGGATCTGGCCAATCACGTCGTCGGTACGCTGATGGGCGTTCTTCTGGCGGTTACGGCCATCGGCGTGGCGTTTGCCCCGGTGCTGGTCCTGATCTTCGCGCCCGGCTTTTATGACGATCCGGCGCAGTATGATCTCGCCAGTAATTTGCTTCGGGTCACCTTTCCCTATCTGCTGTTCATCTCGCTGGTGGCGACGGCCGGGGGCATGCTGCAGAGCTTCTCGCGCTTCGCCGTCCCTGCCTTCACACCGGTGCTGCTCAATCTATGCATGATCGTGGGTGCGCTGTGGGCGGCGCCGCGCTTCGAGATCCCGATACACGCCCTCGCCTGGGCCGTGTTCGTCGCTGGCCTGATCCAGCTCGCGTTCCAGCTGCCGTTTCTGGCGCGTATCGGGATGCTGCCGCGGCCGCGCTGGGGCTGGCGCCACCCGGGCGTGCAGCGAGTCATCACATTACTGATTCCGACGCTGTTCGGCGCCTCCGTGGCGCAGATCAATCTGCTGGTGGACACCTTGGTCGCGTCGCTGCTGATGGCGGGCAGCGTCAGCTGGCTGTACTACGCCGACCGGCTGCTCGAGTTCCCGCTGGGGGTGTTCGGCGTGGCCCTGGGCACGGCCATCCTGCCGCGCCTCTCCTCGGACCACGCGCGTGAGGATCCGGCCGCCTTCGGCCGCACGCTGGAACAGGCGCTGCGGCTCGTTGTGGTGATGGGCATCCCGGCAACGGTCGGCCTGGTGCTATTGGCCGGGCCGATACTGGCCACGCTGTTCGGCTACGGCGAATTCACCGAGCGCGACACGCGCATGGCCACGATCGCGCTTTTGGGTTACGGCGTGGGCCTGCCCGCATTCCTGCTGGTCAAGATCCTGCAGCCGGCCTTCTTCTCGCGGCAGGACACGCGCACGCCCGTGCGCATCGGCGTGATCGCGCTGGTCGCGAACATGGTCCTGAATGCGGCCATTGTCGGTTCGCTGGTGCTCGCGGGCTTCGTCGCACCGCACGCGGGTCTGGCACTGGCGACCGCGCTCTCGGGCTGGCTACACGCGGGACTGCTCTACTGGCACCTGGTGCGCGAGGGCGTCTATCGTCGGTCCGCGGGCTGGCGCAGTTTGCTCCTGCGCGTGGGCCTCGCCGTGGCCGCCATGACAGCCCTGCTGTTGCTCTGGGTCGAGCCGCTCACCACCTGGGGTACGCTGGGCTGGGACGACAAGGCACTGAGGCTCGGGGGGCTGATCGGTGCCGGTGGCGCGATCTACGCCACGGTGCTCTTGCTCGTGGGACTGCGTCCGCGCCACGTGCTCGCGTAGCGCTCGCGGCCCCGCGCTCGGCGTGAGTGCGGCCCTCGGCTGGCGCGGCCGACCCCAGGAAAACGAAGTCTGCATCCCATGGAAGGGAATTCATGCATGAGCGCCACGCCGTGACCACGCACGCGCCTACCCGCTCGCGTGTCCACCGCATCCATGCCTGGGTGCGCGCGATGCGCCTGCAGTTCTACCCGATGACCTGGCTGGCCTACTCACTCGGCGCCGTCGCGGCCCAGGGCGGTACGCGGCTGGACCTGGCGGTGTACGCGTCGGGCTTCATCGTGCTGGTGCTGCTGGAGATGGCGACCGTGTTCACCAACGAGCTGGCGGATTACGAGACCGACCGCCGCAATACCAACGCCGGCCCGTTCAACGGCGGCTCGCGCGTGCTGGTCGAGCACCGATTGTCCGCGGCGGCGCTGCGCACCGGCGCCGGGCTGGCGCTCGCCCTGGCCGCGGCGGCGACCACGGTCACGTGGGCTTGGGCACCGCCGGGCAGCGCGCTGCCGGCGGTGGCGATCATCGGATTCTTCGGCATCCTCGCGCTCGGCTACACGCTGCCACCCTTGCGCCTGGCCTACCGTGGGGCCGCCGAGATCACCGTGGCCGCCACGCACAGCACCGGACCAGTCCTGCTCGGCTTCGTGCTGCAAGGCGGTTCGGTTTGGACGCTCACGCCCTGGGTGTTGAGCGTGCCGCTGCTGCTGGCGATCCTGCCCTCGATCTTGCTGGCCGGGATCCCGGATTCAACCGCCGATCGTAGCGTGGACAAGCACACGCTCGCGGTCCGGCGTGGCGCCGCGAGCGCGGCCGGCGCGGCGCAATGGACGGCGATCGCGGCCGCACTAACGGCGGCGGCGGTCGCCTTCGTTATGGGGCCCGTGTATGGCCGCGCGGGCGCGCTGATCGGATTGCACTGTGGCGTGCTGTGGCTGATGCTGCGGCGGTACCGGCAGCGCGCCGCGCCGGTCGGCCGCATCGACGCGCTCATGGTCGCCTCACTAAGCTACCTATTCTGGTTCACCGTGTTGCCGCTACTGGCCTGGACCGGCTGAACGCCCGCAAACCGATCCGCGCGTCCATTGCCGTATAATGGCCGGTTCGCGCCTGCATACCCGGGAATTCGCGTGGAACTGATTCGTGGCCAGCGCAACCTGAAACCGCAACATCGGGGCTGCGTCGCCACGATTGGCAACTTCGACGGGCTGCATCTCGGCCATCAGGCCGTAATCGCACAGGTCACTGAGCGGGCCCGCGAGTACGGGCTGCCGTCCTGTCTGATGACCTTCGAGCCGCACCCACGCGAGTACTTCGATCCCGGCAACGCGCCAGCGCGGCTCAGCCGGCTGCGCGACAAGGCGGCCGGCGTCGCCCGCCTGGGCATCGACCGGCTGCTGGTGCTGCGCTTTGACGAGGCGCTGACGTCCATGGAGCCGGAGACCTTCGCCGAGCAGCTCGTGGCCCAGGCGCTGGGCGCGCGCCATGTGGTTGTCGGCGATGATTTCCGCTTCGGCCGCGCGCGCCGCGGCGACTTCGCGCTCCTGGCGGCGCTCGGCGAGCGCCATGGTTTCGCGGTGGAGGCGGCCCAGACGCGCAAGGTGGGGGACGAACGGGTCTCCAGTACGCGCGTGCGCCAGGCGCTGGACGAAGGCGACCTGGACCAGGCCAGCCGGCTACTCGGCGGCCCGTACACGTTGCGCGGGCGCGTCATCCATGGCGACAAGCGCGGCCGCGAACTGGGCTATCCGACGGCCAACATCGCACTGGACGGCTACCGCCTGCCGACGACCGGCGTATTCGCCGTGCTAGCATGCGATGACCGTGGGCGGCGTTTCCCCGGCGTGGCCAATCTCGGCTGGCGCCCGATGGTCGCGAGCCAGCGCCCCCTGCTGGAGGTCTACGCCTTCGACTTCGAAGGTGACCTCTACGGCGCCCACCTGGCCGTCGAGCTCCATGCCCGCCTGCGTCCGGAAGAGCGCTTCGATTCGATGGACGCGCTGGTCGAACAGATGCACGCCGACGCGCGCGACGCGCGCGCCCTGCTGGCCGAATCCCCGAGCACCTGAGCCGGACGAGAACCGTGAGCGATTACAAGCCGACGCTGAACCTGCCGAAGACCGAGTTCCCCATGCGGGCGAATCTGGCCAAACGCGAGCCCGAGCGACTGGCGCGCTGGCAGGAGGAGGACGTCTACGGGCGGATCCGCGCGGCCCGCGAGGGCCGGCAGAAGTTCATCCTGCACGATGGCCCGCCCTACGCGAACGGCTCGATCCACATCGGCCACGCGGTCAACAAGATCCTCAAGGACATCATCGTCAAGTCGAAGACGCTATCCGGCTTCGACGCGCCCTACGTGCCGGGCTGGGACTGCCATGGCCTACCCATTGAGCACGCGGTCGAGCAGGAGGCGGGCAAGGCCGGACGCGATATCGACTACAACACGTTCCGCCGGCAGTGTCGCGCCTACGCCGAGCGCCAGATCGACAACCAGCGCGAGGACTTCAAGCGCCTGGGCGTGCTTGGCGACTGGGACCGGCCGTATCTGACGATGGCGTACCGCACCGAGGCCGACATCCTGCGCGCCCTCGGGCGAATCATCGCCAGCGGGCACGTGTACAAGGGCCTGAAGCCCGTGCATTGGTGCCTCGATTGCGGCTCGGCCCTCGCCGAGGCGGAGATCGAATACCACGACAAGCGCTCGCCGCAGATCGACGCGCGCTTCGCAGCGACCGACGCGGCCAAACTGGCCGGCGTCTTCGGCGTCGATCCGGGCACCAAACCGGTCTCCGCCGTCATCTGGACGACCACGCCCTGGACGCTGCCTGGCAACCAGGCCGTCGTCATCCATCCGGAATTCGAATACGCCCTGGTCGAGACGGGGGACGAGCACCTGGTACTCGCGGCCGAGCTGGTCGAGTCCGCGCTCGAGCGCTACGGACTGGACGGCCGAGTGGTCGGCCGGACTCTGGGCGACCGGCTGGAAGGCTTCTACCTGCGCCACCCGCTCGAGAACCGCACGGTGCCGCTGCTGCCGGCGGAGCACGTGACCCTGGAAGCGGGTACCGGCTGCGTACACACCGCGCCCGGGCACGGCCAGGACGACTACGTCGTCGGCCTGAGATACGACCTGTCGATCGACAATCCGGTGCGCGGGGACGGCATCTTCCGCGAAGGCACGCCGCATGTGGCCGGACTGCATGTGCGCAAGGCGGACGAGGCGATCATTGCCGCGCTCACTGAGGCCAGGGCACTGGTGCAGCGCTCGCCCATCGACCACAGCTACCCGCATTGCTGGCGGCACAAGACCCCGGTGCTGTTCCTGGCGACGCCGCAATGGTTCATCGGCATGGACGGCGACCACGGCGAGGGCCTACGCGACCGGGCGCTCGCGGCCATCGACGGGGTCTCGTTCACGCCGGCCTGGGGCCAGGCCCGCATCCACGGCATGGTCGAGCACCGGCCGGACTGGTGCATCTCGCGCCAGCGCATGTGGGGCGTGCCGATCGCGCTGTTCCTCCACCGCGATAGCGGCGAGCTACACCCGCGCACGAACGAGCTGATCGAGGCCGTGGCCGAGCGCGTCGAGGCCGGTGGCATCGACGCCTGGTTCGACCTGGACCCGGCCGAGCTGCTCGGTGCCGAGGCCGAGCACTACGAGCGCGTCAGCGACATCCTCGACGTCTGGTTCGATTCCGGCGTCACCCACGCGGCCGTGCTCGAATCGCGCGATGAGTTGCAGGTACCGGCGGATCTGTACCTCGAAGGCTCGGACCAGCACCGCGGCTGGTTTCAGTCCTCGCTGCTGACCTCGGTCGCGCTACGCGGCGGCGCGCCCTACCAGGGCGTGCTCACGCATGGCTTCACCGTCGATGGCGACGGCCGCAAGATGTCCAAGTCGCAGGGCAACGTGATCGCCCCGCAAGAGGTGATGAACACGCTCGGCGCCGACATCATCCGCCTGTGGGTGGCCGCGGCCGACTACCGCGGCGAGATGGCAGTTTCCGACGAAATCCTCACGCGCATGACGGACTCATACCGGCGCATGCGCAACACCACCCGCTTTCTGCTGGGCAACCTGCACGACTTCGACCCGGCGCGCGACGCGCTGGGCCCCGACGAGATGATCTCGCTCGATCGCTGGGCGGTGGACCGCGCACTGCAGACCCAGGACGAGGTGCGCGCCGCCTACGACACCTATAATTTCCACCGCGTGTATCAGCTGGTGCATAACTTCTGCGCCATCGACATGGGCGCGTTCTACCTCGACGTACTCAAGGATCGCCTGTACACGACGCCGGCCGCCAGCGCACCGCGGCGCTCGGCGCAGACGGCGATGGCGCACATCGTGGAAGCGCTGGTGCGCTGGCTCACGCCGATCCTGTCGTACACCGCCGACGAGATCTGGGCCCACATGCCCGGCGCGCGCGATGGCAGCGCGTTCGAGGCGGAGTGGTATGACGGCCTATTCCCGCTGGGCGAGGACGCGGCACTGACCCGGGCCGACTGGGCGCGGGTGATGGATGCGCGTGCCGCCGTGTCGCGCCGACTCGAGGCGCTGCGCAATGCCGGCTCCATCGGCGCCTCCCTCGACGCCGACGCCACCGTTTTTTGCGATGCGCCGCTGGCCGATTCGCTCGCCAAGCTCGGCGACGAGCTGCGCTTTACGCTGCTGACTTCCCAGGCGCACGTGCGGCCGGCCGCCGACCGGGGCGACGCGGCGGTCGAGGACGAAGCCGGCGGCGAGCAGACCGACGAGACCGCCCGGATCTGGGTAGCGGCGGCACCGGCGGCCGGCGCCAAGTGCGCCCGCTGCTGGCACATCCGGCCCGATGTCGGCGCCGACCCGGCGCATTCCGATCTGTGCGGTCGCTGCGTCGCCAACGTCGACGGCGCCGGCGAGGCGCGCTGTTGGACCTGAGCCGGTTGCGCGCCTCCGCCACCCACCCGAGCGCGCCCTGGCTGGCGCTGGCGCTGATGATCGTCCTCGCCGACCAGGCCACCAAGGCCTGGGCACAGGCGGCGCTTTCCGCGTACGAGGCGGTCGCGGTCACGTCGTTCTTCAATCTCGTCCTGGTGCATAACACCGGGGCGGCCTTTTCCTTCCTCGCCGGAGCGGGCGGCTGGCAGCGCTGGTTCTTCGTCGTGCTGACCGTCGTGATCGCCGCCGGTATTGCCGTGTGGCTCGTACGCTGCGCGGGCCAGAGCCGCGGCACGCCGCTGGCGCTGGCCCTGGTCCTCGGCGGGGCGATCGGCAACCTGATCGACCGCCTGCGCTTCGGCTACGTGATCGACTTTCTCGACCTCCACGCGGCCGGCTGGCACTGGCCGGCCTTCAACATCGCCGACGCCGGGATCAGTTGCGGGGCGGTGCTGCTGGTGGTGCTGGCCCTCACCGGTCGCGAATAGCGCGAGCTCTGCCTCGCCGCGAACGCCCACCCTGTAGGTCGGGCTTCAGCCCGACCGTCGACCCGTCCCAAGACGACACGCCGTCTTGCCGGGCTCGCCCCAAGGGGCTGCGTTTCGCCGTGCCCAGCGGGCAGCACGCCACCCGGCGGCGCATCGTAGATCGGGCGTCTTAACTCGCCTGCACGCGATGCATGGCATCTGAGATTCGCGTAGCGAAACCCGGCGCACTCCCTACAGAGTTGCATAGGCGCGCGTTTGGGGACCGGCCCGCAGGGCCGCTATACTGCAAGTCTCGTCTTTTCGCGCCCGGAGCGCGTCCATGGAAATCCTGCTCGCCAATCCCCGCGGCTTCTGCGCCGGCGTCGACCGCGCCATCGACATCGTCGAGCGGGCGCTGGAGATGTTCGGCACGCCGATTTACGTGCGCCACGAGGTGGTGCACAACCGGCGCGTGGTCGACGACTTGCGCACAAAGGGTGCCGTATTCGTCGAGGAACTCGACGAGGTCCCGGATGACGCCACGGTAATCTTCAGCGCCCACGGGGTTTCCCAGGCCGTCGAGGACGAGGCCAACCGGCGCGGGCTGCACGTGTTCGACGCGACCTGCCCCCTGGTGACCAAGGTCCACATGGAGGTCAATCGCTACGCCCGCGAGGGCCGCGATGTACTGCTGATCGGCCACGCCGGCCACCCCGAGGTGGAAGGCACCATGGGGCGCTTCGACACCTCTCACGGCGGACAGATTCGTCTGATCGAGGACGTTGCGGATGCCGAGGCAGTCGAAGTCAACGATCCGGAGCGCCTGGCCACGGTGACGCAGACCACGCTCTCGGTGGACGATACCATCGAGATCGCCGCCGCATTGCACCGCCGGTTCCCGGCCATGGCCACGCCGAAAAAGGAAGACATCTGCTACGCGACCACCAACCGCCAGGAGGCGGTCAAAGGCATCGCGCGCCAGGTGGACTTGCTACTGGTGGTCGGCGCGCAGAACAGTTCGAACTCGAACCGCCTGCGCGAGCTGGCCGAGAAGC
Source organism: Halofilum sp. (in: g-proteobacteria) (assembly GCA_040880995.1). Lineage (GTDB taxonomy): Bacteria > Pseudomonadota > Gammaproteobacteria > XJ16 > Halofilaceae > Halofilum. The sequence goes on from JBBEEB010000136.1 coordinate 11,882, forward strand.
TCGGGACGACTGCCTACCTGATCAACGATGCGCGCGAGATACAGAACGAGTGGGTCAACGGCTGCGACTACGTCGGCGTAACCGCCGGCGCATCCGCGCCGGAGTCGCTAGTGCAGGAGGTCATCGCCCGGCTGGAGGCGGCCGGCGGTCGCACGCAACAAGCAAACTCGGGCATCGAGGAGAAGGTCGTGTTCCACCTGCCGAACGCGTTGCG
>JBBEEB010000137.1:0-11775 GCA_040880995.1 Halofilum sp. (in: g-proteobacteria)
GACTGACTATCCTGCGATGCGGGACCGTGAAAACGTGGTCTGTCCCCGATTCCGCCGCGATTCCGCCGATTCCGGTCCGGACCGTGAAAACGGGGTCTGTCCCCGATTCCGCGCCCGGTTCCGGTCCTGAAAACGTGGTCTGTCCCCGATTCCGCGAGTCGGACTGACTATCCTGCGATGCGGGACCGTGAAAACGTGGTCTGTCCCCGATTCCGCGCTTGCTCGCGGCTTTGCCGAGTTCTGGCATGCGCCGGAAAGGGGCGCTGAGCATGGGCAGGAAGCCCATGCTCAGCATCACTTTTCGTACGCTTAGCCTCTGAGGTAAGCCTTCGCGATGGGGTCCGAAGCCGCGCCACGCGAGAGCACGGCGAGCCTGTTCGGATCATCGCTAAGACGCAGGTTGCGCTCCACATCCGCAAATTCCTGGGCGTCGCTGACGCCGCTCACGGCGAACCAGGCGCGCAGAATCAGTGCCGCTATGGAGAGAATTGCTACTAGTGCGAACATGATAGTTCCTTGACCCAATGAGAGCGTAGGGATTCGCTCGAATCGGGCGGGAGGCTATCGTGTGGAGTGCGCGTCGGAAACCGGTTCGAAAGAAAAGCCGCTATTCCATGGCGTTGAAAGTATGGACTTGGAGGCGGCCGCTCGCGGGGCATTAGGGGCGGGGCAGTTGAAAACGAGCCCTCCTGCTGGCCGCCAGCGGGAGGGCCCGGCTTTGAGGGGCACTCAGTCTTCGGGGCCGACGTCCGGTCCGTCGCCCATGCGTACGCCATTGCTTTGATCTTCCAGTGCAAGTAGCCAAGCACTGTGGTCCCAGGTCTTCTTGCCCTCCTCGTAGATCTTCCGATAGCCAACCGCGGCGGCTTCGAGCACGGGGAGTTCGACTCCCAACGCCTTTGCTTCGGCGAGGACGGTGTCGATGTCCTTAACGAAGTTGCGCATTGGAGCGCCGGGGACGAACGTCCGGCTGATCATCCTTTGGCCATGCTCCTGGAGTACACGACTGTCTGCGTGCCCCCCTGCAAGCGCTTCTGGGATTTGGGCGGGATTGGCACCGCCGGCATAGGCCAACAGTAGGGCCTGGGCAACTCCGGAAATATTGACCGCGACCATCGCCTGGTTCGCGAGCTTTACGAGTTGCCCGGATCCGGCCGGACCAACATGGGTCGTTCGTCCCATCGCCTTGAAGACGCCCTCGCTTTCGGCGCGTTCAAACGCGGCCTTGTCGCCACCCGCCATGATGGCGAGGCTGGCCTCGGCAGCGCCCAGACTTCCACCGGAAACGGGGGCGTCCAGATGCGCCACACCTCGCTGCTCCAGCCACTCGGCGTGTTCCCGCGCCATGCTGGGCGGTATCGAGGCCATGTCGACGAACACCGCACCTCGCTTCATTTGATCGGCGGCGCCCGAATCGAAGAAGACTTCCCGGACTACCGGCCCACTATCGAGGATCGAGAGGATGTAATCCGCGCCTTCAACGGCCTCGTTGGGGGAATCCGCAACCGTGGCGCCGTGTTGCTCCAGTTGCTCGGCCTTTGACCGCGTACGGTTCCAGGCTGTTAGCGTGAACCCGGCTTTTAACAGGTTGGTGGCCATCGGGCCGCCCATGATTCCAGTGCCGAGAAATGCGACATGTGCGCTCATTGCTACCTCACTTGTTTGCTGGTTTCTATCGTGCTTGCCATGCTAGCGCTAGCGGCGAATTTCCCATACGCCATCGCAGATCACCGCAACATCGAACGGCAGCACGTTCGTGCCACTGGCTACGCGGCTATGCAAACCGGAGTCGCCAAAAACCTCCGCGATGAGCTCGGATGCGCCGTGGATGACCTCTGGCTGCTGGAGAAACTCCGGGGCAGAGTTGACGAGTCCGTTGATGCGAATGCAGCGGACCACTCGATCCAAATCGCCGTCGCAAGCCAATCGCACCTGGCCGATCATGTTCAGCGCACAGACCCGTGCCGCCTGATAACCGTCCTCTAGTGAAAGCTCGCGGCCAACTTTACCGATGTAGCGTCGCTCTCCATCCACGATCGGCTGCTGTCCGGATGTGAATAGATTCGGATCGCCAACGGCGTAGGGAACGTGATGAGCACCGGAGGGCGGGGGCTCAGGGATGGTGATGCCGCGTTCGGAAAGCCGAGCGGCGATATTCTCAGGCATTTATCTCTCCTCTTCGTTGCTCGGGACGCCCCCTTTCTATCTTGAACAGACGATCAGCCTACCGGCGCCGGAGGTGTGCGATCCGCCAATACGGCATCGATGTTGTCCAGCGCCGCATTGCCCATGGCTACGCGCGTATCCTCTGTCGCGCTGCCAATGTGCGGCAGAAGAAACGTATTCGGGAGATCCAGATACCCCGGATGGATGTTTGGTTCGCCCTCGTAAACATCGAGTCCGGCGGCACGTACACGTCCGTCTTGCAAAGCTGCAATCAATGCCTCGTCGTCAATCAGTGAACCGCGTGCGGTGTTGACGACGATGGCACCGGCCGGGAGATGCGCAATCGATCTAGAATTGAGGAAGTGTTTGGTGTCAGGCGTCCCCGGGGCGTTCAACGACAATACGTCCGCCGATTTGAGGAAGCCCTCCGCTTCTTCATGGTAAACAGCACCTTCTTCGAGTTCGGGCGAAAGACGGTGGCGATTGTGGTAATGGATCTCCATTCCTAGCGCGCGAGCACGGTGCGCGACCGCGCGGCCGATCTGCCCCATACCGTAAATTCCGAGCCGGCGGCCGTTGAGATCGGCGCCGACCAGCAGCGACGGTTTCCAGCCTTGCCAGGCTCGTTGTCGGACGAGCCGCTCGCCCTCGCTCGCTCGTCGGGCTGCTCCCAGCATGAGTAAGGTCGTGCAATCCGCGGTGGCCTCGGTGAGGACGCCGGGGGTGTTGGTGACCGCGATTCCGCGGCCTCGTGCCGCTTGAATGTCGATGTGATCCGTACCGATCGAGAACGTCGCGATGACCTGCACGCTGTTCGGAAGTTGTGCGATCAGATCGCTGTAGAGCTTGTCGGTGGGGGTCACCAGCAGCGCATGCATCCCCTCGGCCGCGGCGACAAGTGCTTCGTCACTGTACTGCTGATCTTCAGGGTTCAGCTTCGCCTCGTAATCCCGATTGGCGCGCTGTTCGACAACGTCGGGTAATTTGCGGCTGATAAGGATTTTCTTCTTGGCCATTGCGATCTCCTACCGCACAGGGGAACTCATATTCGGTCCGATAACAGGAGTGCGCCCGTGGCGCCTGCACGCCAGTACGGATCAGGTAATCCGTAATTCCGCGGAACCGAGAGCCTGGACGCGTGCGGTTGCGTCCAGGGGCGCCGAGATCGGGGTTTTGCCGGTATAGGATCCGCAGGTAACCAGCGTGCCTGCTTCCAGGGAGAAACCTTGCTGCGACAGCGCACCGGTCAGCCACACCAGCAGGGCGCAGGGATCAGCGGGTGGCTTGCTCTCCTCGGAGGCGGCGACTACGCGTCCGTCGATTTCCAGGGAGGCCGATAACGCTGGTAGGGAATCCGCGCTCCAATCCGCGGCGCCGTCACCAACGACGAACAAGGCGTTGTTCTGGAGATCAGCGAGCCGAGAGAGAGCGTCGACTCCATCGGCCGTTTCGTAGCGTGAGTCAATCACCTCTATAGAGGCATGGACGCTCGCCACCGCAGCGAGTATCTCGTCACGCGAGTAGGGTTGGGCGCGGGGAGGCAGCGTGTCCTGCATACGGAACGCCACCTCGACCTCGAGTGCGGCTGCGGAAAGGCTGGAAAAGGCGAGTTCCGTGGGGCTCTCAGCGATGAGGCGGCTCGGCATGGGCGCATAATAGGGTGCCGTCTCAGCCCCGCCGACCTTCCATCCGCCTATCCGTCCTGTTCGTTCTACGAATGCCTGTTGAATCGCATAGGCTTGAGCCTGGGTGACAGGGCGGCAATCAGCCGGAAGCTGGGGGATCCGCTGACCGGTCGTCAATGCCGTCGCTAAAGCGTCAGCCGCCTTCTGTACCCATGCAGTCATCACGAACCCGGCTGCCGGGTCTCAGCCTCACGAATCATCGCGACCTTGGCGGCTTCGGCTTTGTTGCGCAAGTGCTCACGCAGGACGTGGAACATGTGCGGGCTATCGCGATTCTCCAGCGCGCGGATCATGGCGCAATGCTCGCCCATTGCCTGCTGCCAACGCGCCCCCGTTAGGCTGCTCACGTACCGTGTGTGTCGCACGCGGCCGGAAATGGTTGCATAGATTGCTTGCAGGTTGCTGTTCCGGGATCCACGCATGATGTGCTCGTGGATTTGCTGGTTGAACTTGAAGTATTCCAGGCGATCGCCTTCCTCGTAACGCCCCAACATGGAGTCGTGCAACTCGCGGGTGTGGCTGATCTCGGCCTCAGTCATGCGCACGCAGGCAAGCTCTCCGGCGAGTGCCTCTAGTACCGCCAGAATCTCGAAGAGCTCCTCGATCTCTTCGACCGTGGGCTGTGTGACCTGCGCGCCGCGGTTCGGTAGTAGCTCAACCATGTTCTCCGCCGCGAGCACCTTCAGGGCCTCGCGTAAGGGGGTGCGGGAGATGCCAAGCTGCTCACAAATCTCCCGTTCGCGCAGCCGTTCTCCGGGGGCGATGTCACCCCGGACGATCATGTCGCGAACTTGAGTTACGACCTCGGTGTGCAAACTATTGCGCGAGATCTTGCTCGACGAAGTCGCGCCGTCCAGGTTGTTGTTCAAATCAGTCTCATCCATTGGCACGCGTTGCCTCAGCGATCGCTATTGGAAACCGGAAACATTGTAGATGCCATTGGAGGCGATCGCGGCGGCGGTGACAAGAGCCGCGCATGTGCCGATTCCTCGTCTTTGCGGCGGCTTAGAGCCATAACGCTGGCTGCCCGCGCGCAGGACCGATTCATCCGACGGAACCACGCGCTCTACTACCCCGGGAGAGCGCCTTCGTTTGGGGGCTCATGCTTTGTCAGCCGCTGTAGTTGCCGTTTCCCCGAGGTAAGCCATTGCGGCGTCCACGCCGCCTGACCGATGCGGCACGCCGCTGATCTGCAACCCCATCTCGACGCCGGCGAGTGTGCCGGCTAGGGACAGATCATTGAATGAGCCCAGATGCCCGATGCGGAACACGCGGCCGGCGATCTTGCCGAGACCGGCACCGAGGGACATATCGAAACGCTCCAGGACGTTGCGGCGAAACTCGTCCGCGTCGTATCCCTCGGGCATGACGATGGCGGTTAGCACGCTGGAATAGTCGTCCGGGTTCGCGCAAAGGAACTCCAGGTCCCAGGCACGTACGGCCTGCCGTGTCGCTTCTGCATGACGGTCATGCCGCTTGAATACGTTCTCGAGCCCCTCGTCGAGAAGTAGATCGAGAGACTTATTCAGGCCATAGAGCAGGTTTGTCGCCGGGGTGTACGGCGTGAAGCCATTTTCGTTGGCTCCCAGCATCTCATCCCAGTCCCAGTAGGAACGGGGCATCCCACCGTTGCGCGCGACTTCCAGCGCTCGGTCCGAGATCGCATTAAAACCGAGGCCGGGAGGCAGCATCAGCCCCTTCTGGGAGCATCCGATCGTGACGTCGACGCCCCACTCGTCGTGATCGTAACGCAGTGACCCGACCGAGGAGATCGTGTCCACCATCAAGAGTGCAGGGTGATCGGCGCGGTCCAATGCGTCCCGGACCGGCGGGATATGAGTAAACGCGCCGGTGGAGGTTTCGTTGTGGACTACGGCGACGGCCTTGATCGTGTGCGCGGTATCGTCGCGAAGCCGCTCCTCGATTGCCGCAGGGTCGGCACCCCGCCGCCAATCGCTCGGAATCCATTCGACCTCCAAGCCGAGCCGCATCGCGAGCTTGTGCCATAGCGTGGCGAACTGACCGGTCTCATACATCAGAACCCGGTCCCCGGGCTCCAGCGTATTCGCGAGCGCGGCCTCCCAGGCGCCAGTACCGGAGGATGGGTAGATGACCACCCGCGAGGAGCCGAACACCGGGGCGAGCTTCTCGAGAATCCCGCGGAACATTCTGCTGAATTCGGCGCTGCGGTGATCGATCGTGGGCTGGTCCAAGGCACGCAATACGGAGTCCGGCACATTCGTCGGGCCTGGGATCTGGAGGAAATGTCGTCCGCTTCGGTACGGCATGGGCGGCACCCTTCTTTGGACTTGATTTGCTGTGCGCTGCATTATGAATGCAATCTGAACGGGTGGCAAGCATATCACCAGCTGGGCCCGTCAAGCCCACCTGAAAGCGCCGAGCGATCCATAAGTGCGCGATATTAATCTCAGTATCAGTTACTTACACAGTATCTGACCGCGCATTTGCCTTTTCTAGAGGTGAAGCTCCGAAACTCAAAAACACTTGACCAACGGATTTCGCTATGATTAATTGCATTCAAAATGCGAACGATTAAAGCGGCCCTAATGCTCTTGGACGCGAAGAGGCGGGGCTTCTTGAGGAGAAAGCCGAATGGTCACGAACGTTCAGCTCCAGCCGTGGAACCCCGTTCGAGGCCACGGTCGGCTCTGCGTCGCCACAACGGCGACCGATCGGCCCGGCCGCTGCGCAGTGCCCGAAGGAACGTCACATAATGCATTCATTCAGAACACCAACCTTCGACTCAACGGGCGGCGCCCGCCCCCATCGCCGATACAGACGACGAAGAGGTCAGTATCCCCGCCGCATCGCGATAGCGAATGCCAGCAAACGGTGCCGTTCGGAAGACAAGGCCGACTGCTCCCGAGCATCGAGCTGGTCTGCAACGCCGAAACGCCAACGTCGGTTAGTGGCCGCTGCGCACCCAGCACGACGGAGCGAGCAATGATGCGGCACGCCCGCGAGTTCGAACGGCGCCCCGCACCGCCGCTGCGAGTCGCACCTACCGAATACCTACCGCCATTCATGCAACGGGAGGATCGCATATGACTCGCGGCGCCCCGCTCCTGGAGGTCCGCGATCTCCAGGTGCACTTCGATACACCCGCGGGTGTGGTGAAGGCCGTCAATGACGTGGACTTCACCGTGGGTCAGGGCGAAACCCTTGCGGTTGTCGGCGAATCCGGTTCCGGAAAGTCGGTCACCAGTCTAGCTATCATGCGGTTGCTGGGTGGCCGGGTACCGGGCGGTGAGATCCGGTTCGAAGGGCAGGACCTTCTTGCCAAGTCCGAGAGCGAGATGCGCTCGATCCGGGGCAACGACATATCCATGATCTTCCAGGAGCCGATGACGAGCTTGAACCCGGTGTTCACTATCGGCTGGCAGATCATCGAGTCCATCACGACCCACCTAGATCTTTCTCACCGCCAAGCCCATGAGCGGGCGGTTGAGTCCTTGAACCTCGTAGGTATACCCGAGGCCAGGGCGCGGATGAAGAACTACCCGCACCAGCTCTCGGGAGGTATGCGCCAACGCGCAATGATCGCAATGGCGCTTTCTACGGATCCCAAGCTGCTCATCGCCGACGAGCCTACAACGGCACTCGATGTGACGATTCAGGCTCAAATTCTTGATCTGATGCGCCGCCTCCAGCGCGAGTTGGGGATGAGCATACTGTTTATCACGCACGACCTAGCCGTCGTCGCCGAGATGGCCCACCGGGTCGTTGTCATGTACTCGGGAAATGTCGTGGAGCAGGCACCCGTATCGGAACTGTTTAAATCCCCGCGGATGCCATACACGATCGGGTTGTTGCGTTCGATGCCGGGACGATACGGCTACAAAAAGGCGGATGGGCGCTTGGAGATCATCCCGGGAAACGTGCCGAATCCCTTGCAACTTCCATCGGGTTGCGCCTTCCATCCTCGTTGCCGCTTTGCCAAGCGCGGGGTATGCACAGATGAACAGCCGGAGCTCCAGGCCGACGGTTCCGGCCGGCTAGTGCGTTGCTTCCGGTGGAAAGAGGTTGAGAAGGAACGCCAAGTAGCCACGCAGGAATAACGAGACTCACGGTGCAGGAGGTGACGGTGAATCAAGCTACGGCAACAACCGACCCTCAGGAGGAGCCCCTCCTCGAGGTACGCGACCTGCAGAAGTATTTCCCACTCGGGAATCGGTTCAGGCGGCGGTATGTACATGCAATTGAAGATGTGTCCTTTTCAATGCAGCCGAGTGAGGTCCTGGGCCTCGTTGGGGAATCAGGGTCCGGGAAATCCACGGTCGGCCGTTGCATCGTCCGGCTTCTTGAACCCACATCTGGTCACGTCTATTTCCAAGGCCAAGACCTAGCGACGGCGAGTCGCAGTGAACTGCGTAGTCTGCGTAAGCCTTTGCAGATCATCTTTCAAGATCCTTTCGGCGCGCTCAATCCAAGAATGAAGATTGGCGATATCATCGCCGAGGGAATGAAAATCCATGGAATCGCCAGCGGTGAAGAAGCCCGCGAACGCGCAAGCGAACTGCTTGCCCGTGTGGGGTTGTCAGCGAATCATATCGATCGTTATCCCCACGAATTTTCGGGCGGCCAACGTCAACGGATCAGTATCGCGCGTGTACTCGCAGTCGACGCTCGGTTCATCGTAGCGGACGAACCGCTATCCGCGCTTGACGTCTCGATCCAGGCGCAGGTGATCAATCTATTACAGGACCTCCAGAAAGATTTCGATCTCTCTATGTTGTGTATTTCCCATGATCTGGGAGTCGTCGAACATATTTCGGACCGGGTCGCCGTAATGTATCTAGGCCGGATCATGGAAATCGGCCCGAAGTCAGAAATCTACAACAGCCCAAGACATCCATATACCCAATCATTGCTCGAAGCTATGCCGGTCCCCGATCCGGACCGCCCTCGACGGGAAGGCAACGTGATCAAGGGCGATATCCCCAGCCCGATCAGCCCACCTTCGGGATGTGTATTTCGGACCCGTTGTCCGATCGCGACTCGCGAGTGCAGCGAAGTCGTACCGCCTCTTGAAGAGGTGTCTCCGGGCCATTTCAAAGCGTGTATCCACCAGTGATCTTGGCCCCGAGAAAGACATTCCGATGAATACTGGGAGAGGCAGATAGCATGGCAACACCGCGCATAGACGACCCCCCCGAGTGGCTTGCGGACGAGTTCGAGGAGCCTGAGCAGGTCATCGCCGTTCGGCAGAACCCTTGGAAGGAAGCTGCTCGAGAGCTATACGCCTCCAAGGCGGCGCTCGCCTCCGCGGGATTCATCCTCTTTGTGATCTTCCTAGCCATCTTCGCCCCGTGGATCGCGCCGTACGATCCACAGGCCATGAGCCTGCCGAACCGAATGCTGCCGGCCGCATGGGATGCGGGTGGCGACTGGCGGTTCGTGTTGGGCACCGACGGCCAGGGACGCGACATCCTCAGCCGCATCATGTATGGCAGCCAAATGACGCTGATCGTCGGGCTGGCTGCCGTAATACTAGGCGGGATCGTAGGCGTGACTCTTGGTCTTATCGCCGGCTACTTCGGCGGTTGGCTGGACGCGTTGTTGATGCGCTTTACGGACCTGCAACTCGCATTTCCGAGCCTGCTGCTGGGCCTTCTGGTAATGGCCATCATCGGTACCGGAGTAATCGAACTCATCTGCGTCATCGCGCTCGCTCAGTGGGCCTACTATGCACGTGTGATTCGCGCGGAGGCCATCAGAACCCGTGAGCTGGAATTCGTGCAGGGTGCGACGGCGTTGGGCGCGAGTCATAGACGGATCCTGCTCCAACATATCCTGCCCAACTGCGTTGCCTCGATGGTGATCATCGCGACCTTCTCACTGTCGTACGCAATCTATTACGAAGCGGCGTTGAGCTTCTTCGGGCTTGGTATCCCCCCGGCGATTCCGACCTGGGGAAACATGCTGGCGGTGGCGCGCGACATCATGCTGCGCAATTTCTGGGCGCCCGTGTTCCCAGGCTTGGCCATCACGCTGACGGTTCTTGCTTTCAATCTTCTCGGCGACTGGCTGAGAGACTACTTCGATGTGCGAGTTTGACGCATCCGATATCCACGTCAACAAGAGGAGGTGCATATAAGCGAAGAGTGAAAGAAAACGCTGCGCGTGCTCAGAAGTACATGACACGCTGCGCAGCAAAACGTTGATCGGAGGAGGAGAACAATGCATATCTACAATGCATCAAAAGCGTCTACCCAGGTGGGTTGGCGCGGCGGAAGGCGGCCGCTTCACTTAGCCGCCGGAATCGCCACGGGTCTGGCCCTTTCGGCCACGATGGGTACATCGGCCATGGCTCAAAGCGGCGACACCAAGCGACTCACCTACATCATGCATGAGTCGATCTCTGTGCTCGGTGATCCGGCTCGCGCGTCGACGTACGACGAGATGCGCGCGGCTATCGCGATGTTCGAGCCGCTGGTCTACGACTTCGACGGGAGTACCGGAGAATCCGGTATCCAGCCGGGGCTGGCCACGGACTGGGAACAGGTCGACGAGCTCACGTGGCGGTTCAACCTACGAGAAGGGGTGACCTTCCATAACGGCGAACCGTTCAATGCCGACGCCGTGAAGTTCACGATCGACCGGGCGTTCTCAGAGGACTATCCAGGAACGACCAAGTTCCTCGATGTCCCAATCGAGCGCGTCGAAGTAATCGATGACCACACCGTGGACATCATTACCTCCGATCCGGTGCCGATCATGCTGCAGCGGCTTTCGCGCAATGGCGCGTTCATTCTCGAGCCAAGTCACTATGAAGACTTGAGTTATGAGGAGGCCTTGAAGAACCCCATGGGTACGGGGCCGTACGAGCTGGTGGATTACGAGAGCGATCAGTACTACCAGTTCGAGGCCTACGACGAGTACTGGGGTTGGGACGAGGATAGCAACATCGACGAACTCCGGATCGAGATGATCCCGGAGGAGTCAACTGCGGTCGCCGAACTGTTGAGTGGTGGCGCCGATATCGTCCGCGTGTCCTCAGATCTCGCTGACAGAGTCGAGAACGCCGACGCCGATGTGGGCATTCGCGTATCGCCGAGCCTCGTACGCGCCGTGGTGATGTTCAACACCACCGTAAATGAGTGCCTGGAGAAAGCGGAAGTGCGCCGTGCTCTCAATCACGCGGTGAATCGCGAGGAGATGATCGAGGCGTTCGCCTTCGGCAATCAGGACCTTGCCCTGAAAACGATGGTGAATCCGCCGAATGATCATCCCGATCTCGATCCCTATGAGTACGATCCGGAAAAGGCTCGGGAAATGCTCGCCGACGCGGGATGCTCGGACATGGAGATTCCCGGGATCGACGTGATGGTGCCCCAGGCGATGCAGCATTCGGAGGCGGTTGCCAGCTACTGGCGCCGAGTCGGTGTTGATGTCGGCGAAGTGGCATTGGTGGATCCGTCCATCATGCGTGAACGCTGGCGGGATCGTGCGCTCGGTGTGCATGCCTACACCTGGTCTGCGGCCGAGAATACGCCCGAAACCGACATGTACGCGATCAGCGACACCCGCGAGCGGAACTCGACGCACTGGAACCGTCTCGTACCCGAGTTCGAGGAGATGTATTCCGAGCTCGTCACGACCGTCGATCCGGATCGGCGCCAAGAGCTGAACTACGCGATGCAGGAACTGCAGTACGAGAACCCTCCCGGGGTTCCCCTCTATCAGTTCCCGATCGTTACTGGCGTCAGTGATCGGCTGCAGGACTATCGGCCCCATCCGGCCATGCTCATGGAGGACTGGCGGTCGATCTATATCGAGGAGTAGAACCTCGACCGGGAAGTCGAGGCGGTGCTGCGTTGGGGGGGGGGGGGGGGGCCCCCCCCCCCCAAAACCCTTTCATTCCCCCAGGGGGCGGGGTGGAGTCACGCGCCAGCAAGACGCG
>JBBEEB010000138.1:0-59051 GCA_040880995.1 Halofilum sp. (in: g-proteobacteria)
ACTCGAGGCCACGTGCCTGCAGCGCGGCGTCGAGGTGCCCCAGATCTGATCGGGCCGGCACGCACACTATGAGCGGCCACGGCACCCAAGACGACGCGCTCTCCGCCGGCTGGGACTGGTTGTCCACCCTGCCACGGACGGCGACGGCACACGCCGCCCGCGGCGATGACCCGCTCGCCGCCACGCGCGGCTTACTGGCGGCATTGGGCGACCCGCACGAGCGCCTGCGCACCATCCACATCGTCGGCTCCAAGGGCAAGGGCTCGACCGCCCTGTTCACCGAGTCGCTGATGTTGCGCCTGGGCTGGCGTGTCTTCACGTTCACCTCGCCACATCTGGAACGCTGGACTGAACGCCTGCGCATCGATGGCGAAGAGGCCGATGCGACAGCGGCGCTGGCGTCGCTCGAGGCGGTGCGCGAGGCTTCCGAAACCACCGGCATCGTCCCCGGCTTCTTCGAGGCGCTGACCGTCGCCGGCTTCGACTTCGCCGTGCGTCAGGGCGCGGAGTGGGCCGTGATCGAGGCCGGCGTCGGCGGGCGCGCGGATGCGACCAATGTGGTTCAGCCCGCCGTGGCCATCCTCACCGGGATCGAGCTCGAGCACACCGATCGGCTCGGGACCACGCTGGAGGAGATCGCGGCCGAGAAGGCCGGTGCCATCAAGCCCGGCGTTCCGGTCGTGGCGCCGCGACTACCCGAGGGGCCCGAGGCGATTCTGCGGGCAGCGGTGGAGCGGGCCCAAAGCGAATGGGTCGCCATCCACCGCAGCCCCCAGCCGGCGCGCGCGCCGCGCGCGGACCGTCGCATCGCCTGGCATTTCGCGCCGCCGACGCTGACCATCGCGGGCCCCGGCTGGAGCGTACAGACCGAACTGACCGCGGTCGGCGCGGTCATGGGCCAAAACGCCACTCTAGCCATCGCTGCCATTGCGCGCCTGGGCCTCGTCACCGCCGAACAGTTGCAGGAGGCCGCCCGCGGCCTGGCCGAAACGGCGCTGCCGGGTCGGCTAGAAACCGTGTCCACCCTCCCCTGGGTCGTGGTCGACAGCGCCCATACACCTACCTCGGCTCAAGCGCTGACCGAGACGGTCAGCGAGCTGGAGGCGAGCCGGATCCATCTATTGCTGTCGCTATCGGCGAGCAAGGACATCGACCGGGTCATCGGCGCACTGATGCCAGGCGTCGATGCCGTCACCACCACCTGCGCCGATCCGGATTACTCGCTCTCGGCCGAGGAAGTGGCCACCGCGGTTCGGCGTCGGCGCCCCTACCTCCCCGTGGAGTCGATCGATGACCCCGAGCGTGCGTTAGCCGTCGCCTGCAAGGACGGGCCCGGAGAGACCCTGGTCATCGCCACCGGCTCGGTTTACCTCGCCGGCCGCGTGCGCGCCGCCTTTGGCGCTGGGTCCGGTCCAAACGCGCCGCACGACTAGTCGCCCACAGCGCGAGGCCGCGGCATTTCACCGCGGCCTCGCCATTCTTCGAAAGGGAAAGAAGCGGGCCGCTCATGCGGCCCGCTTCGCTTGCTCAGCTCGAGCGTTGCGGCGCCGTACCGCTCTCGAACGGCGGCTCGGACGGGTAGGGATAGATCGGACGTCGCCCAGTCGACGGCACGGCCGTCTCCTGATGCAGCGCCCGCATCAGCCCCCAGCACATGAAGACCATCACCACCGAGAACGGTAGTCCCGTAGTCACCGCCGCGGTCTGCAGCGGCCCCAGGGCAGCATCCGCGCTGCCCGCAGCAGCCCAGCCGGCCGCCAGCAGGATCGCCGCGACCACGCCCTCGAGCACGGCCCAGAACAGCCGCTGCTGCCAGATCGGGTGCGGGTCCCCGCCGTTGGTCAGAATATCGATCACCAGCGACCCCGAATCCGACGAGGTAGCGAAGAACAGCGACACCACCAGGATGGCCAGCAGCGAGAACACCGTGCCCAGGATCGGCCACACCGGCAGCTGTTCCATGAGCAGGAACATCGCATCGGTAGTGCCTGCACCCGCGAGCGGGTTGTTCGAGTCATCCAGGATGTAGCGCATCGCGCTGCCACCGAAGATGGCGAACCACGCCACCGAGGCGCCAACCGGCGCCAGCAGCGTGCCGCCGATGAACTGGCGAATGGTGCGGCCCCGCGACACGCGAGCGATGAACATGCCCACGAACGGCGACCAGGATATCCACCAGCCCCAGTAGAACAGCGTCCAGCTGCCCATCCAGTCCGAACCGGCCTCGGAGAACGAGTACATCTGGAAGCTCTTCTCGGGCAGGTGCTGCAGATAATGCCCGGTGCTCGAGACCATGAACTCCAGGATGAAGATGGTCGGGCCGACCACGAAGACGAACACGGCCAAGCCAATGGCCAGGAACATGTTGATGACCGACAGCCGCCGGATGCCGTGGTCGATGCCCGCCATCACTGAGCCCACAGCGACCGCCGTGATCGCGCCGATGATGATGACCTGCGACGTCGCGCCGATCGGTACGCCGAATACGGCGTTGAGCCCGGAGTTGATCTGCGTCGCGCCCAGCCCCAGCGAGGTGGCCAAGCCAAACAGCGTGCCAAACACCGCCAGGATGTCGATGACATGGCCCACCGGGCCATAGATGGCATTACCGATCAACGGATATAGCGCTGAGGCCGGCCGCATCGGCATGCCCTTGCGGAAACAGAAGTAGCCCAGCGACAGGCCTACGACGATATAGACCGCCCAAGGGTGGAAGCCCCAGTGGAACAGCGTGGTCCCCATGGCCTCGAGCGCGGCCTGGCCGCTACCGCCCTCGCCTACCGGCGGGCTGTTGAAGTGAAAGATTGGCTCGGCGACACCGAAGAACACCAATCCAATCCCCATGCCCGCGGTGAACAGCATGGAGAACCAGGACCAGGTTTTCCATTCGGGCTCACTATCGTCCGGACCGAGGCGGATGTGCCCCCAACGGCTAAACAAGAGCACGAGCACGAATACCAGGAAGAAGGTGGCGACGATCATGTACCACCAGCCGAAGGCGTTCGTGATCCAGCTGTTGACCGTACCGGCGACCTCGCCGAGATTGGAGGGTGCCGAGACGCCCCAGACGACGAAGGCCAACGCGACGAGGGCCGAAGTAATAAATACGGGCGGATTCGTGTGTTTCTGTAGGTAGTGACCAATCATTGTTGTTTCTCCCCCTGCCACGCCAGAACCGCTGGTGAGGCATTTCCCAGGCTTGTTGACTCTCCCTACTGCTCGGGCGGCGCGCCGCAACGCAGGGCCTGCGCCCACGCCATATTGCACCCCGGTATCGCTAAGTGTCCAGCCGGAAAGGATAAAACGCCGCGGGGCGGTGCTGTCTCTGCGGCTTTCCAGCCCCGACGCTCATCGGTTGCAGATGGTCGAGCAGTTCCTGCGATCAGGACCACAAGGGAATTGCAGTTCCTAGTGGGCCATCTACGGCAGATACCCACAAAAAAAGGGCGCCCGTTGGGCGCCCCTCGTAGCTCTACCTCAAGATGGCCTTAGAAGAGGCCTTCGATCTGGTTGTTGGCGTCGAGCTTGATGCTGGTCGCCGACGGAACCTTCGGCAGGCCCGGCATCGTCATCACGTCGCCGCAGACCGCGACCACGAACTCGGCACCGGCGGACAGACGTACCTCGCGCACGGCGAGATCGTGACCACTCGGAGCGCCCTTCGCGTTCGGATCCGTGGAGAACGACAACGGCGTCTTGGCAATGCAGACCGGATAGTGACCGTAGCCCATCTCTTCGAACTGCTTGAGCTGGTTCTTCACCTTGTCGTCAGCGCTCGCGCTGGCCGCGCCGTACAGCTCCGTGGCAATCGTCTCGATCTTGTTCCACAGGGGCATGTCGTCCGGATACAGCGTCTTGAACTGCGCCGGCTTCTCGTCAATGGTCTTGACGACCGCTTTGGCCAGCTCAGCCGCACCCGGACCACCATTGGCCCAGTGGTCGGACTGAATGACGTCCACACCGAGCTTGCCGGCTTCCTCGACCAGGGCATCGACCTCGGCCTTGGTGTCAGCGGAGAACTGGTTGATGGCCACGACCGGCTCGACGCCAAACTTGCGCACGTTCTCGATGTGGCGCTTGACGTTCTCGGAGCCCGTGCGGACCGCCTCGACGTTCTCGGTCTTGAGTTCGTCCTTGGCCATACCGCCGTGCATCTTGAGCGCGCGGATAGTGGCGACGATGACACAGGCATCGGGCTTGAGGCCCGACTTGCGGCATTTGATGTCGAAGAACTTCTCGGCGCCCAGGTCCGCACCGAAGCCCGCCTCGGTCACGACGTAGTCGGACAGCTTGAGGGCGGTGCGGGTGGCGCTGACGCTGTTGCAGCCGTGGGCGATGTTGGCAAACGGGCCGCCGTGAATGAACGCCGGGGTGCCCTCGAGAGTCTGCACCATGTTCGGACCCAGCGCGTCCTTGAGCAGCACCGTCATCGCGCCCTCGGCCTCAAGGTCGCGTGCACGGATCGGCTTACGATCGCGGGTGTAGGCAACCACGATGTTGCCGATGCGCTGCTGCAGGTCGTTGAGGTCCTGCGCCAGGCAGAAGATCGCCATGACCTCGGAGGCGACCATGATGTCGAAGCCATCCTCGCGCGGGAAGCCGTTGGCCACGCCGCCCAGGCTATTGGTGATGCTGCGCAGCGCGCGATCGTTCATGTCCATCACGCGCTTCCACTGGACGCGGCGGGCGTCGATGCCGAGCTCGTTGCCCCAGTGGATGTGGTTGTCGATCATGGCCGACAGCAGGTTGTGCGCCGAGGTGATGGCGTGGAAGTCGCCCGTGAAGTGGAGGTTGATGTCCTCCATCGGCACGACCTGAGCGAAACCACCGCCGGCGGCGCCGCCCTTGACGCCGAAGCACGGGCCGAGCGCCGGCTCACGCAAACACACGGAGGCCTTGTGGCCAATATGATTCAGCGCGTCGGCGAGACCCACGCTGGTCGTGGTCTTGCCCTCGCCGGCCGGCGTGGGGTTGATGCCGGCGACCAGGATCAGTTTGCCCTCCTTCTTGTCCTTCAGACCCTCGGAATAGGAGGTGTCGATCTTCGCCTTGACGCGGCCGTACGGCAACAGGGCGTCGCGCGGGACGTCGAGCTTGTCGGCAATTTCCCAGATATCCGTCAACTTCGCTTCACGCGCGATCTGGATATCGCTCTTGGGGTTCTTGTGTTGGTCATGCGCCATGAATTTCGCTCCGATTTGTGGTGGCGTTTCGCGCCCGGACTCAGCTGTAATGCCGCGGGCACATTAGGGCGGGCGGCGTTGGCCGCCCATAGATGAACCGTCGTTACTCGGTAATCGTTAGGATGAATTCGTCCGCCGCATCCGTGAGCCAGACGAACAGATAGTCCGCGAAGCTGCGCCGCACGATCACCTCGTAGCCGCGCGCGGTGGGCATCAGTACGACGGCCGCCTTGGTCAGCAGCGTCTGTGCGCATTGGCCCGCGGCGAACACGCGCGGGTGCAGATCCAGCGTGCAGCCCTTCTCCAGCACCTCGCGCGCGTTTGGCCCCTCCAGGGCGAACGTGGCCAGGCCATCGCCGAGCGGGTTGATCGCCGCGTGCTGGCCGGCGAGCGCCGATTCAAGCCGTTCGGCCAGATCGGCAGCCTCGTCAGGGGCGGTTCGCAGATACCACTCGTCGGGGCCGAGCCAGATGGCAACGAAGCGCTCGCCCGAGACCACCGTATTCGGCTCGGTCGGCAAGTCGCAGCCGATCTCACCGGCCACGGCGTCGAGGAATGTCGAATCGCCGCCGGCGCCGCGCAGGTTGATGTAACCGTAGCGCGGTCGCTCGCGCAGCACGACGTCGCCGGCCTCGGACTCCGCGGTGCTCGGCCCCGGAGGCGGCATGCGCTCGACCAGTGGCGATTGCCGTATAATCGCCTCAGACATGCTGGCGCGCCCCTTCGGCGTCATAGAAAACCGGACGGGTCACCTGACAACGCAGCACCCGCCCGTCGGCCTGGGGCGCGTAGACGATCTCGTCGTGGCGCTCACGACCGCGGCGGAGCATGCCCAGCGAAATCGCATGGCCTAGCGTGGGCGAGTGATAGCTTGAGGTGACGTACCCAGCCAGCGGTACCGGCTTGGCCGCCTCGTTCGCGTTCGGATCCTCGGTCAGTTGTGCGCCCTCCGGGATGGGCTCGCTGAGGGGTGCGCCCGCATCGTCAACCGGGATCAAGCCCACGAATTGCTCGCGATCGGCGCGCACGGCATCGGCGCGCTGCAACGAGCGCTTGCCGAGGTAATCCTTTTTGTCCGACAGCAATGCGTGCATGCCCAGATCCATCGGATTGACCGAACCGTCCGTCTCCTGCCCGGGGATGATGAAGCCCTTCTCCGCGCGCAGGATGTGCATGCTTTCGGTCCCGTACGGCGTAATACCGAATTCCTGGCCCGCGGCCCACAGGGCGTCCCAGACGCGCTGGCCATAGTCGGCGGCCACGTTGATCTCGTAACCGAGCTCGCCGCTGAAACTGACGCGGAATACGCGTGCCGGCACGCCGGCGGCCGTCGCCTCCCGCCACGTCATCAACGGGAAGGCCTCGGCGGATAGATCCACATCCTCGAGCACCCGCGCCGCCACTTCGCGGCTTCTCGGCCCAGCGAGTGAGATCGCCGCCCATTGATCGGTGGTCGAGGTCAGAAAAACCCGCAGATCCCGCCATTCGGTCTGCAGCCACTCCTCGAGCCAGGCCAGCACGCGCGCGGCCCCGCCGGTGGTGGTGGTCATGTGATAGCGGTCTTCGGCAATGCGCGCCGACACGCCATCGTCCATGACCATGCCGTCCTCACCCAGCATGAGCCCGTACTTGGCCCGACCGACCGGCAGATTCTTCCAACCGTTGGTGTAGACACGGTTGAGCAGCTCGCCCGCGTCCGGCCCGCGCACGTCGATCTTGCCCAGGGTCGAGGCATCGAGGATGCCCACGCCCTGGCGTACGGCCTGTACCTCACGGTCGAGCGCCGCGCGCATCGAGTCGCCGGCGCGCGGATAATACCAGGGGCGCTTCCAGTCCCCGACATTCTCGAACAGCGCGCCCTGCTCGGCATGCCAGCGATGCATGGGCGTCTTGCGCACCGCGTGGAAACGCTCCGCCCCGATCTCGCGCCCCGCAAGGGCACCGAAGGTCACCGGGGTATAAGCCGGGCGGAAGCTGGTCGTGCCGATTCGGCCGATCTCCTCGCCCAGTGCCTCGGCGGCGATGCCGGTCCCGTTGATGTTGTTCAGCTTGCCCTGGTCGGTCCCGAAGCCCATTGAGGTATAACGCTTGATGTGCTCGATCGAGCGATAGTTTTCCCGGATCGCCAGGTAAATATCGGCCGCGGTCTGGTCGTTCTGGAAGTCGACGAACTGCTTGGGTGCCCGGCTCACCGGGCGCCGCGCCGGGACCCGCCACATCGGGCGGATCGGCGCTTCGTCTGGCTCCGTGACCGACGGGGCCGCGCCTTCGATGTCGTCGCTGCCAAAGCCGGCCCCGGCCGCGGCCCTCGCACCACTCGCCAGGCCCTCGCGGATACACTGGCCGAGAGCGAATCCGCCGTTGGCGGCGCCGGCGATCTGCACGTCGGCACGCAGGCCCTCGGCGACGAAGGCGGCGATCGACACGTCGTAGCGAGTCTCGCCGCGCGGCTGGGCATGCAGGTGGATCACCGGATTCCAGCCACCCGAGCTAGCAAGCAGATCGCAGGCGATCGTGCGCACGTCGCCGTAGATTCCGTCACCGCGGGCATTGAGCCGCATGACCTTGATGTTCTTGAGATGCCGCCGGCCCACCGTGTCGACCACGGCGTGACCCGAGAGGATCTCAATCCCCTCCGCGCGCACTCGCTCGACGAGCGTCCCTGCGGGCTCGGGGCGCACGTCGATGACGGCCGCGACCGCGACACCGCGGTCGGAGAGGTCCAGCGCGGTCTGGTACGCGCTGTCGTTGTTCGTGAACACGACCGCCCGCTGTCCGGGCGTAACGCTGTGGCGGTTGACGTAGGTCGACACCGCCGAGGCGGTCATGATTCCGGGGCGGTCATTATTGCAGAAAACCAGCGGCCGCTCGATGGCACCCGCCGCGAGGACCGTGCGGCGGGCGCGCACCCGCCACTGACGCTGGCGCGGACGTCGGTCCGGCGAAACCGGCCCGAGGTGGTCGGTGACCCGCTCGAGCAGCGACGAAAAGCCATGGTCATAGAAGCCGAACGCCGTCGTGCGCGGCAGCAGCGTGACCTCGGGCAGAGCCGCGAGCTCTTCGACCGCCGCTGCCACCCACTCCGTAGCCGGCTGGCCGTCGATCTCCTCGCGGGTGGCCAACAGGCGCCCGCCGAACTCGGATTGTTCGTCGCAGAGCATCACCCGCGCGCCGCGACGGCCCGCCTCGAGCGCGGCGGCGAGCCCCGCCGGCCCGCCACCGACGACTAGCAGGTCGCAGTGGCGGTTGACCTTGTCATAGCGGTCCGGATCGGGCGCGTCGGGGGCAGTGCCGAAGCCGGCGGCATGGCGGATCTGCGGCTCGTAGACGCGCTGCCACCAACTCGGCGGCCACTTGAAGGTCTTGTAGTAGAAGCCCGCCGGCATCAGGGGCGCGAACAGACCGGTGACCGCCGTGACGTCGAACTTCAGCGACGGCCAGTGATTGACGCTGCGTACTTCCATGCCGTCGTAGAGCTCGGCCTGCGTCGCGCGCAGGTCGGGCACGGTCTGGGCGCCACGTCCGATCTGCACCAGGGAGTTGGGATCCTCGGCGCCGGCGGCCACAATCCCACGTGGCCGGTGTAGCTTGATGCTGCGGGCGATGAGCGAAATGCCGTTGGCGAGCAGTGCCGAGGCCACGGTGTCGCCGGCGTAGCCTTCAAGAACCTGGCCGTCGAAGGTAAAGGTCAGCGGCGCCCCGCGGTCGATGCGGCCTCCGGATGGCAGGCGATTGGGCTGGCTCACGGCGCCTCCCCGGGCGGGCGCTCGCCCATCTTGTAGAAGGCCTTGAACTCGTAGGTGACCGTGTCGCGCACCGCGTTGAACCAGCGCCGGCAGCCACCGCTATGGACCCAACGCTCGCGGAACACGCCGCGCGGGTTGTCACGCATATACAGATACTCGGCCCACTCGGCGTCCGATAGCGCCTGCGGATCGGCGGGCCGATCGATATGGGCTTCGCCGCCATAGCCAAACTCGGACTCGTCGCGCCAACCGCACCAGGGGCATTGGATGTACAACATGGCGGCTCCCTAGGAGGCTGCCCGAGTGATCTGAGGCGTAGCGAGCGCGGCATACGGCGAGCCGATTGCCGCGATCGCGAGACGAGCATGGCGAATCTCATGTGAGTCGAAGGAGCGCTGACCCATTCGCCGGGAGCGCATGGGCGCGTCAGCCCCGAAGGGGCGAGGCGCAGGGACGCGCCGAGCAAATCGGCCGCCGCATTTCGTGCGCAGTAGGCTCATGATTGCTCGGGCAGCCTCCATTAGTGTGCGACGCCGGCCGCGCCGTGTTCGTCGATGACCGCGCCCGTCTCGAAGCGATCGAGGCCATAGGCGGCGTTGAGCGGGTGCGGCTCGTCCTGGGCGATGGTGTGGGCGAAGCACCAGCCGGAACCGAGCGTCGACTTCCAGCCGCCGGTGCCCCAGCCGCAATTGAAGTACAGCCCACCGACCGGCGTCTTGGTCACCAGCGGCGAGGCGTCCGGGCAGGTGTCCACGCAACCGGCCCAATGACGCAGCATGCGCACGCGGCTGAGG
Source organism: Halofilum sp. (in: g-proteobacteria) (assembly GCA_040880995.1). GTDB lineage: Bacteria > Pseudomonadota > Gammaproteobacteria > XJ16 > Halofilaceae > Halofilum. The sequence goes on from JBBEEB010000138.1 coordinate 9,724, forward strand.
ACGGGATAGAGCTCGCACAGCGCGGCCAGCTGCTCCTCAATGGTCGCCAGCGAACCGCGGTGGCCGTAGCCATTGTATTGGTCGATGCCGGCGCCGATCACCAGCTCCCCCTTGTCGGACTGACTGACGTAGACGTGAACCGCGCCGGACATGACGACCGTGTCGATGATCGGCTTGAGCGGCTCCGAGACCAGGGCCTGCAGCGGATGCGACTCCAGCGGCAGGCGCATGTCTGCCATGGACGCGATCACGCTGGAGTTGCCGGCGACCGCGGCACCGACCTTGCCGGTCTCGATGTAGCCGCGCGAGGTCTCTACGCCGACGACGCGCCCGCTCTCGCGGCGCAGACCGGTGACTTCGCATTCCTGGATCACATCCACGCCGAGATCGTCGCAGGCGCGCGCCATGCCCCAGGCGAGTGCGTCGTGACGGGCGACGCCGCCGCGCGGCTGGAATGAGGCCCCGAGCACGGGGAAGCGCGTGTTGCTCGGGGAGATATTGATGATCGGGACCTTCTCCTTGACCTGCTCCGGGGTGAGCACGACGCCGTCGACACCATTGAGGCGATTGGCGTTCACCCGCCGCTCGATGGTGCGCATGTCCTGGAGGTTGTGCCCGAGATTCAGCACACCGCGCTGGCTGAGCATCATGTTGAAGTTGACCTCCTGGGTGATCCCCTCCCAGAGCTCGAGGCCCTTCTCGTAGATGCCCGCGGACGCGGTCCACAGGTAATTCGAACGAATGATGGTGGTATTGCGGCCGGTATTGCCGCCGCCGAGCCAACCCTTTTCCAGCACCGCGATATCGCGGATACCGTGCTCCTTGGCGAGATAGTAGGCCGTAGCCAGGCCGTGACCGCCGCCGCCGATGATGACGACGTCGTAGCGGCGTTTGGGCTCCACGCTCCGCCAGGCGGGCCACCAGTGCTCATGATGGCTCAGTGCGTTGCGCGCCAGACTGAAGATCGAGTAGCTTTTCACGGCGGGATCGCCCCGCTGCCCATCACCGGACAGATTGCCCAACGGCTACGCCTGCGCGGGCTCGCGCCCGCGCAACGCATGCATGCACGGCGCGAGGACCGCCCTGTCCTCGCGTACCGCGCTCGCCTCCCAGGCGGATGACGGCTTGCGGCCGTCATCGCCTCCTCGTCAATTCCCGTAGACCGGGAAACGCTTGCACAGGTCCAGCGCCTTCTCGCGCACCTCGGTGATGACGGCCTCGTTGTTGATGTCATCGCAGACGTCGCAGATCCAGTGCGCGATGTCGGTGAACTCCTTCTCGCCGAAGCCACGCGTGGTACCGGCCGGCGTACCGATGCGCAGCCCCGAGGTCACCATCGGCGGCTGCGGATCGTTCGGCACGGCGTTCTTGTTGACCGTGATGTTGGCACGGCCGAGCGCGGCGTCGGCGTCCTTGCCGGTGACGTTCTTGGGCGTCAGATCGATCAGGAACAGGTGATCGTCGGTACCGCCGGACACCACCTTGAGACCGCGCTGCTTGAACGCCTCGGCCATGGTGCGCGCGTTGGCGAGCACCTGCTTCTGGTACTGGCGGAACTCGGGCTGTAGCGCCTCCTTGAAGGCCACGGCCTTGGCCGCGATCACGTGCATCAGCGGACCGCCCTGCATGCCCGGGAACACGCTGGAGCTGAACTTCTTGCCCAACTCCGGGCTCTTCGAGAGGATCAGGCCGCCGCGCGGGCCGCGCAGGGTTTTGTGCGTGGTCGAGGTGACCACGTCAGCGATCGGGACCGGATTCGGATATTCCTCGGCGGCGATCAGGCCGGCGACGTGGGCCATGTCGACCATGAAATAGGCCCCGACCTCGTCGGCGATGTCACGGAAACGCTGCCAATCGATCACGCGCGAGTAGGCCGAGAATCCGGCGATGATCATCTTCGGCTTGTGCTCGCGCGCGAGCTCGGCGACCTCTTCGTAGCGGATCTCGCCGCTGGCGTCGTCGATGCCGTACTGCACGGCGTGGTAGTTCTTGCCCGAGAAGCTGACGCTCGCGCCATGGGTCAGGTGGCCACCGTGGGCCAGGCTCATGCCCAGGATGGTGTCGTGCGGCTCGAGCAGAGCCGTGAACACGGCCGCATTCGCCTGCGAGCCCGAGTGCGGCTGCACGTTGGCGTATTCGGCGCCATACAGCTCCTTGACGCGGTCGATAGCCAGCTGCTCCGCCACGTCGACGAACTCGCAGCCACCGTAGTAGCGCCGCCCTGGATAGCCCTCAGCATATTTGTTGGTCAGTACGGTACCCTGGGCCTCCAGCACGCGAGGACTGGCATAGTTCTCCGACGCGATGAGCTCAATGTGCTCTTCCTGACGGCGAAGCTCGTTGGTGATCGATTCCGCGAGCTCGTCGTCGAAGCCAGCGATCGTGTCGTTGTTTCTGAACATCTGTATCTCCTGCTGTCGCGGGGTGAGAGCACCCCGCCGCGCCGTCCAAACGCCAAAAAGCGGCGTATTATACGATTGCACGGGCGTGACGCCATAACGCCCGCCAGTGACGCCCCGTGCGCGGCTTCACGCCGCGCGCGGCCGCGCATCCCCGAAGGTTGACCGCCCCCTCCCTCGCTACGACACCCTCGCGCAAGTGCCGCCAGCGGCCCGGCCAAGAGTGCCACCGGGCGTACGAGGCACGCTATTGTCCTTGCACGGCCCGTTGCCCGCAATCCGCCGTGTCGCGGCTAGTGGGCCATGCGGGAATCTTTACGACCATGGCGGGCCAGCTCAAGGCGTGCCGACGCGCAAGGCGGATCCCATGAGGAGGCCACGACCACGCCGTGCTGAGTTGTCATGGCCGCAGAGCGTTACCGAAATACCCGCATGACCCACTAGGCCGAACGCACCGCTATACTGTGGCCCATTTGTACCCGGGAGGCCCCATGTCCAGCCTACTGATCACCGATGCGCGTATCGTTAACGAGGGCCGCGTGACGGAGGGCGACGTCCTGATCGGGGACGGACGCATCGTGGCGATTGGCGGCGACCTGAGTTCGCGGCCGGCCGAGCAGGTGCTCGAAGCGGACGGCCGCTGGCTCCTGCCCGGACTCATAGACGATCAGGTCCACTTCCGCGAGCCGGGGCTCGAGCACAAGGCCGATATCGCCAGCGAGTCGGCGGCGGCCGTCGCCGGCGGCATCACCACATTCTTCGAGATGCCCAACACCCAGCCGCCGACGCTCGACGCCGCGGCCCTGGAAGACAAGTACGCGCGCGCCTCCGGCCGCGCGCGCGCCAACTTCGCGTTCTATTTTGGGGCGGCGCACGACAACCGCAAGGCGCTCGAGGCGCTCGATCCGCGCACGACGCCCGGCATCAAGATCTTCATGGGCTCGTCGACCGGCAACATGCTCGTCGACGACCCGGATGTCCTCGAACGCATCTTCCGCACCGCGACCGTGCCCGTGGTCACCCATTGCGAGGACACGCCGACCATCGAGGCGAACGCCCAAGCGCTGCGCGAACGTCTCGGCGATGCCATCGAGCCACGGCACCACCCGCAGATTCGCAGCCACGAGGCCTGCCTGACCTCAAGTGCGTTCGCGGTCGACCTGGCACGCCAGCACGGGACGAACCTGCACGTGCTGCACCTGACGACGGCGCGCGAACTGGCACTGTTCGAACCGGGACCGATCGCCGACAAGCGCATTACCTGCGAGGTCTGCATCCACCATCTGTCATTCGATGAGGCGGATTACGCGGCGCTGGGCAACCGCATCAAGTGCAACCCCGCCATCAAGAGCGCCGCGGACCGCCGCGCCCTGCTCGCCGGCCTGCGCGACGATCGACTCGACATCATCGCCACCGATCACGCCCCGCACACCGCCGCCGAGAAGGATGTGCCCTATCTGCAGGCGCCGGCCGGCTTGCCGCTGGTACAGGACTCGCTACCGGCGCTACTCGAGTTGGTGCATCAGGGCGAGCTGGACATCGCCCAGGTGGTCGAGAAGGCGTGCCATAACCCGGCGCGGCGTTTCGACGTGGCCGAGCGCGGCTTCATCCGCGAGGGCTATTGGGCCGATCTGGTGCTGGCCGACCCGGACACGCCGACCGATGTGCGCGACGCGGCCGCGCTATCCAAGTGCGGCTGGACGCCCTTCGCCGGACGCCGGTTGCACGGGAGTGTGACGGCGACCGTCGTTTGCGGCGAGATCGTTTGGCAGGATGGCGCCCTGACCGGGAAGATTCCCGGCCAGCGAGTGGCGTTCGTGCGCTGACGCGCGCCCGAATCAGACAAACTGGCCGGCGCCATGAAGCCGCGTTGGCCCAACGAGACCGGGGGAGGTCGTACGATGTCGCGCTCACGCTTGCGCCGAAGCCTGGCGGTGACGCTGCTGCTCGCCCTCACCGCGGCGCCCTTGCACGCCTCGGAGGTCCCGCTCGAACTCGACGGCGCGTTCGAACAGGGGGCCCTCGTCGTCGGCCACACCGACCCGAAGGCGCGCGTGCAGTTCCAGGGCGATCCAGTCCGCGTATCGACCGAGGGCGTGTTCCTGATCGGCTTCGGCCGCGACGCCGAAAAGACCGCCACCCTGGTGGCCGAGGCACCCGACGGCACCCGGCGCGAGCGCGAACTCACCGTCTCCCCGCGCGACTACCACATCCAGCGCATCGAGGGCGTCGAGCGCGACAAGGTCACGCCCCCGGAATCCGTCTGGGACCGCATCCGCGAAGAGGCCCGGCAAGTCGGCAAAGCGCGGCGCACTGACGATCCCCGCACCGATTTCCTCGCGGAATTCCAGTGGCCGATTGAGGGACCGATCACGGGCGAGTATGGCAGCCAGCGCTTTTACAACGGTGAGCCGCGCCGACCGCACTACGGCATCGACATCGCCGCACCGGCAGGGACCGTGGTGCGCGCACCGGCCGGCGGCGTGGTGACCCTGGCGCATCCCGACATGTACTTTTCGGGGGGTACGCTCCTGCTGGACCACGGCCACGGACTCTCGTCGGCCTTTCTGCACATGAGCAAGCTCGACGTCGAGGTCGGCGACGAAGTGGCGCAAGGCGACCGGCTCGGCGAGGTCGGCTCGACCGGACGCTCGACCGGCGCCCATCTGGACTGGCGCATCAATCTCTTCAGCCGCCGTCTCGACCCCACCTATCTGGTCGGCGACATGCCCGAGCCCGCACGCGCGTCGGCCGAATAGAACCCAGCGGCGTTCACGCGGTACCATGCGCGCATGAAATCGCTGAAAGATACGGAGCGTGAGCCCGCCGGCACACGGCACCCGTGGCCGGAAATCCGTGCGGCCCTGCGCCTCACCCCCGAGGGCCTGGTCCCGGCCATCGCGCAGCAGCACGACACCGGCGAGGTGCTGATGATGGCGTGGATGAACGCCGAGGCCCTTGAGGAGACCCTGGCGAGCGGCCAGGTGGTCTACTGGTCGCGCTCGCGCGGCGTGCTCTGGCGCAAGGGCGAGTCCTCCGGTCAGACACAGCGGCTGATCGAACTGGCCATCGATTGCGACGGCGACACGCTGCTGCTACAGGTCAACCAGACCGGCCCGGCTTGCCACACGGGGCGGCGCAGTTGCTTCTACCATCGTGTGCGCGGTCACGAGGTCGAGATCGCCAGCGACCCGCTGATCGCGCCCGACGATCTGTACGGATCGACTTCCACTCGCTAGCCTTCCGGAGCAGCCCGCGTACCGCACGGCCGGCACGCCTGGACCGGTGAACGGAACCCCATGAGCCTGACGCTACACAACACCCTGACCCGCCAGAGGGAGATCTTCGTCCCGCGCGATCCCGAGCGAGTGACGATGTACGTCTGCGGGCCGACCGTCTACAACCTGGTCCACATCGGCAACGCGCGACCGGTAGTCGTGTTCGATGTGCTGTTCCGCCTGCTGCGCACGCTGTATCCGAACGTCGTCTACGCGCGCAACATCACCGACGTCGACGACAAGATCAACGCGGCGGCGAAGGAAGGCAACGAACCAATCGGCGCGCTGGCCGCCCGCTACGCGCAGGCGTTCCACGAGGACGTCGCCGCCCTCGGTACACTGCCGCCGACCGTCGAGCCGCGCGCGACCGAGCACATCGAACCGATGATTCGCATGATCGAATCGCTGATTGCCTCCAGCCATGCCTACGAGGCCGAGGGCCACGTGCTGTTCCACGTCCAGTCGATGGACGACTACGGCCAACTCTCCGGGCGCCAGCGTGAGGACATGATCGCCGGGGCTCGCGTGGAGATCGCGCCCTACAAGCGCGACCCGGCCGACTTCGTGCTCTGGAAGCCTTCCAGCGACGACCTGCCCGGCTGGGAAAGCCCCTGGGGCCGCGGCCGGCCCGGCTGGCACCTGGAGTGCTCGGTCATGGCCGAGAGCCACCTGGGCGAGACCATCGACATCCACGGCGGGGGCCAGGACCTCATTTTCCCGCACCACGAGAACGAAATTGCCCAGAGCCGCTGTGCCCATGGCGGAGCCGACCTCGCCCGCTACTGGCTGCACAACGGCTACATCACGATCGAGGGCGAGAAGATGTCCAAGTCGGAGGGCAACTTCTTTACCCTGCGCGACCTGCTGGCGAAGTATCCGGGCGAGGTCATTCGCTTTGCGCTGCTGGCGGGACACTATCGCCAGCCGCTGGACTGGTCGCGCGAAGGGATCGAGCAGGCACGGGCCGCGGTCGACCGGCTCTACCAGGCGCTGCGCAGCGCCGGCGACGTCGAGGCCGATGCCGAGCCGGCGGTGCCGCAGACCACCCGCGAGTCCCTGTGCGACGATCTCAACACACCGCTGGCCCTGCGCCATCTCCACGAGACCGCGACCGCCCTCAACAAGGCGAGCGAGCCGGCTGAGCGGCGACGCCTGAAGAACGAGTTGCTCGGTGCAGGCCACGCGCTCGGCCTGCTCGGTACGGATCCCGTCGCCTGGTTCCGTGGCGCGGCAACCGCTGACGGGCCCGGCGAGGCGGAGATCGAGCGGCTCATCACGGAACGCAGTGAGGCGCGCCGGGCGCGGAACTTCGCGCGCGCCGACGAGATCCGCGACGAGCTCGCGGCGCGGGGCATCGCGTTGGAGGACGGTCCCGAAGGCACGATCTGGCGGCGCGATCCCCAAGGCGCCCGCATGGCCGCGGGGAGCGGCGCATGAACCGGCTGCTGATCGCGCTGCTACGCGGCTACAGCCGCTATATCAGCCCCTTTCTGGCGCCGCATTGCCGCTTTTATCCCAGCTGCTCGGCGTATGCGACCGAGGCGCTGCGGGCACATGGCACATGGCGCGGCGGTTGGCTCGCCCTGCGCCGCATCGGGCGCTGCCACCCGTTCCATACGGGGGGAGTCGACCCGGTACCGGGGACCGAGAACAGCTCTGCGAATAACCCCGTGCCAGCAATCTCGCAGACGAAACTATGCCGCTGTAGGTCGGGCTTGAGCCCGACCGAAACCGGGCATGCCGGGCGCCGGTCGAACTGAAGAGACTGCGACAATACTCGTGCGTCTGCTGCGAAGGCGCCACAGTATCTGAAGCCCAACCTACGACACCCAGGATCCGCTGCTCCGCGCCTCAACGGCGCCCGGCGATGGCCGCCAGTAGCGGTCCGAGCGCCTCTTCCGGCGGCGGCGCTTCGGACCGCAGCGCCCCCGGGAAGGCGCGCGTGCGGAATCCAGTCTGCATGGGACCAGGGCGGACCTGATGCACGGCAAGATCCGGATCATTGTCCAACTCATCGGCAAGCATATCGGCCAGCCCACTCACGGCCGCCTTCGACACGCCATACGCGCCCCAATAGGCGCTACGCCGCTCGTCCCCGACGAACACGACGGATCCCCGTCCGCTTGCCCGAAGCAGCGGCAGACAAACCTGCGTGAGCAGCATGGGAGCATTCAGGTTCACCTGTAGCACGCGCGCCCATTCCAGCGGCGGATAATGCTCGATCGGCGTCTGCGCGCCGAGCATGGCGGCGTTGTGGACCAGCGCATCGAGCCGGCCCAGCGACTCACCGATGCGTTCGGCGAGTTCGGCGTAGTCTTCCGGCGTGGCGCCTTCGAGATCGAGCGGGTAGATCGACGGCTCAGGGCCGCCGGCGGCGACGATGGCGTCGTAGACCGCCTCGAGCTTGCGCACCGTGCGCCCCAGCAGCACGACCTCGGCGCCGGCGGCGGCGCAGGCGCGCCCCAGGGCGGCACCGAGGCCATCGCCGGCGCCGGTGATCAGCACGACCCGCCCGTCGAGATCGGGCGCGGCAGCGTCACTCATTGAACAACTCCCGGTTTTTCAATGGTGCGGCCTCCATCGCCAGCTCGCGGGCGCACTGCACCCCGGCCCGCACCGCGCCCTCGATCGTCGCCGGCAGGCCCGTGGCCACGTGATCGCCGGCGAACCACAGCCCGGCGCAGGGGCCGCGGGTGTGGACACGGTGTTGGTCACAGCCCGGCACGCAATCGAAGGTGGCGCGCTTTTCCCGCACGACGGCCCGCGCCCGCGGCGCCGGCCAGTGCGGATAGGCCGCGGCGAGCTGGGCCTGCACCGCGTCCGCGACCCGCTCTCGCGGCCACTGCATGTGCTCACCGTCGCCGCTGATGACCACCGCCATCACCCCATCCTGACCGGTTAGACGCCGGTCGAAGATCCATTGGCCAGGGCCGTCGAGCCGACCGACCATCGGCACGGGCAGCGACACGTCCGGCGGATAGCGTAGATACACCGTCGTGATCGGCGCATGACCGAGGGCCTGCAGGCGCTCGGCCAACGCCCGGCTGCCCGGGTCATCCGGCAATAGACGCGCCGTGGCCCGCGCGCCGGTGGCGAGCACGACGTGATCGACATCGCGCGTCGCATCGCCCGCGTTCACGCGCCAGCCGCGCCCCTGCGGCTCGAGCGAGCGGACGCGCGTGGTGAATTGCAGCTGCGCGCCGTGGCGCGCGAGCCAATCGCGCGCCGGGCGCGGAAACAGGCCGCCGAGGTCCACCCGCGGCAGCAGCAGGTCAGCCGCGCCATAGCGGCGGAAGGCCTCGTCCAATACCCGTGCCAGCACCCGGGCCGAGGCTCGTTCCGGGGGGGCATTGAGCGCCGCCAGGCATAGTGGGGCCCAGAGCGCGCGCTGTACGGCGGCCGGCTGCCCGCAGCGGTCGAGCCAGGTGGCCACATCGCAGTCCCGGCGCGGCGGCGCCCGCAGACGCGGCACGCTGGCCAGGGCCCGCAGGCGGTCGCGTAGGCTGAAATCGCGGGCGCGCAGAAAACCCCAGGGCACGGCCACCGGCGCCGGCGCCCGCGGCAAGTTCAACTCGAACCGCTCGTCCGGCCCCTCGACCACCCAGCTCAACGGGCGGCGCTCGAGCAGTCGTTGGGGTGCGGCGCCGACCTGACGCATCTTCTTCAGGGTCTCGCCATACGCCCCGAGCAGCAGATGTTGCCCGTTGTCGAGCGTATTCCCGTCGAAGTCGAGCGCACGCGCGCGCCCACCCGGTTCCGCGGCGGCTTCGAGCACGGTGACGTCAAAGTCGCGGCTGACGAGGTCAACCGCCGCGGCCAGTCCCGCCCAACCCGCGCCGACGACGGCGACGGAGTGCCGGCTCACTTGAGAGCTCTCATGCGGCGGGCATCAATGCGCACGCGCGAGACGCCGGCGGTGGCGTTCCTCGGCACGGGCCGTGCGCCAGGCGATCCAGAGCTTGCGCACGGGCGTGAGCGCCACGCGATGTTCGAGCACGCGGTAGCCGTCGCGCGCGATCTCGTCGAGTAGCGTCATGTAAATTTGCGCCATGATCAGGCCACTACGCTGGGCATGGCGGTCGCGATCGGGCAGCTGCGCCAGGGCACGCTCGTAGTATCCCCGCGCCCGCTCGGTCTGCACCTTGAGCAATGCACGCACGTGCTCGGGCGTCGATGGCTGCGCCAGCTCGCCGGGCTGCACGCCATGGGCCTCGAGATCCTCGGCGGGGATGTAGATGCGGCCGCGCATCGCGTCCTCGCGGACGTCGCGGATTATGTTGGTCAGCTGAAAGGCAAGGCCGAGGTCGTGGGCGTAGGCGCGGGTCTCGGCGTGCTCGTAGCCAAAGATTTCGGCCGACAGCAGGCCCACGACCGAGGCGGCGTGATAGCAGTAGGCGGCGAGTTCGTCGAAGGTCGCGAACCCACGATGGTCGAGGTCCATCTCCATGCCGGCGATCAGCGCCTCGAAGTGCTCGCGCGGCAGTTCATGGCGCTCCACGGCGGGAGCGAGGGCGCGCGCGACCGGATGGTCCGGACTGCCGGAGTAAAGCCGCTCGAGCTCCGCGCGCCACCAGTTGAGCTTCATTCGGGCGGCATCGGGCTCGGAGACCTCATCAACCGCGTCGTCGACCTCGCGGCAGAAGGCGTACAGCGCGGTGATCGCGCGCCTGCGCTCCTCCGGCAGGAACATGAAGCTGTAGTAGAAGCTCGACCCGCTCGCGGCGGCCTTCTGCTGGCAATATTGGTCGGGACTCAAATCACAATGCACCGCCACAGGGTTGGCGAATTCTACCAGATACCCAACGCCCCACCTCGGACGGGATCCAGTAGAAGACCGCCCGGCGCGTTGATATAATCGCTCCAGGCGGTGCGCAGCTCGCGGCGGCGCGCCCTGCCGGCGCGAGAAAGATCCCGACACCGCCCCCGTCCACACTATCGGGACACGACGCTTCCGCTTCGCGCGTCGCCATCGGGGAGTGACCATGCACAGCCCGATCGTCCACCAACCGCACCGCAAGCCTGACCACGTCTGCGTGCGCATGCAGCCGGTCGAGTCGCAGAGCATCCGGCGCCTGGGGTACAACGCCGACAGCCAGCAACTGGTGATCCACTTCTATGATTCGCTGCCCGGCCTCCGGACCGTGTACGCGCCCGTGCCGTCCGAGATTTACGAACAGCTATGCGCGTCCGACGCCATGGGCCGATACGTCGACGAACACATTCGCTACGCCTACGATTTTGCCCTGGTCAAGGAAGAGGCGTTGATCGATCCGGACGGCGCGCGCGAAGCCGGCACCGGCTGAGGCCGCGTTGACACTCGCCGCCCGGTTGCGTACATTTCGCCGCGCTTGGCCGTCGCGACCGCGCGGCCAAGCGGCTGTTTCGTCCCCATCGTCTAGCGGTTAGGACACCGCCCTTTCACGGCGGTAACGGGGGTTCAAGTCCCCCTGGGGACGCCATTTTTCTGCAGGTGGCGCATGGGCCGTTGCCCACGGATTGCGCCTCCGATTGATTGCCCATGCCCGCGCGCTCTGGCCTGCTACTCGCCTCCATGGTCTTTATCGCCGCGGCCGGCGTTGGCCTGTGGGCCGGGATACACTGGCTCGCCCCCACACCCGAGGAGCGCCGCGCCGAGCTGCAACGCACGGTGGACGCTACCGTGCTTCCGCGCGATTACGCCCGCCTGCCCAATACCGCCGTCCACACCGCACAAGGCGAGCCCATGCGCGAAGCGCTGGGCGGTGGCTGGAGCGTGCTATTCCTGGGCTTTACCCACTGTCCGGATGTGTGCCCGCTCACGCTGCAGACGCTGGCCGCCACGATGGACAAGTGGAGCAGCGAGGAGCCTAGGCCTAAAGTGGCCTTCGTCTCCGTGGACCCGCGGCGGGATACGCCCGCCGATGCCGGGGCCTATGCGGCGCGCTTCGACCCGGAGTTTCTCGGCGCGTCCGGCGAAATGGCGGCGCTGCGCACGCTGGCCGATCGCCTGCGGGTCGACTTCGAGGTCCCGGACGCTGCCGCCGACGAGCAATACGGGGTGGAGCACCCCTCGCAGATCTTCCTGCTCGATCCCCAAGGCCGCCTGCGAGCCGTGTTCTCGCCGCCATTCGGCCCGGACACTCTGGCACGCGACCTGCGAACCCTGATCGCCAACCTGGAACCGGCCGCATGAGACGAGCCCTCGGCGCGCCCCTGTTACTCCTCGCGACCCTGCCTGCGCTGGCCGGCGAGCTGCGGGTCAGCGACGCGCGCACGCCGCCGCCGCTGCCCGGCACGAGCATGATGGCGGGTTATCTCACGCTCACGAACAAGGGCGATCGGCCGGTCACGGTCACCGGCGCGACCAGCGCGACCAGCGCGGATTTCGCACGTGTGTCCGTGCATCGGTCAATTGAAGAGGACGGCCAGTCGCGCATGGAGCCGGTCCCGGAGCTGACCGTGGATCCGGGCGAGCAGGCCGCGTTCGAGCCCGGCGGGCTGCACCTGATGCTTTTCGAACCAGCGGACAAGCCCGAGCCTGGCGACGCGATGAATGTGACGCTGCAGACGGACACCGGCACGCTCGACGTAGTGCTACAGGTCATCGACCGCAGCGAGCTGCTGCGGTGAGCACGCCCAGCCGCGATTCCGCCGTTGCGTCCGGTACCGGCGCTGCCGGCGGTCTCGCCGACCGGATCCGCTGCGCCCTGCTCTGGGTGCTGCCACAGCACGCCATCTCGCGGCTGCTCTACGCCCTCACCCGCGTGCGCAGCCGGGCCAAGGACCCGATCGTGCGCTGGTTCATCCGCCGCTTCGGCGTCGACATGAGCGAGGCGGCTGAGTCCGATCCGCGCTCCTATGCCAGCTTCAACGAGTTCTTCACCCGTGCGTTGCGCGCGGACGCCCGCCCACTGACCGGCGACGAGCGCACACTCATCAGCCCAGTCGATGGCCGTCTCTCGGCGCACGGCGCCATCGCCGACGGTCGTCTGCTCCAGGCCAAGGGCATCGATTACTCACTGCGCGCGCTGCTCGGCGGCGAGGACGCAACGCGCTTCGCCGAAGGCAGCTTCGCGACACTGTATCTGGCGCCGGGCGATTACCACCGCATCCACATGCCCCTGCGCGGCCGGCTCACCCACATGGCCCATGTCCCGGGCCGGCTTTACTCGGTCGCGCCCTGGACGGTGGCCGTGATCGACGGCCTGTTCGCGCGCAACGAGCGCGTCTGCGCCTTCTTCGAGACCGATGCCGGACCGCTCGGGCTGGTACTCGTCGGCGCCATCAACGTGGCCGCCATCGAGACCACCTGGGCAGGGCTGGTCACGCCTCCCCGGGGACGGCGGGTGCAGCGTTGGGATTACGATGCCGAGGGGCCCGTACTCGAGCGCGGCGCGGAGATGGGCCGTTTCAACATGGGGTCAACGGTCATCGTGCTGGCGCCGCCGGGGCTAGACTGGGCGGAGCGCGCCGATGGGAGTCGCGTGTACGTCGGCGAGACCCTCGGTCAGTTCGGCGACGAGCGAACGCTCTGAGCGGACATGGCGCTTCAGCACAAGGCGCGGCGAGCACGCACAGCGCCGCAGAGCGTTACCGACATACCCGCATGGCCCACTAGGAGGGCTCGACCCCCGCGAGGCGCGCCCAGGGCTGGCCGAGCCTCGCCAGCGCAGCGAGATCCTCCGGGCGATCCACGTCCGGCCGCGCGGGCAGCTCACGCCAGCGCCAGTCGAGCGCGCCCAGGCGTTCGCGAGTCGCCTCCAACACATTCCCGCGCCCCCATTCGACCCCCTCGAACAGCGACGCCACGACCCGATGTAGGCCGAGTAGCACGTAACCACCATCATCCGCGGGCCCAAGCACCGCATCCGCCGCACCCAGCAGCGCGGCCGACTCGCGGATCACCGACGCCGTGATCCAGGGACAGTCGCTGCCCAGAATTATCGCCGGGACGCCGTCGGCGGTCGCCGCGGACAGCGCGTGTGCCATGCGTGCACCGAGATCCCCCCCCGATTGCTCGTGCAGTGCCGCGCCGTGCTCGGACGCCAAGGCGGCAAGCAACCCGTCCGGATCATCGCCGGTCACCCAAAGCTGCAGCGCGCGGGGGGCCGCCGCCGTCGCGGTGGTGAGCGCATGACGAACCAGTGCCGCATGTAGCCGCGCCGCACCATCCGCGCCAAGCGCCGGGATCAGGCGCGTCTTGGTCGCCCCGGGCACCGGCGCCCGCGCGAAGATCAACAGCCGGAGATCGATCATCGAGCGAGCCCGCTATGGCGCGACCTGGTCGGCGGTGAGCAGAAATACCCCTTCGCCGCCGTGGGCGAAGTCGAGCCATAGCCAGTGCCGCTGCGGCTCGCGCCGTTGGAGCTCCGCCGCAGCGCGACCGACCTCCACGACCAGCACGCCATCAGTGCGCAGCCGTTCGGCAGCACCCGAGACAATGCGATCCACGACGTCGAGTCCTTTCGGGCCCGCCGCCAGGGCGTGCGCCGGCTCGCGCCGATATTCCGCGGGTAGTGTCGCCATGGCGTCCTCGTCCACGTACGGGGGATTGGAGACGATCAGGTCATAGCGCCCGGGCGGCAGCCCCTCGAACACGTCCGCCTCGAACAGCTCGACCCGCTCAGCCAAACCATGGCGACGTACGTTTTCCGCCGCCAGGGCCAATGCGTCCGTATCGCTGTCACTGGCATGCACTCGGGCCTCGGGAAAGGCGTAGGCGCAGGCGATCGCGATGCAGCCGCAGCCCGTGCCGATATCCAGGATCCGCTCCACCGAGCGCTCGCCCACCCAGGGCGCGAAGCGCTCCGCGATGGGCTCGGCCAGCGGCGAACGCGGCACCAAGGCACGCGCGTCGACTTGGAACTCGAGCCCGGCGAACCAGGCGCGGCCGGTCAGATAGGCTACCGGGTCCTGCTCGACGATACGACGCTCAACGAGCCGTGCCGCGCGTTGCGTCGCCTCTGCCGAGACCGGATAGTCCGGATCGAGATCGGGATCGACCGGCGAGAGCCCCGCGGCCGAGGCGGCCAACCATACGGCCTCGTCGCGCGGATTATCCGTACCGTGACCATAAGTCAGCGGTGCGGCCGCGAGCCGCGCCTCGGCCCACTCGACAAGTTCACGCAGCGAACGGACGGCCGGCGGCTGCGAATGGTCAGTATCGAGATTCTGGTACGAGCGGGCCATGGACGATGTTGCCATTCGGGAGGTGAAGGTCAGTCAGTGTAATGGAACCATGGATGAACACGGATACACGCGGATGACTTGAGACGGCTTTGTCCGTATTCATCCGTGTTCATCTGTGTTCATCTGTGGTTCCGCTCGCCCCGCCCCGATAGCGCCGCGCCAGTACAGCGGGGTCGGCGCCACGCCAATAGGCGAAGCGCAGGCGCCACATCAGCAAGACCGTGCGCGCAATACCGTGATCCTGCCAGCGCCGCCCGGACGTCGTGAGTGCTGCACGCAGGCACAACGGGCGCCCTCGGCGACGTAACGCCCGCGACAGCGCGATGTCCTCCATCAGCGGGATTTCGGGAAAGCCACCGACTGCGTCGAATGCGTCGCGGGATACGAAGATGCCTTGATCGCCGGTCGCGATCCCGCTGAGGCGCGAGCGCAGATTCATCGACCACGCGACAAGCCGAAGCGCCGGATGCGTTCCCGCCAGGCGTACATCGAAGCGACCCCATTCGCGTGAACTCGAAGCAAGCGCTGCTCGCAGCGTATCAACCACATGAGCGGCCGCGATTGTGTCGGCATGAACGAACCACAGGACATCGCCGCACGCGGCCGCTGCGCCTGCGTTCATCTGCCGCGCCCGCCCGCGCGGGGCATGGATCACGCGATCGGAGAGCGGTTTGGCCAGTGCGACCGTGTCGTCGTCACTGCCACCGTCGACCACGACGATCTCGCCGCCATTCTCGCGCACGGGCGCGAGCGCGCGCAGCGTCGCCGCGATCCCCACCCCCTCGTTCAACGCCGGTACGATCGCCGAGATTCGCATGAGCTGTTCTCGTCAGCATCCTCAAGCGCGCACCACGGAGGCGCTCCCTTGCCGTGCTCTCTTTACATCACAGATGAACACGGATGTACACAGATCAGTAATACGAGGAGTAATCTCGCTGCACGAATTCAATCGTAGAACTAATCTGCGTTCATCTGTGTTTATCTGTGATGGTTCTTTACCCCAGAACAGGCAGCGTTGTAAGCCTTTTGACTGAGCGAATGTTCTCTATAATCGCCGGACACGCCACGTACGCCGGAGGTCCCCGATGCAGTGTTTCGTTTACCGTAGCGCCCGGCACGCCGATACCTACGTGTTCGTGCCGCGGGCGGATGACTTCGAGGAGCTACCGGCGGACCTGCGCGAGCACCTGGGGCGGCTCGATTTCTCCATGGAGATCGAGCTTACGCCCGATCGGCAGCTGGCCAAGACGGACGGGCAGAACGTGCTGGATAGCTTCGCCGAGCGCGGCTTCTATCTGCAGATGCCCGACCGCTGGCAACCGGTGAGATGATGCGGCAAGCGGGCCGGGCACGCGCGGTGCCCGGCCCGTCGACTCAGGCGGAGGCCTGCTGCTCGTCGGTGCTGTCCTGCCCACCGCTTCCGGCCGGCAGGTCGACCAACAATTCGTTGAGACGCGAAACGAAAGCCGCCGGATCGTTCAGCTGACCGCCCTCGGCCAGCACGGCCTGGTCGAACAGCAGTTCGCTCCACTCGTGGAAGCGTCCCTCGTCCGCCAGTGATTCCATGCGCGTGAGCAGCGGATGGCCCGGGTTGATCTCCAGGGTCGGGGCGCTCTCGGGCACATGATGGCCCGCCTGCTTGAGCAGGTGCTGCATGTGCAACGCGAGATCGTGCTCGCCGAGCACGAGACAGGCCGGCGAAGAGGTCAGGCGGCGCGAGACGCGCACATCGGCCACCTTGTCACTCAGGGCCTCACGGATGCGCCCGGCCAGACCGGTCGCGGCGCTCTCATCCTGGGACTCGTCCGACTCCGGCTCGAAGTCCAGCTCGCCTTTGGCCACGGAGGCGAAGGCCTTGTCCTGGTACTCGGACAGCTGCGCCATCATCCACTCGTCGATCCGCTCGTGCAGTAGCAGCACCTCGATGCCCTGCTTGCGGAAGACCTCGAGATGCGGGCTCTTCTGCGCCGCCGCGAAGCTCTCGGCGGTGACGTACCAGATCTTCTCCTGGCCCTCCTGCATACGGGCGATGTAGTCGTCCAGGCTGACGGTCTGCTCGGGGGTGTCGTTGTGCGTGGAGGCAAAGCGCATGAGGCCCAGCAGGCGCTCGCGGTTACCAAAGTCCTCGACCGGCCCCTCCTTGAGCACCTGGCCAAATTCGCCCCACAGATTGGCGTAGGTTTCCGGGTCGTTCTTGGCCGTGTCCTCGAGCAGATCGAGCACCTTTTTCACCGAGGCGTTGCGGATGTGATCGACCACGCGGTTCGACTGCAAAATCTCACGCGAGACGTTCAACGGCAGATCGTTGGAGTCGACCAGACCGCGCACGAAACGCAGATAGCGCGGCATCAGGTGCTCGGCGTCATCCAGGATGAACACCCGCTGGACGTAGAGCTTGATGCCCTGCATCGGACGCTCGCGCTCCCACAGATCGAACGGGGCGCGCTGCGGGATATAGAACAGCGTAGTGTATTCGTACTTGCCCTCGACGTGATTGTGCGTCCAGAGAGCAGGATCCTCGAAGTCGTGCGCGATGTGCTTGTAGAACTCGCGGTACTCGTCGTCCGAGATCTCCTTCTTCGGACGCTTCCATAGTGCCGACGCGCGATTGGCCACCTCGAATTCGTCCGTCCGGTTGCCTTCTTCATCCGTCTTCGGCATGCGAATGGGAAACGCGATGTGCTCCGAGTATCGGTGAATGATCGAGCGCAACCGCATCGGATCGGAGAATTCGGCGCAGTCTTCGTTCAGGTGCAACACGACGTCCGTGCCGGGCGCCTCGCGCGTGGTCGTCTCGAGCGTGAACGTGCCGCTGCCGTCGGACGACCAGCGGATGGCCGTATCGCCGAGTTGCGCTGCATGGCGCGTGACCAGATCCACACGGTCGGCGACCACGAACGCCGAATAGAAGCCGACACCGAACTGACCGATCAACTCGGCGTCCTTCTTCTGGTCGCCGGTGAGTTGATCGAGGAACTGTTGGGTGCCCGACTTGGCGATGGTGCCAATGTTGCTGATGACCTCGTCGCGGGTCATGCCGATGCCGTTATCGCGCACAGTGACCGTGCGGGCGTCTGCATCGTAGTCGATATCGATATGCAGATCCGAGGCCAGGGACGCCAGATCGTCATTCGTCAGCGCCTCGAAGCGCAGCTTGTCGCAGGCGTCGGACGCGTTCGAGATCAGCTCGCGCAGGAAGATGTCGCGGTTGGAGTACAGCGAGTGGATCACCAACTTGAGCAGCTGGTTCACCTCGGCCTGGAATTGATGGGTTTCGGTGTGCGCTTCCTCGGTCGACATCCGTCGGCTTCCCCTCGGTTGTGTGCTGTTGGCTTGCTGGAGCCTGTCCGCTTGACCTGCGCGCAGGCGGGTGCACGCTCGATGACGGAAGACTCGGACAGCCACCAACTGGGGGCGCGGCAGCAAATTTCAACCCACTACGAGCCGTATTAGTACCGGTCGCGTTCAAGCACCAGCAGCTGGCTCTTGCGGTCGATCTGCGCGCCGGATCCCCAGGTGCCTGCATAGCCCCCGATACCGCCCTGGGCGACAACGCGATGACAGGGAACGATCAGGGAGATCGGATTGGACCGGCAGGCTCCGCCGACCGCACGCGCGGCCGTGCCAAGCTCGCGGGCCAGCGCGCCATAGGTACGCGTCGTCCCGGGCTCGATTGCCTGCAGGGCCGTACGCACGCGCGCGCGGAACCGCGTCGAGGCCGGCGCGAGCGGCAGGTCGAAGCCGCGACCGGGATCGTCGAACCAGGCCATGACCTGACGCAGGGCCTCGGCGGCGAGCGCATGGTCCGGCGCCCGTGCCGGTCCCGGCTGCGTCCAGTCGAGGCTGACGACGTAATCATCGGCGACCTCGATGGCCACGCGACCACAGGGACTGGTCCAGGCCGCCCCGCCCCGTACGGCGCTCATGGGGTGTTCGCGCCGGCCCGAGCGGCCAGATCATGCGGCGCCTCGCCCTCCGTGGGCAACTGCCGGAGCCGATGGCGCAGCGTGGAACGACGTTCGGAGTCCTGCGTCGTACGCAACAGATCCTGGTAGATGCGGCGCGCATCCCCCACCAGACCAGCGCGGGCTAGCATCCCCGCAGCCTGGTAGCGCGCCGTCTGCCCCCAGGGGTCGGCGCCTGGGATGTGCTCCGGATCGGTCGTCAGCAGTGCCGAACGCATGTACACCTCTGCCGAGCGGCGGTATTGCTCAAGCCCCTCGTAGGATTCGGCCTGCCAGTAGAGCAGTTCGCGCCGGCGCTGCACCGGCAATTCCGGATGCATGGCCCGCTCCAGGAGCGCCAGCGAGCGCTGGTGTTCGCCCGCGCCCTGCAGGTCGAAGATCACCTGCAAGAGGCGGTCCAGACGCTCTCCGTTCAGCCCCGGCTGCGCCGCGATGATCTCGGCCACGGCGCCTGCCCCCTCGCCATAGCGCTCGCCCCGCACCAGAACACGCGCGCGCATCAGGGACCAGGAGAACGGCTCGACACCGGGGGGCGCACTCGACAGACTGGACAGCAGCCGGCTCGCCAGTTCCAGATCTCCGGCCGCCAAAGCGTCGTCCACCAGCCGATAGCGCACAACGTCGGGGACCGCGGCCGTGTCGGCGAAGTAGCGCGGCGCATCCAGGTAGGCGCGTCGCGCCACAGGCAGGCCCGGTCCGTGCTCCTCGAGCTGATCCAGCAGCGCGCGGTGAGCGCGCTCGCGAGCCTCGGCGCCACCCTGCTGCGCGATCACCGCCAGTAGCGCGCGCGCGCGCACCGGTGATTGCGGCATGCCGGACTCGGCAGCCGCAAACCAGGCGTCGTCGTCGCCGATCAGCAGCTGCTCGTCGTTGCCCACCCGGCGGCCGAATGCGAGCCAGGCGTCCCACAGGTCAGTACCGTCGACGGCGAAAAGCGTGTCCCCGGCCGGTAGCGCCTGTACGTGGTCAAGCGCCCGCTCAAGGGCCAGTGCACGTCGGCCCCGATCATCGTGGCGCAGGGCCGCGTCCGCGGCTACGAACCACCAGCGCGCGGCGTTCTCGGCCGAGTTTCCCTCGGCCTGTGCGGCCTCTGCGCTGCGGCGGTAGGTCTCGGTGTAACCAAGCCGTCCGGCACGGGCTTGGGCGAGCGTCGCCAGCGCGGCGACCTCCCCCTCCGGTTCTGCGGGCAGGCGTGCCGCGGCCTCACCCGCGCGCTCGGCGCGCAGGAGCACGCGCGTGCGCAGGGCCGCCCACTCGGCCGAGCCATCGTCGTAGTCTTGATCGAAACGGCGCAAGGCAACGACCGCGTCACCGACGCGGTCGGCGACCAGGTGGGCGCGGATGACCAACCGGCGCCAGGCCTCGATATCCTCTTCGGAGGCGTCGCGCTGCGCCCAGAGTAACGTTCGCAGCAGGCGCCCCGCGGACGCGGCCTCACCCAACTCCAGATGGAATACGGCGCGGCGTTCGAGCGTCCAGCGCGCAAAACCACCCGACACACCCGCGGGTAGCTGGTCCAGCCGCTCGAGCGCGCGCCGGTAGCCGCCATTGCGCGCAAGAATCGTGATGCGCGCGCGTTCCCAGCGGGCCCATCCGTCGGGGTCTTCCGCCGCCTGCGGCTGGGCGTCCTCGAGCAGCGACAGGGCGAGTCCGGGCGCACCGGCGCGGGCCATGGCACGCACCTCGCCCACCTCCGTGGCGGCCGTTTCGGGCGCAGCGGATACCGCCCCGGCAGCCAGTAGTCCCAGGAGTAGAACGCAAAACGGGCGAAGCGCCATGGCGCTCCGCCCGTTTAACCACCGGGTCCCATTGGGCATGCACGCGCCGCGAGCGGTCCGGCGGACCGCCGCGACTAACGCAAGCATGCGGCCGCTCACTTCTTCGCGAGCTTTTCCCGGATGCGCGCCGCCTTGCCGGTCAGGCCCCGCAGGTAGTACAGCTTGGCCTGGTGCACGTCACCGCGACGCTTGACGTCAATCGAGGCGATCTGCGGACTGTAGGTCTGGAACACCCGCTCGACTCCCTCGCCGTGCGTGGTCTTGCGCACCGTGAACGAGGAGTTCAGGCCCCGGTTGCGCTTGCCGATGACCACACCCTCGAACGCCTGCAGGCGCTCACGGTTGCCCTCTATCACGCGCACGTTGACGCTGACGGTATCGCCGGAGCCGAAGGTCGGCACCTGCTTGTTCATCTGCTCAGCTTCGAGCTCGTCGATGATATTGCTCATTGCCCGCTCCTCACACGCTCCGCGATGGATGCGCTGTTCGCTAGTCCGCCGCCGCGTCCGCGCGGTATTCGGCGATGAATTCCTGTAGCAGCCGCCGGTCTTCCGGCGCCACGCTGCGTCCCTCCAGCAAGTCCGGGCGCCGCAGCCAGGTCCGGCCGAGGGCCTGCTTGCGGCGCCATTCGGCGACCGCACGATGATCGCCCGACAGCAGCACCGGCGGCACGCGCCGGCCATCAATCTCCTCCGGGCGCGTGTACTGCGGTCCCTCGAGCAATCCGTCGCTGAACGAATCGGCCGCGGCCGACTGCTCGTGACCCAGCGCGCCCGGCAGCAAACGAACCAGGCCGTCGATCAGTGCCATGACGGCAAGCTCGCCGCCCGACAGGACAAAGTCGCCGAGCGACCATTCCTCGTCGATGCACTCGTCGAGGACGCGCTCATCGATGCCCTCATAGCGCCCGGCCAACAGGATCAGCCCCGGCGCGGACGCCATATCCGCCAGTGCGGCCTGGGTGAGCGGCCGACCCTGCGGGCTGACAAAGATGCGCCGCGCACCTGTCGGCGCTGCGGCCGTCGCCCGACGAAGGGCGTCGCGGGTAGGCTGCACCCGCATGAGCATGCCCGGCCCGCCGCCGAAGGGTCGGTCATCGACGGTCCGGTGAACGTCATTCGTCTCGTCGCGCGGATCCCAGGTCGCCAGATCGAACAGACCGGCGCGGGCCGCGCGTCCGGTCACGCCGAATTCGGCGACGCTGCATACCCAGTCGGGGAACAACGTGACGACATCGATACGCATGGCCGCCCCGAACGCCTTTGGATCCGCCGCACATCGATGTGCCGCACTTCAACGGCTACAAGTCGTTGAAGGAGAAACACGAGAATCGCATCTTCGTGTTCCATGTCTGAAAAAATCCTGGGATGGATTGCTTCAGACTTAAAAATCCTCATCCCAATCGACCACCAGGCGGCCTACTTCCGGTTCGACCCCGTGGATCACCTGATCGCGCACCCAGGGAATCAGACGCTCGCGATCGCCGCGGACCACCAAGACATCGTTGGCGCCGGTCTCGAACAAATGCTCCACCCGGCCCAATACCACGCCATCAGTGGTCTCGACCTGCAGGCCGATCAGGTCAGCCCAGTACCATTCACCGGGCGCCAGCGGTGGCAGTTCCGCGCGCGGCACGGCAATCGAGCCATGCCGCAACGTGAGCGCGGTATCTCGGTCCTCGCAGCCCTCCAGGCGTACCGTGATGACCTTGTCGCCGACATGGCTGTCCGCGACCTGCCAGGGCTGCCACCCCGCGCCGCTGTCGAGGTACCAGCGCGCGTGGTCGAGAATCGAATCGGGCGGTCGCGCGTACGACTGAACCCGCACCCACCCGCGCACACCGTGCGGCGCGCCGACGCGCCCCAGCACGATAGGCGGCACGGGCTTGCCGCAATCAGCCGGAGGCCTGCTCCGAACGGCGCTGCTCCTTGACCAGGCTTACCACGCGCTCGCTCAACTGCGCGCCATTGGCCACCCAGGCGTCGACCTTTTCCAGGTCCAGCCGCAGGCGCGGGGACTGGCCGCGCGCAACCGGGTTGAACAGCCCGACGCGCTCAATGATGCGGCCATCGCGCGGACTTTTGCTGTCCGTGACGACGACGTCGTAGAAGGGGCGCTTCTTGGCGCCGCCACGGGCGAGTCGGATCGAAACCATCGACGGGGGTACCTCCGTACACGAATCGGTAACGACGAGCGTAACGCGCCCGCCGAGCTAAACGCGCAATTGTACCGGAAATCAGCGCGATGTGAAGGACGTCGCCCCGGGCGCCGGTGCCGTTTCCGGGGGCAAAGCCACCGCGGGTCGCTACATCCCCATTCCGGGGGGCATCTGGCCCTTCATGCCGCGCATCATCTTATCCATTCCGCCCTTCTTGGAGACCTTCTTCATCATCTTGGACATCTGTGTGTGCTGCTTGAGCAGCTTGTTGACGTCCTGGACGCGGGTCCCCGAGCCATTCGCGATGCGCCGCTTGCGCGAGCCGTTGATGTTCTGCGGCCAGCGGCGCTCCTTGGGCGTCATCGAGTTGATGATCGCAATCATGTGCTGAGTATCGCCGGCAGCCCCCGCCGCCTGCTGCATGGCCTCGGGCGACATCCCGCCCATGCCGGGTAGCTTGTCCATCATGGCCGACATGCCGCCCATTTTGTCCATCTGCTGGAGCTGCTCGCGCAGATCGGAGAGGTCGAAGCCCTTGCCCTTCTTGAGCTTCTTGGCGAAGCGTTCGGCCTGATCCTCGTCGACCTGCTGTTGCGCATCCTCGACCAGGCTGACGACGTCGCCCATGCCGAGGATGCGCGAGGCGATGCGGTCCGGATGGAAGACTTCGAGTGCGTCGGTCTTCTCCCCCGAGCCGATGAACTTGATCGGCTTGCCGGTGACCATGCGCACCGACAGCGCCGCACCGCCGCGGGCGTCGCCGTCGGTCTTGGTGAGGACCACACCGGTCAGCGGCAGCGCCTCGTTGAACGCCTGCGCTGTCTGGGCGGCGTCCTGACCGGCCAGACTGTCGACCACGAACAAGGTCTCGGCGGGCTCGAGCGCCGCGTGCGTCGCCCGCACCTCGGCCATCATCTCCTCGTCGATGGCCAGGCGACCAGCCGTGTCGACCAATAGCACGTCATAGCCACCACGGCGCGCCTCGGCCAACGCGCCGCCGGCGATGTCGATCGCGGATTCGGCGCCCTCGACGCCGAGGTACGACACGCCGATCTCATCCGCCAACGTGCGCAGCTGATCGCGTGCGGCGGGCCGATGGATGTCGGCGGACACGACCGCGACTCGCTTGCGATCGCGCTCGGTCAATCGCCGCGCCAGCTTGGCGATGCTGGTGGTCTTGCCAGCACCCTGGAGGCCGGCCACGAGGATCACGGCCGGGGGCCGCGTACGGAGGTCGAGTTCGGCCGACTCGCCGCCCATGACGGCCACGAGCTCGTCCTGCACCACCTTGATCAGCGCCTGCCCAGGCGAGACGCTGCCGACCACTTCCTGGCCAAGCGCCCGCTCGCGCGCGCGCTCCACGAATTGCTTCACGACCGGGAGCGCGACGTCGGCCTCGAGCAGGGCCATGCGCACTTCGCGCATAGTGTCGCTGATATTGTCCTCGGTCAGTCGCCCCTGGCCGCGCAGATTCTTGAGCGTGCGGCCGAGTCGCTCGCTGAGGCTTTCGAACACGGTTGGACTCCGCCGGCCACGCCGGGGTCGGGCAATCGAATGTGGGCTCGCCAGGGCCGCCGAAGCGGCCATGGCGGATCGGCCGTTGATTATAGCCGGAAGGAGTCGCCGCGCTGAAGGCGGTGAAGCTCATAGTCGGGCAAAGTCTCGTGCAGCTCGGCCATGATGCGGTCCTCCTGTCCGGGCTTGAGATGCGTCACGGCGAGGCGCGGGCGCGAATCAAGCTGCGCTAGATCGCGAGCCAACAGGCGCGGGCAGTAGTGCATCGCCTCGCGTGCCTGGGCCTCCGCGTGGTCGGGATAAACCACCTCGACCACCAGCAGATCGAGATCCCCGGCGTGGTTGAGCGCTGCCCAGAGCGTCTCGTTACTGCTGGTGTCGCCCGAGAAACAGACCGAACCGCTGGCGTCGGCGCAGCGGTAACCGACCGCGGGCACGGCGTGGCTGACCTGGATCGCCTCGAAGCTGCGCCCATTCAAGCGCCGCGTCTCGCCGGCCTCGAGTGCCTCGAAGCGCAGGGCGGGAGTTTCAGGCGTGGGCAGGCGGGCGAAATCGGGCCAGATCTGCCAGTTAAACAGGTGCGCGCGCAGGGCATCGATGGTCGCTTGCTGCGCGTGGACCACGAGTGACTCACCCCGATCGAACAGCGAGTTCACCAGCAGGGGGATGGCGGCAACATGGTCCAGGTGCGAATGCGTAACGAAGACGTGGCGGATGCGGCCCATTTCCTCGACCGTCAGATCACCGACACCCGTGCCCGCATCGACAAGCACGTCGTCGTCGACGAGGAACGCCGTGGTGCGCAGATCCGCGCCGATCCCTCCGCTACATCCCAGCACTCGCATCCGCATGATTGTTCTTCCATCCCGTGACCGCGGAAAATCCTAGCACGTGCCGTGCCGACTTCCCGGGACCGGATACGAGCCTTGTTGAGCGCATCACAATGCGCGCTCGAGCAGGTCGCGGAATGCGTTCTTGCGCGTAGTAGTCGGGTCGCGCGATCGAGGAACGCGCAGCGGCCGCTATCCGGCCGAATCGACGTCCGCGGCCAGCGCCGCCAATGCGGCGCTCGGATCGGCGGCGGCGGTAATCGGTCGGCCCACCACCAGATATGTCGCCCCCGCCGCGATGGCCTCCCCTGGTCCGACGGTGCGACGCTGGTCGCCGAGCGACTCCCCGGGCGCGCGGATGCCCGGCGTCACCAGGGCGAAGCCGGGGCCGCGGGTTGCCCGCAGGCTAGCGGCCTCGCGCGCCGAGCAGACCACGCCGTCACAGCCGGTATCGGCGGCAAGGCTGGCGAGCCGCGCAACGAGCTGCTCGGGCGCATGCCCGAGACCGACCTCGGCCAGGTCGGCCGCCTCGAGACTGGTCAGTAGGGTCACGGCCACGAGCAGCGGCGGCGCCTGGGCCTCGTCCAACGCCGAACGCGCCGCCTCCAACATGCGCCGACCGCCGAGCGCATGGACGTTGACCATCCACACGCCGAGATCGGCCGCCGCGCGGCAGGCCGCCGCGACCGTGTTGGGGATATCGTGATACTTGAGATCGAGGAATACGTCGAAGCCGCGTCTCTGCCATCGCGCGACGCACTCGGGCCCGGCGTGGGTGAACAGCTCGTTGCCCACCTTGAGCCGGCACAATGCCGGATCCAGGCGTTCGACCAGCACTTCGGCCGTAGCCGGGTCAGCGAAGTCGAGTGCGACGATGATGCGCGGGCCGCTTGAACTCATCATTCCCCTTCGATACCGATGATCGGCTTGACGGTGTTCCAGCGGCGGCAGCTCGGGCACTGCCAATGCAGAATCCTGCCCTGATAGCCGCACTGATGGCATTGGTAAACCGGTTTGGATTCAAGCAGGCGAT
Source organism: Halofilum sp. (in: g-proteobacteria) (assembly GCA_040880995.1). GTDB lineage: Bacteria > Pseudomonadota > Gammaproteobacteria > XJ16 > Halofilaceae > Halofilum. Next base: position 35,848 of record JBBEEB010000138.1, read on the forward strand.
CGAGCATATTGAGGATCACTTCGGTGCCCGCACGGCTGCGTTCGCTGGCGTTCTCTAGCTCCATCTCGACCCACGCGCGCAGTCCACGAAGGGACGGGCGCTTGAGCAACTGCTCCCGGAAAAAGGCCCGCGCCGCATCCTCGCCCTCGCGTCGACCGATCAATTCCGTGACGGCCTGCACCACTGAGAATCCGTTGTAGCTGTGGCGCAGGCGTTCGATGTAACCGGTGAGTACGGCGGGCTGCTCAGCACGGCTCATCGCTTCGAGCAAGCGCTCGATGACCTCGGGCAGGAACGCCGCATCCTGGGATTCGAGGCGCCGATAGGCACGCACGGCCTGCCGGTGCTGGTCCATCTCCATGGCCAGATCACCCTCCAGGATGCTTGCGCGCACGCTGTTCGCATCCGCCGCCAACGCCTTGCCCGCCAGTTTGCGCGCGGTCTTGGCACCGCCGGCACGGCGCTCGACCTCGGCCAACTCGCACCAGTAGTGCGCGATAACCGCCCCCATCGATTCCCCACTGGCTCGCTGGAGCGTTTGTCCGGTAGCGATCGCGGCGTTCCATTCGCGTTCGCGCTCGTAGATGGTGATCAGCTGGCGCGATGATTCAATCACGTGGACGCGGCTGCGCACGAGGTCGGAGAACAGGCCCTCGGCCCGGTCGAGGACGCCCGCACGCATGTAGTCGCGGGCGAGTTCCAGCAATGCAAAATTGCGATTGTCGCGCGATATGTTCGGCCGGGCGATCAGGTTCTGGTGGATGCGGATGGCCCGGTCGACCTCGCCGCGGCGACGGAACAGGCTGGCCAGCGCGAGATGGGTCTCGATGGTCTCGGAATCGACCTCGACCAGGCGGATGAAGACCTCGATCGCCTCGTCCTGCTGCTCGTTGAGCAGGAAATTGAGACCCTTGAAGTAGTCATCGGACAGGCGCGCCGGCGGTTCGCCGCGGCCACGGCTAGGGCGCTGGCCCCGCGAGCCAGCCCACCAGCCGCTTGCGGCTGCCACCGGCAGTAACAGCCACAGCAGCTCGAGCACGATCAGCGCCCCCGCGACGGAAGCGTTTGGACCGGAGGGGCAATATCAACTGCATACGGGCCGCAGCGGCAAGAGTGGTGCAAGCGTCGCGACAGCACGACAACCCCCGTGGACGCGCGATCGATACGCGCTTCTGCCACAGACCCTACCAGACGCTCGCGGTGTACGGGGGATTCCCTGGACGGCGCTGAATCCGACCGGTGGGCTACTGCTCGTCGCCGCTCTCGGGCGGCGAGGTGTTGACCCGTTCGCGCAGTTCTTTGCCCGGCTTGAAATGCGGCACGTACTTCCCGCGGAGGACCACGGGCGAGCCCGATTTCGGATTGCGGCCCATGCGCGGCGGACGATAGTGCAGATTAAAGCTGCCGAAGCCGCGGATCTCGATCCGCTCGCCCGATGACAAGGATTGACTCATGGTCTCGAGCAAGCCTTTGACCGCCAGCTCCACATCCCGGTAGGCCAGATGGCTTTGCTTGCGCGCCAGCGCCTCGATCAGTTCGGATTTCGTCATGCGTCTACCGTCCCAACCGCGAGCGGGCTCGCGAGCATCCCGACCGAGCGCCGGCCTCCCCTGTCACCGCTTGGGACTAGGTGCCGCCGCAAATCAAAGCGAGAATGATACGTCGGTGTTACCGGGAGAGCCGGGCGAGCCCGAGGCTCGTCGTCAGCCCGGTGCAGCACTCCGCTCCCGTTCATGCTCGCGGGCGGCGGAGCGCTGCATCCTGCAATCACTCGTTGTCGTCGGAGCCGATCTGTTCCTTGAGCAGGTCACCGAGCGTGGGCGCGCCACCGCTCTCGGACCGCTGGTAATCGCTGACCGCTGCTTTCTCTTCGGCCTCATCCAGCGCCTTGATCGAGAGATTCACGGTGCGGCTCTTGCGATCGAGGCCGATGAACTTGGCGTCCACCTGATCGCCCACGGACAGGACTGAGCGCGCGTCCTCGACCCGGTCCCGGGAGAGCTCGGTGGCACGCAGGATGGCCTCGATGCCATCCCCCAGGTCCACGGTCGCTGCCTTGGCGTCCACGTCGATGACCGTGCCGCGTACTTGGCTGCCCTTCGGGTTGTCGGCCACGAAGTTGGCGAAGGGATCCTTATCGAGCTGCTTGATTCCCAGCGAGATACGCTCGCGCTCGGGATCAACCGACAGCACGACGGCCTCGAGCTCTTCGCCCTTGCGATACTTGCGCACCGCCTCTTCGCCGGCCTCGCTCCAGGACAGATCGGACAAGTGAATGAGCCCGTCGATACCGCCGTCGAGACCGATGAACACGCCGAAGTCGGTGATCGACTTGATATTGCCGACGACCTTGTCGCCCTTGTTGCGCGTCGCGGCGAACTCATCCCAGGGGTTGGGCTGGCACTGCTTGATGCCGAGCGAGATACGGCGGCGTTCCTCGTCGATGTCGAGGATCATGACCTCGACTTCGTCACCGATCGTGACGACCTTACTCGGGCTGACGTTGCGGTTGGTCCAGTCCATCTCGGAGACGTGGACCAGACCCTCGACGCCTTCCTCGATCTCAACAAAGCAGCCGTAATCGGCGATGTTGGTGACCTTACCGAACATCCGCGTGCTCACCGGGTAGCGCCGACTGATGGCAACCCACGGATCCTCGCCCAGCTGCTTGAGGCCGAGGGAGACGCGGTTGCGCTCGCGGTCGAACTTGAGGACCTTGACGTCCAGCTCCTGACCGACCTCGACCACCTCGGAGGGGTGCTTGACCCTCTTCCAGGCCATGTCGGTGATGTGCAGCAGGCCGTCGATGCCACCCAGATCGAGGAACGCGCCGTAATCGGTGAGGTTCTTGACCACGCCTTTGACGGTCTGACCTTCCTGCAGGTTCTTGAGCAGCTCTTCACGCTCAGCGCTGTACTCGGACTCGACGACCGCGCGGCGCGAGACCACGACGTTGTTGCGCCGCTGATCCAGCTTGATGACCTTGAATTCGAGTTCCTTGCCCTCGAGGTAGCTGGTGTCGCGCACGGGGCGGACGTCCACCAGCGAGCCGGGCAGGAACGCGCGAATGCCATTGAGATCGACGGTGAAGCCACCCTTCACCTTGCCGGTGATGTGGCCCTTGACGGTCTCGCTGTCTTCGTACGCCTGCTCGAGCTGAGCCCAGGCCCGCACGCGGCGCGCTTTTTCGCGCGAGACGCGGGTCGCGCCGAAGCCGTCCTCGACGGCATCCAGGGCGACCTCGACGGTGTCGCCCACGCCAATGCCAAGCTCGCCGTTCTCATCGGCGAACTGGTTGGCCGGGATGACACCCTCGGACTTCAGGCCAGCGTTGACGATCACCAGATCGTCACGCACGTCGACGACCGTGGCCATGAGCAGCGAACCCGGCCGCATGTTGGTCTTGGCCAGGCTCTCCTCGAACAGTTCCGCGAAACTCTCAGACATTCATTGACCTTGGCTAATCAGCGTTCCCGCAGCGACGTCCTGTCCCAGACGGATTAGTGATGAAATGCCGGTGCGCCCCTTGCACCCCGGCCCCATGCCGGCAAACCGGCGCCGACCGGCGAACCGGTCTATGACAATGCACGCAGGCGCTCACGCGCGAGCGAGAGCGCCTGGTCCGTTACCTGCGCGATGGAGAGCGTAGTCGAATCGATGACGACCGCGTCGTCCGCCGGCTTCAGCGGCGAGGCCTGACGCTGCTCATCCTGTGCATCCCGCGCCTCAATATCCTTCAGAAGGCCGCGAAGGCTAACACCAATACCCTTTTCCTTCAACTGGTTATGCCGGCGCAACGCGCGCTCCTCGGCACTCGCCGTGAGGTATACCTTGAGCACCGCGTCGGGGAAGATCACCGTGCCCATGTCACGCCCATCCGCCACCAGCCCCGGAAGCTGGCGGAAATCGCGCTGGCGCTGCATCAGCGCCTGGCGCACCGCCGGCATCGCGGCGAGGCGCGAGGCATTCATGCCCACCTCCTCGGCGCGAATCGCCCCCGTCACATTGTCCCCATCGAGACGGATGCGCAAACCCTGCTCGCTGTCCGGTTCAAAGTTCGGCTGCATCGACGCGGCGACCGCGGCCAGGGCCCGTTCATCGTCGAAGTCGGCCCCTTGATGCACGGCAGCAAGTGCCGTCAGCCGATAGAGCGACCCCGAATCGAGCAGATGAAAGCCCAACGCCTCGGCCAGACGCTGGGCGATCGTACCCTTACCCGAGCCACTCGGTCCGTCGACACAGATCACGGGCACGGCATCGTGGCCGCTACCCTCCTCCCCCCGATTCATCACGTCTGCAACTCCTCAATACCGAGCCCGGCACGCCGTGCCAGGACCGCGAATCCGGGAAACGACGTGCCGACGGCGGCGCAATCGCTCACGATCACCGGCGAATCGGCGCACAACGCGCCCATGGCCAAGCTCATTGCCACACGGTGATCGCCATGGCTCGCAACACGCCCGCCGCGCAGTGCACCCGTCGGGCCGCGACCCTCGATGACAATACCATCGGAGGTTGGCTCGGCGCGCGCCCCCAAATACCGCAGGCCGTCGGCCATGACCTGGATGCGGTCGGATTCCTTCACCCGCAGTTCCTCGGCCCCGGTGAGGACGGTGCGCCCCCGCGCGCAGGCAGCGGCGACGAACAGGGCCGGGAACTCGTCGATAGCGCGCGGCACGAGTTCGGGCGGGACGTCGATGCCGCGCAGCTCGGCCGCGCGCACGCGCAGATCGGCCACCGGCTCGCCGCCGACGTCCCGTTCGGCCAGGACCTCGATGTCCGCCCCCATGCGGTTGAGAATCTCGATCACCCCGGTGCGGGTGACATTCGAGCCCACATGCTCGAGCACGAGATCGGACCCCGGCGCGATGCTGGCCCCCACAAGAAAGAACGCTGCCGAGGAGATATCGCCTGGAATATCGACCGCGCGCGCCCCCAAGCGTTCGCCGCCCTGAAGGCAGGCACTGCGCTCGCCGCGCTCGATCGCGTAGCCGAATCCGGCAAGCATGCGTTCGGTGTGATCGCGGCTTTCGGCGGGCTCGCGCACGCAGGTCCGCCCCTCGGCGAATAGCCCGGCGAGCAGGACCGCCGACTTGACCTGCGCGCTGGCGATCGGAGAGTCGTACTCGATCCCTCGCAGGGGCTGTCCGCCCCGGATATGCAACGGCGGCGTACCGTCGTCGCTGGTTTCGATGATCGCACCCATGCGCGCCAGCGGCTCGGTGACCCGTCGCATTGGCCGGCCCGACAGCGAGGCGTCGCCGGTCAGTACGGTATCGAAGGGCTGCCCCACGAGCAGGCCGGCGAGCAGGCGCATCGAGGTGCCCGAATTGCCCAGGTCGATCGGTCCAGCGGGCGGCTTGAGGCCGTCGACCCCGACGCCGTGGACCACCACCCGCCCCGGTTCGCGCTGGATGGGCACGCCCAACGCCTGGAACGCCGCCAGCGTGCCCAGGGCATCGGCGCCTTCGAGAAAGCCCGTGATTTCGGTCGTGCCATCGGCCAGCGCGCCGAGCATGATGGCCCGATGTGAGATGGACTTGTCGCCGGGCACGCGCAGACGCCCAACGAGCGCTCCGCCCGGTTGTACCTGGAATTCCGTATTCGAGTTCATTCGCGGAACCGGTCGCGGGCGTCCTTTGCCCGGGTGAAGCGCGTCAGCAACCCGTCACCGTCTCCGTCGCGGATCTCCGCGGTCAGGGCGTCGAGGTCCGCGCGATAGGCCTCGAGTGCCGTCAGCAGCGCTTCGCGGTTGGCAAGACAGATATCGCGCCAAATCACGGGGTCGCTGGAGGCGATGCGGGTGAAATCACGGAAACCGCCGGCCGCATAGCGAAACACGCCTTCGGGGTCATCGCCGCGCGCCAGGGTATCCACCAGGCCAAAGGCGAGCATGTGCGGCAGATGACTGGTCAAGGCGAGAAGGTGGTCGTGCGTGGCCACCGGCAGGCGCTCGACCTCGGCGCCGGTGAGCGCCCATAGCGCCTCGACGCGCTCGGTCGCGGCCTCCTCCGTTTCGGGCGCCGGCGTGAGGATCACACGCCGCCCGCGATAGAGTTCGGCGAAGGCCGCGCCCACACCGGAATTCTCGGTCCCCGCGATCGGGTGCCCCGGTACGAACCGGGCGAGTGAACCGAGCGCCGCGCGGGCGTCCTCGATCACGCTGCCCTTCACGCTACCGGCATCGGTGACCACCGCATCCGCGGGCAGCACCGGCGCGAGCGCCTCCATCTGGGTCCGCATGGCGCCCATCGGCACGGCCAGCAACACCACCTCGGCGCCGGCCACGCCGGCGGCATACTCGGTCTCGCCCCGATCGATGGCGCCCAGCTGGACGGCCTGGTCGAGCCGCGCGCGATCGCGGCCGATACCGACGATCTCGCCGTCATAACCCGCCGCGCGCAGCGCCAGCCCGAAGGAGCCGCCAATCAGCCCGACGCCGACGATGGCGACGCGTGTACTCATACGCGCCCGCCCAGCGCGATAGAGCGGGTCATCGGCCCGGCTCCTGTTGCAGCACGGCCTTGAAGGCGGCGAGCGCGCGATCGTTCTCTGCCGACGTGCCCACGGTCACGCGTAGATGATTGGGCATCTCGTAAGCACCGATCGGCCGCGTGATCACGCCGCGGGCCATCAATGCCTCGTGCATGGCCTCACCGGGACCGCCGACATCGACAGCGATGAAGTTGGCGACCGATGGGATCGGGTCGAGCCCTAGTTCGCGAAAGCCGTTGTCGAGCTGCACCCGGCCGGCGGCATTGATGCGCGCGCTTTCGGTCACGAAGGCGTTGTCCTCCAGCGAGGCCTCTGCCGCGGCCAGGGCGATGCTGTTGACGTTGAACGGGTGGCGCGCGCGATTGAGCAGATCCGCGATCGCCGGCGACGAGATCCCGTAGCCGCAACGCAGTCCCGACAGGCCGTAGATCTTGGAGAAGGTGCGAGTGACGATCAGGTTGGGATACTGCCGTAGCCAGCCGACGCCGTCGGGAAACTCGGGTTCGTCGACATACTCCGAATAGGCCTCGTCGAGCACGACGATGACGTGTTCGGGCACGCGTCCCAGAAAGCGCTCCAGTGCGGCGCGGTCGATCCAGGTGCCGGTCGGATTGTTCGGATTGGCCACGAATACGACGCGCGTATCGGCGTCAACCTGTTCGGCCATCGCCTCGAGATCGTGGCCATACGGCGCCTTCGGATCGTCGGCCGGGTGCGCCGCCGCTACGTGTGCCGCGGCACCGGCGAGCCGCGTGGCGATCGGGTAGACGGCGAAGGCGTGGCGCGAGAACACGGCATTGCGGCCCGGGCCGAGGAACGTCCGCGCAACCAGGTCGAGTACGTCATTGGAACCGTTGCCCAGCGTGATCGCAGTCGGCTCCACACAATGGCGCGCGGCCAGATGCTCGCGCAGGCTCGTGCCCGCGCCGTCGGGATAGCGATGCACCTCCGCCGCGGCCTCGCGCGCCGCGTCGATCGCCCGCGGACTGGGCCCGCGCGGATTCTCGTTCGAGGCCAGCTTGATCACCTCGTCAGCGTCGAGGCCATACTCACGCGCGACCTCTTCGATCGGCTTACCGGGCTCATACGGCGCCAAGCCCCGCACCCCGGGCACGGCCAATTCAGCGGGATCGAATGTCATAGCAACCCATCGTTGATCAAGGCTCGTTGGAGCTTCGCTGATACGTAGATCTACACTTCGCGCTCAAAAGCCCTTCACAGATAAACACGGATGAACACAGATATTGTCGCAAGCGAAAAGCGCTGGCCCGCGACCTCGCAGCAAAATCCAGCTCGCCGCTCGGTCGGTGCGTTTCTATCGGTCAGCGCCTGCAACCGGCCCTATCTGCGTTTATCTGTGTTCATCTGTGATGGTCTTTTTTGCCCCCGCAATGAAGGTGACCGTCTACTCCACGGCGCGCGGGTAGGCGCCGAGGATGCGGCAGAGGGCCGCCTCTTCTTGCAATGCTTCGAGTGCGGGGCGTACCGCGTCACTGTCGGCGTGACCCAGGATGTCGACGAAGAAGACGTACTCCCACAGCCGCCCGCGCGTGGGCCGCGATTCGAGCCGGCTCATGTCGATGCCGTGTTCGGCCAACGGCCGGATCAGATGGAACAGCGCGCCGGGTCGATTGCGCGCCGACAGCATTAGCGAGGTCTTGTCATCGCCCGACGGCGGCACGTCCTGATCGCCGATGACCAGGAAGCGCGTGGTGTTGTCCGGCTCGTCCTCGATGCGCTCGGCCAAGGTCGACAGCCCGTAAATCTCGGCGGCCATCTCGCTGGCGATCGCGGCCGTGCCGCGCTCCTCGGCCGCACGGCGCGCGGCCTCGCCGTTGCTCGACACCGATACCCGCTGCGCGGAAGGGAGATTCGAATCGAGCCACTCGCGGCATTGCGCCAGCGACTGCTGGTGGGCGTACACGGTCTCGATCTCGATCAGCGAGGCACAGTGCGTCATCAGGTGCTGATGCACGCGCAGCTGAATCTCGCCGCAGATCCGCAGGCTCGAATGCATGAACATGTCGAGCGTGTGGGTGACCATCCCTTCGGTCGAGTTCTCGACGGGAACAACGCCGAAATGAGCCGAACCAGCCGCGACCTCCCGGAAAATCTCATCGATCGCGCCGAGCGGGTTCGCCTCGACGGAACGCCCGAAATGCTTGAGCACGGCCGCCTGGGTGAAGGTTCCCTGGGGACCGAGGTAGGCGATCTGCAGCGGCTGCTCGAGCGACAGACAGGCGGAGATGATCTCGCGAAACACGCGCACGACGGCCTGATCGTCGAGTGGCCCGGGGTTGCCCGCGGCCAGTTCGCGCAGGAGCCGCGCCTCGCGCTCGGGACGCGCGAAGTTGAGCGCCTCGCCGGCCAGGCGCTTGATCTCGGCGATGTCCTGGGCGTGCCCGGCGCGCTCACTGATCAGTGCCAGGATCTTGCGGTCGACCGCGTCGATGCGCTCGCGGGCCGAGTTCAGTCGCCGCTCGGGGCTATCGCCCTCGGGCGGCGTGGCGGCCTCGCCCGATTCGGCGCGGGGTCGATCGCTCATCGCCGCGGCTCCGTACGCACCATCGGGCTACCCCGCCGGCACATCGCCGTCATCGACCGGCACATCGCCATCCTCGACTTCGCCCATGCTTTCGATGCGGGCCAACTGCACCAGCCGCTCGCCCCCGCCCAGCCGGATCAGACGCACGCCCTGGGCATCTCGGCCGGAGATGGAAACCTCGTCGGTCGTGGTCCGCACCAGCGTACCGGCATCGGAGATGAGCATGAGATCGTCGTCATCGGACACCTGCACGGCGCCGACCACCTCGCCGTTACGCTCGGAAGTCTTGATCGAACGCACACCCTGACCGCCACGCCCGGTCTTGCGGTACTGCTCCACGGGGGTGCGCTTGCCATAGCCATGCGTAGTGGCCGTCAGGATATGGCCTTCGCCGACGATGATCAGCGCGATCAGCCGGTCACCCTCGGGCAGGCGCATGCCGCGTACGCCGGTCGAGACGCGCCCCATCGGACGGACCTCGTTCTCGGTGAAGCGGATGGCCTTGCCGCCGGACGAGAGCAGCATGACCTCGCGCTTGCCATCGGTAAGCTGGCAGTCGATGAGCCCGTCGTCGATGCGCAGATCGACGGCGATGATGCCGTTCGAGCGCGGGCGCGAGAAATGCGACAACGGTGTCTTTTTCACGATGCCCAAGCGCGTTGCCATGAACACGTACTGGTCCTCGGGGAACTCGCGCACCGGCAGCACGGCATTGATGCGCTCGTCCGGCTCCAGCGGCAGCAGGTTGACGATCGGCTTGCCGCGCGCACCGCGGCCAGCCGCCGGCAGCTCCCAGACCTTCTTCCAGTACACCTTGCCGTGGCTGGAGAAGCACAGCAGCGTGTCATGGGTGGAGGCGACGAACATGCGGTCGACGAAATCATCGTCCTTCATGCGCGTCGCCGCCTTGCCGCGGCCGCCGCGGCGCTGCGTCGAGTAATCCGATAGCGGCTGGGCCTTGGCGTAACCGGCATGGGAGATGGTCACGACCACGTCTTCGTCGGAAATCAGGTCCTCGACCGTGAGCTCGTCCTGGCGCGTCTGGATCTCGGTGCGGCGGGTATCGCCATACTGGTCGCGGATGCCCTCGAGCTCCTCACGGATCACGGCCATCAGCTTGTCCGGATCCTCGAGGATGGAGATCAACTCGGCGATCTGATCGAGCAGGCTGCCGTACTCGTCGGTGACCTTGTCCTGCTCCAGCCCGGTGAGGCGGTGCAGGCGCAGATCGAGGATGGCCTGGGCCTGCTGCGGCGACAGGTGGTAGCTGCCCTCCTGCAGACCGTACTGCTCGCCGAGCTGGTCGGGGCGCGACGCGGCCGCGCCCGCGCGCGCGAGCATGTCGGAGACCACGCCCGGGAGCCACGCCCGCGACACCAGGCCCTCGCGCGCCTCAGCCGGATTCGCCGAGCGCTTGATCAAGTCAATGATCTCGTCGATGTTGGCCAGCGCGACCGCCAGGCCTTCCAATACGTGCGCGCGCTCGCGCGCCTTGCGCAGCTCGAACACGGAGCGCCGCGTGACCACCTCGCGCCGATGGCGCACGAAGGCCTCGAGCACCTCCTTGAGATCGAGCTGACGCGGCTGGCCCTCGGTCAGCGCGACCATATTGATGCCGAAGACGGACGCCAGCTGGGTGTGCTTGTAGAGGTTGTTGAGCACCACCTCGCTGTACTCGCCGCGACGCAGGCCAATGACCACGCGCAGGCCATCCTTGTCGGACTCGTCGCGCAGCTCGGAGATGCCTTCGAGGCGCTTTTCCTTGACCAGCTCGGCGATCTTCTCGAGCAGCCGCGCCTTGTTCACCTGGTACGGCAGCTCGGTGACGATGATCTGCTCGCGGCCGGTTTTATCCTCCGTCTCGACATGCGTGCGCGCACGCATTTCGACGCGGCCGCGGCCGGTCCGGTACGCTTCGCGGATACCGCGCGCGCCGTTGATCAGGCCCGCAGTCGGGAAATCGGGGCCCGGCACGTGTTGCATTAGCCCGTCGATGTCGATGCTGGGATCGTCGATCAGCGCGATCGTGGCGTTCGCGACCTCGGTGAGGTTGTGCGGCGGGACGTTGGTCGCCATGCCCACGGCGATGCCGGCCGAACCATTGACCAGCAGATTCGGCACGCGGGTCGGCAATACACCCGGCTCGCGCTCGGTCTCGTCGTAGTTGAGGACGAAATCGACCGTCTCCTTGTCGATGTCGGCGAGCAGTTCATGCGCCATGCGCGCCATGCGCACCTCGGTGTAGCGCATGGCCGCGGCGGCGTCGCCGTCGATCGAGCCGAAGTTGCCCTGGCCATCGACCAGCGGATAGCGCATGGAGAAATCCTGCGCCATGCGCACGATGGCGTCGTAAACGGCCGAATCACCATGCGGGTGATATTTACCGATGACGTCACCGACGATGCGGGCGGATTTCTTGTAGGCCTTGTTCCAGTCGACGCCAAGCTCGTGCATGGCGTAGAGCACGCGCCGATGCACCGGCTTGAGTCCATCCCGGACGTCGGGCAGCGCGCGCCCGACGATGACGCTCATGGCGTAGTCCAGGTAGGACTGACGCATCTCATCTTCGAGATTGACCGGGAATACTTCTTTGGCGAAATCGGTCATGAGCAGGCTGCGTCCGGGTTGCCAGCGTCCAGGGCTTTAAGCGCGCGATTCTACCACGGGGTTGCCCCGTGCGCCGCCGTGGGCCACACCGCGAAGGCCGGCGCCCGGTTCAGGAGGCACCCGGCTGCGCTTGCTTTTTCGGCAAGCCGTGCAGATGCACGTCGCGCTGCGGGAACGGAATCGTGATGCCGTTGGCCTCGAGCGCCTGCTTGGCGGCCTTGCGCATGGCGAAATTGACCGGCCAGAAGTCGTCCGAGGAGGTCCAGAAGCGCAATCCGAGCGTTACCCCGGAGTCGGCCAGGTCGCGCACCAGGATCTCCGGCGGGGTCAGCGCCACCGGCTCGTCGAGTACGCGGGAATCGGCCCGAACCGCGGCCTCCAGCACCTCCTGGGCGCGATCGATATCGTCGGCGTAGGAGACCTGGACGACAATGTCGTGCCGGCGCGTGGGGTTGCGCGTGTAATTGATGACGTAGCCACCCCAGATCGCCGAATTGGGCACAGACTGATAAATGCCGTCGAAGGTGGTCATCTCGGTGGTGAACAGCCCGACCTCGTCGACGGTGCCGGCGTGGCCGTTGGCGTCAACGTAGTCGCCCACGCGGAACGGCCGCAGCAATAGCAGCATGACCCCGGCCGCGATATTGGCCAGCGTGCCTTGAAGGGCCAGACCGACGGCGAGCCCGATCGCGCCGAGCGCGGCGAGGATGCTGGCCGTCTGCACGCCGAAGCGGCTGAGCACCATGACCAGCACGGTGATCAGGACGAAGTAGCGCACCACGTGGGCCACCGCGCCGGTCAAGGTTGCATCGATCCGCCGTACGCGCCCCAGGGCGCGCCGCGTTGCGCGCTGGGCCCAGCTCGCCGCGGTCCAGCCGAGGATCACGATCACCAGCGCACTGAGCACGTTCAGGCCCATCTCGATGAGCACCGGGACAAGCCGGCCCGCCAGGTCGGTCAGGGTCTGTTCCATCGCTGCGTCCCCTCGTAGTCTTGTTATGCGGGCACAAGCCGAACGCCGTCGGTCGCGCGCCCGCCACCAGAGGTCTGATGGGCACCCGCCGCTGCGTTGCTCGTCACTCGTGTAGGACGCACTACACTCGCGCCTCGCGCCTTGCGGCGAGCACGCACAGCGCCGCAGAGCATTACCGAAATACCCGCATGGCCCACTAGCGCCGACTCTTCCAGCGCACCGAGTACAGGTCGAAGCGCCGATCCTTGAGATTGGTCACGGTACCCTGATTGCGGGCCGTCGTCAGCGTCTCCAGGCGCAGATCCGCGATGGCCACCATCTCCGTGTTCGGCGTCGTGTCGGCGGCGATGCCATCGCGCGCGAAGCCGAAGTCACAGGGCGTCAGGATGCAGCTCTGGGCGTACTGAATGTCCGCGTTCTCGACCCCTGGCAGGTTGCCGCAGTTGCCCGACATGACCACGTAACACTGGTCCTCGACCGCGCGCGCCTGGGCGCAATAGCGCACGCGCAGGAAACTCTGACGCTCGTCGGTGCAGAACGGCACGAACATGATCTGCGCGCCCTGATTGGTCAGATGCCGGGCGATCTCGGGAAACTCGCTGTCATAGCAGACCATCACGCCGATGGGCCCGCAGTCGGTCATAATGCTGGTCACTTCGGAGCCGCCGGTGATATTCCACCAGTAGCGCTCATTCGGGGTCGGGTGGATCTTGGCCTGCTCGTGGATCGAACCATCGCGCAGGAAGACGTAGCAGATGTTCTGCGTCTCACCGTTCTCCAGCTTGGTCGGATGCGACCCGCCGACGATGTTGACGTTGTAGCGCACCGCCAGCGACGACATCAGCTCTTTGAAGCGCTCGGTGAAATCGGTCAGGTAATCGATCGATTGCGCCGGCGAGAGCGGCTTTTCCTCCAGCGACAGCAGCTGCAGCGTGAACAGCTCCGGGAACGCGACGAAATCAGCACCGTAGTCCGCGACCACGTCGACGAAGTACTCGACGTATTGCTGGAACTGCTCGAACGACGACACGCGCCGCAGCTCGTACTGCACCGTCGCCACACGCACCGTATCGGGCAAGCGGTTGCTGCGTTCGGCCTGATCGTCCTTGAGATCCTGACGCACCTGCGGATTACGCCAGACCAGATGGGCGGCATGGCCCATCGATTCGGCATCCTCGGGCAGATAATTGTGCAGGATGCCGATCAGCTCGAACCCGTTGCGCAGCTGGAATGACAGCACCGGGTCACGGATCTGTTTCTGCTGCACCCGCTCGACATAGTCCTCGGGCGAGGTGACATCGCGCCGGCGCCGCTTGGCCAAGCCCGGCAGGCGCCCACCGAAGACAATGCCCTTGAGCCGCAGATATTGGCACAGCTTCTTGCGCTCGTTGTACAGGCGCTGACCGATCCGGAGATTGCGATACTCCGCATCGATGAACACCTCCATGCCGTAGAGCCAATGGCCTTCCGGCGAATGGCGTGAGGCGAAGCCGTGACCGGTGATCTCCTCCCAGCGGTGGGCGCCCAGCGCCAGTCGCTCATTCGTAATGAACGTCGCGCAGTAGCCGACGATCTCGCCCTCGTACTCGGCGACGAACTGCCCATCCGGAAAGTTGACCACCTGGCCGCGGATCATCGCCGAGGTGTAGCCATTGCCGGTGCCATAGACCTTCGCCGACAGCTGGGCCACCTTGCGCGCGTCGCTGGCGCGCGCGTTTCGGATGATCAGGGAGGGGCGCTGCTCCTTCTTTGTCGCCATAGGGATATCGGTACCGAACGCGGTGGAAAAAGGCGGCGCATTGTAGCAAAACGGCGCAGATCACCGGGCCTGGCCGCCGGCGAGTGCCACGCACACGCTTCGACTCGCCGAGTCCGACCCCTGAGCGCGAGCACGAGGTACAGCTGACGCCGGTTCGGGACGACACCCATCTCGCTGGGCATGCTGGTGTGGCCATGGTTTGCGCCGGGGATGACCCACCCACGACGGCGCCGAGGCCCATTTGACCCGCACCGGGGGCTGCTCTAACGTACCCGCCTCTTGCGCCCGGTGCATCGTCGGTGATCGGCCGACGGTTCCAACGGCAAGCCGGTGCGTCGCATGCAATGCATGCACAAGTCCGGCGCTGCCCCCGCAACGGTGGGCGAGTGGGAGACGCACGGTCGTTTCCCAGGGTCGGTCCCCCGCCACTGTGCCCTAGGAGCCTGTCCGAGAAACTCGATGCTTGCTGCCCTGCGGGCGGCCGATCGCCGACGTCCACGCGAGCGCTATGCCACCTGATGGGCGACCCAATGTCAGCACACCGTTATAGCCGAGCCGAACTGGATGCCGTCTATCGCGTGATCGATGAGCGGCGCGACATGCGCCATTTTCAGCCGGATCCCGTCGATCCCGAGGTCCTCGCCCGCCTGCTGAGGGCTGCACACCATGCCCCGAGCGTCGGCTACATGCAGCCGTGGCGGTTCGTGCGCGTGACCGATCCGGGGCTGCGCCAATCCATCGGCGCGACGGTAGAGGCCGAACGGGTGCGGACCGCCGAGGCGCTGGGCGAGCGGGGCGAGGAATTCATGCGCCTCAAGGTCGAGGGCATCCACGAGTGCGGAGAATTGCTCGTCGTCGGATTGTGCTCCGGCCGCGACCATCACATCTTTGGCCGTCGTACACTGCCGGAGATGGACCTGGCTTCGGCCGCCTGTGCCATTCAGAATCTATGGCTCGCCGCGCGTGCCGAGGGTCTGGGCATGGGTTGGGTGTCACTGTTCGACCCCGCGGACCTTGCACGATTGCTCGCTATGCCGGCCGATGCCCGACCCATCGCCATCCTCTGCCTCGGACACGTGGATGCGTTCTACGATCAACCCATGCTCGAGCGCGAACACTGGGCACAGCGCCTTGCCCTGACCGACCTGGTCAGCGCTGATCGCTGGCCTGAGTCCACGACGGACCGGTGCGGGAGCACGACCGATGACGGATGAAGATCAATACCGCGAACGTATGCGCCGCAAGAAAGCGGCCATCGACCGGCGCATCGCCGCCGCCTCGAATGACAAGGGACTGCTGCTGGCGTTGGTCGGCGCCGGCATGGGCAAGAGCAGCTCCGCTTACGGCATGGTGGCGCGCTCCCTCGGTCACGGCATGCGCTGCGCCGTTGCCCGGCTCACCCCAGGCAGCGGAGGCGAACTGAAATTCCTCTCCCAGTTCGACGATATCGAGGTCCGCACTCGCGAAGCGGATTGCGCCGACGCGCATGCGCAGATATCGGACAACTGGCTGCAGGGGCGCTTGAACGACCCCTCGGTCGACCTGGTCGTGCTCGATGGAGTCGACGCAGCACTCGAAGACGGACTGCTCCGCGTGGAGTCCCTTGGCCACTGGTTGGCCGAGCGGCCGACCATGCAGCACGTCGTCATCACGGGCGGCAGCCTGCCTCCCGCGCTGCTCGACCAAGCCGACACGATCAGCGAGCTGCGCGACGCCAAGCATGTATTGCGCGAGGCCCAGCCACGGGTGACCGATCCGGGACAGGCGGACGCCGCGCTCGACGAACTCGAGACGCGCGCGGGCCGCGCGTGGCAGGCGATCGACCGCCTCGATCACGCGACCGGTCAGGGCCGTTGGCTCGTGCATACCGGCAACGGCAAGGCCAAGAGCACGGCCGCGTTCGGTAAGGTCATTCGCGCCCTCGGTCACGGCCGGCGCGTCGGGATCGCGCAGTTCATCAAAGGCAAGTTCACCACCGGCGAGCGCGAACTGTTCGCCGAGCACCCACGCGTGACATATCGGGTGATGGGCCAGGGGTTTACCTGGGAAACGCAGAACCGCGGCGAGGATCAGGCCAACGCCGACGGCGCCTGGGCCGAGGCCGCGGCCCTGCTCGGTGACCCGGCCATCGACCTGGTGATGCTCGACGAACTCAACAACACCATCAAGAAAGGCTATCTCGATATCGAGCAGGTCATCGAGACACTGCGCAATCGGCCGGCGCATCAGGATGTGATCGTCACTGGTCGTAACGCGCGCCCGGCGATGATGGCTGCCGCCGATGCCGTCACCCAGGTGCGTAAGAAGCGTCACGCCTTCGACGCCGGCTATCGCGCGCAGAAGGGTATCGATCTGTGAACGGCACGCGTTGGCTCGCGTGAGCACAGTCGTGAGCCATTGGGTCGCCGGCCTCGGCTGCCGCCGAGAGTGCCGTATCGAGCCATTGCGTTCGCTACTCGACACAGCCCTGGAACGCGCGGCGATCGAACGACGGAACCTCACGGCCCTCGCCACCATCGACGCGAAGCAGGACGAGCCCGCTCTACGACAATTGGCGCAGGAACTCGGCCTCGAATTGCGCGCATGGCCCGCACCAGCGCTTCGCGCGTTCGAGCACCGGCTGACTTCGCGCTCGGAGCGGGCCTTCGCTCAGTTCGGCTGTCACGGCATCGCCGAGGCGGCCGCGCTGGCGACCGCCGAGGCAAACGGTCGCGAGAGCGAATTGGCGGTACCGCGGATGACCAACGGCCAAGCAACGATTGCACTCGCCCGGTATCCTATATAGCGCTAACCTTGGGGCCGGACGGGAATGGAACGACTCAACCTACCCATCGATCTGCATGGCCGGCACTGCCTGATGGTCGGTGGCGGTCCTGTCGCCACGCGCCGGGTCCAGTCGGCCCTGCGGGCGGGCGCGCGCATCACGGTCATCGCGCCCGAACTCGATGAGATGCTGCAGCGCGAGCATGCCGATGGCCAGATTACATGGCACGCGCGCCCGTTCACCCCCGCCGACGCCGACGGCTTCCCGCTCGTGTTCGCCCTCACCGGCGTGCCCGAGCATGACCGTGAAATCGCGCGCGCTACGGCCGCTTGCGGTGGTCTGTGTAGCACCGAGGAAGCCGGTGTCGTCTTTCCCTTGTCCGCCGGAAACGAGCGGACGGCAACACGCGGCCCGTCGCCGCGCGGGCGTGTGTGGCTGGTCGGCGCCGGTCCCGGCGATCCCGATCTGTTGACGCTGCATGGCTTGCGCGCGCTGCAGCAGGCGGACGCGGTGCTGCACGACCGCCTCGTGCCGCAGGAGATGCTCGATCTCGCGCCGGCCACGGCCCAGCGGATCTTCGTCGGCAAGCAACGCTCGCAGCACCACTACCGCCAGGAGGAGCTCAACGAGCTGATGATCGAGCTCGCAGGGGCGGGTCAACGGGTGGCGCGGCTGAAGGGTGGCGACCCCTTCATGTTCGGCCGCGGCGGCGAGGAAGCGGCCGCCCTCGCCGCAGCCGGCGTCGACTACTGCATCGTGCCGGGGGTGACCGCCGGGTCGGGCTGTACGGCCTACGCTGGCATCCCCCTGACCCACCGCGATCACGCCCACGCCTGCCTGTTCATTACCGCCCACGACAAGGACGGCGAGTGCGATCACGACTGGGCGACGCTAGTTCAGCCCCGGCAAACGCTGGTGGTATACATGGGACTGCTCGCCCTGCGGGGCCTCTGTCCCAAGCTGGTCGAGCACGGCATGGAGCCGAACACGCCGGCCGCGTTGATCGAGAAGGGCACCACGCCGGAACAGCGCGTCCTGGTCGGCACGGTGAGCACGTTGCCGGCCATCGCCGCGGAGCATGAGCCGGTTTCCCCGGCGGTGGTCATCGTCGGTGAGGTCGTACGGCTGCGAGCCACGCTCGGCGACTGCAGCCCCACCCGCGAGCCGGCGAGCGCACCCGCAGCGCAGGGGCACGGCTAGTGACAACACCCGGCATGCGCGAGGAAAGTCCCGAGCACAGCGGCCCCTTACGCACAGGCTGGACCACCGGCGCCTGCGCCACCGCCGCCGCCTGCGCGGCGGCCGAGCTGCTGTTCGCGGGTCACGCGCCGACGCACGCGCATCTGGACCTGCCACGCGGCCGCGAAGTGGATCTGGCGATCGCCGACAGCCGCGAACTCGAGGGCGACGCCGAGGCCGCCGTGATCAAGGATGCCGGGGACGACCCCGACGCCACGCACGGCGCCCGCATCTGGGTGCGCCTGGGCCTGCGCGAGGAGCCGGGCGTAACCTTCCACGCCGGCGAAGGCGTGGGCACGGTCACCCGCACCGGCCTCGCGCTCGCCGTCGGCGAGCCGGCGATCAATCCCGTCCCGCGCCAGATGTTGACGGAGCACCTCGAGGCCGTCGCCACGCGCTTTGGTTACGCCGGCGGCTTCGAGGTCACGATCGGCGCCGACGACGGCGAGGCCATTGCCCAAAACACGATGAACCCGCGGCTGGGCATTCTCGGCGGCATCTCCATCCTGGGCACGACCGGCATCGTGCGGCCATTTTCCTGCGCCGCCTACATTGCCTCGATCCACCAGGGTATCGACGTCGCGCGCGCCAACGGCATTACACACATCGCCGCCTGCACCGGATCGACCAGCGAGCGCGTCGCCCAGACGCACTACGACCTGCCCGAGATGGCCATGGTCGAGATGGGCGACTTCGTCGGCGCCATGCTCAAGTACCTCGCACGCAATCCGATCCCGCGGCTGACGCTGGTTGGCGGCATCGGCAAGTTCAGCAAGCTCGCCGCCGGCCGGCTCGACACCCACAGTCGCAAGGGCGGCGTCGACTTCGACTTCATTGCACGCGAGGCCGCGGCCGCCGGCGCGACGCCCCAGCTGCAGGAAGCGATCCAGTCGAGCAATACCGCGCTGGAAGCGGTCACGCGCTGCGGCGAAGCGGGCGTGCCACTGGCCGAGCGCCTGTGCGAGCTCGCCTGGCAGGTCGCGCGCAGCTACCTGCCTGCAGAGATCGCGCTCGAGGTCTGGGCCATCGACAAGCCGGGCAACGTCATCGGCCGCGCCGGCACGCTCGAGCGCGGCTGAGACCGCGGGCGTCGTCATGAGCGCAGCCGTCGCCATCCGCAATCTGCACAAGACCTATGCCGACGGTCACGTCGGCCTGGCCGGCATCGATCTGACCATCGAGGCCGGCGAGTTCTACGGCCTGCTGGGCGAGAACGGCGCTGGCAAGACCACGGCGATCGGCATCGTCAGCTCGCTGGTGCGCCCGGGCGACGGCGACGTGCGCGTGTTCGACCACGATATCCGCCACGACGCCGAGTCGGCCAAGCGCCAGATCGGCCTCGTGCCGCAGGAGCCCAACTTCAACGGCTACGAGCCGGTGGGCGAGATCGTGCTAACCCAGGCCGCCTACTACGGCGTGCCGCCGAAGGAAGCGCGCCGGCGCGCGCGCCACTACCTCGAGGTGCTGGAGCTGTGGGACCGGCGCGGCCAGCTCGCACGGAACCTTTCCGGCGGCCTCAAGCGCCGGCTGATGATCGCCCGCGCCCTGATCCACCAGCCACGCCTACTGCTGCTGGACGAGCCCACGGCCGGCGTCGACGTCAGCCAGCGGCACCGGATGTGGACCTTCCTGCGCGAACTCAACGCGAGCGGCACGACCATCGTGCTGACCACGCATTACCTCGAAGAAGCCGAGGCGCTCTGCCGGCGCGTCGGCATCATCGACCGCGGCCGCATGCTGGCCGAGGACGAAACACCGAGCCTGCTGCGCCGTCTGCAGACGCAGACGCTCGTGCTCGATCTGGCCGCCCCGTGTCGCGACCTGCCCCAGCTCGATGGGGTGACCGCGCGGGCGCCGACACCGGAGACCCTCGAGCTCGAGCTGCCCCACGACTATGCGGTCAACGAAGTATTCGCCCAGTTGAGCGCCCAGGGCATCCGGGTGATGAGCCTGCGCAACAAGAGCCACCGCCTGGAGGAGCTGTTCCTGCGCCTGGTCGGCCGCGATAGCGCAACGGAGGCGGCCGGATGAGCGCGGCGACCTATGCCCTCGCCTACCGCGCCCTGGTCACCAAGCAGATCCGGCGCATCCTGCGCTCCTGGGTACAATCCATCCTGCCGTCGGTAATCACGATGGCGCTGTTCCTGGTGATCTTCGGCCATTTCGTCGGCCGCCACGTCCAGACCATCGACGGCATCAGCTACGCCGACTACATCGTACCCGGCCTGATCATGATGGCCGTGATCACCAACGCCTACAGCAACGCCTGTTCGGCCTTCTTCGGCGCCAAGCTGCAGCGCCACATCGAGGAGCTGCTGATCGCGCCCGTGCCGGGTGCGCTGATCGTGCTCGGCTACGTCACCGCGGGCGCGTTCCGCGGCCTGCTGGTTGGCGCCATCGTCGCCGCGCTAGCGATCCCGTTCACCGGCATTCACTTGCACGACCCGATCGCGACGCTCGCCGTCGCTATCCTCACGGCAATCGCCTTCGCCCTCGCCGGCCTGATCAACGGTATCCTGGCGCGCGATTTCGACGAGACCTCGGTCGTGTCGACGTTCGTGATCATGCCCCTGACCTATCTGGGCGGCGTGTTCTACTCGGTCGCGCGCCTGCCCGAGCCCTGGGCACAGATCTCGCTGGGCAATCCAATGCTCTACATGGTCGACGGCTTCCGCTACGGTCTGCTCGGCGTCAGCGACGTGCCGCTCGCGGCGACGTTCTCGCTGCTGGCTGTGCTGATCGTCACACTGGGTTGGCTGTGCCACGTCATGATCGCGCGCGGCGTGGCGATCAAGCCGTAGCGAGTCTCGGATGAGACGACCAGGAGCCGGCATGAGCGAAACGGCGTTCGAGGAGCTCACGCTCGACCTGGGCAATATGAAGCTGGCAGCCCGCGCACACGGACCGGCCGACGGCACGCCGGTGCTAGCGCTGCACGGCTGGCTCGACAACGCGGCCAGCTTCGAGCCGCTGATGCCGCTGCTGGAAGGTATGCGGGTGGTCGCGCCCGACCTGCCCGGTCACGCGCATTCGGATCATCGCCCGCCGGGCGCCGTCTACCACTTCGTCGATTACATCGCTGACGCCCTGGCCACCGCCGATGCCCTCGGCTGGCGACGCTTCACCCTGCTCGGGCACTCGCTGGGCGGCGCCATCGGCGCATTGCTCGCCGCCGCCGCGCCCGAGCGCGTCGAGCGGCTGGCGCTGATCGAGTCCCTCGGACCATTGTCGGAAGAGTCGGCGCAGGCCCCGCAGCGCCTGGCGCAATCACTGGCGCAGGGCAGCCGCCAAACCGACCGAGCGATACGTTACTACGCCAGCGTCGACGAGGCGGTGGCGACGCGCCGCTCGGTCGGCGCATTGAGCGATGCGGCCGCGCGTCGATTGGTGGAGCGCGGTACGGTCACCGAGGCGCAGGGAGTCTGCTGGCGCTACGACCGGCGCCTGTGGCGGCCCAGCCCGTACCGGCTCACCGAGGACCAGGTGCTCGCCATTCTGGGAACGATCCACGCGCCGACACTGGTGATCGCGGCCGACGACGGTTACATCCGGCCCGACCATCCCGTGATCCAGCAGCGCCTCGCCGCGCTCGCGGATGGGCAGCTGCACCGCCTCCGCGGCAACCATCACCTGCACCTCGAGGATGCCGAGTCGGTGGCGCGGTGCGTTCGTCCCTTCATGGAAGGCCGTCACTCCGCGGCGGGATAAGTCCGCCCAATGAAACCGGTATTCGGCCCGGCGACAAGTTGCCGGAGCCCCAACGAGAACGGGCCAGGCGCCAAACGGCGCCAGGCCCGCGATCGACCGCTATCAGCGCGCCGCCTCAGGCGATGCCGAGGGCCGAGAACAGTGCGCCTTCGACCGTCTCCAGCGCCAGAAACAAACCGGCACCAGCGACCGCGGCACCGGCCAGGCGCGGCTGGATCGCGCTCGCATCGGCAGCGTGCCAGACATTGCGCGTCACCCACGCCGCGCCGGCGGCGACGGCGTACTGGATCAGGCCCAGACCGATCAGGTAGCCGGTCAGGACGGCCGCGGTGCTGCCCGCCTCGGCCGCGGCCATCGCGCCGCCGAAGGCGGAACCATGGAACAGGCCGGCAAGAGCGAACAGCGCAATCGCCGGGCCGAACGCGAGCGCGCGGCCCGACAGCATCAGGTAGCCGATGATCAGCAGCGAACCGACGATGGCGTACTCGATGCCCGGCAGCGCGACACCGGCCGTCATCAGCACGCAGCCGGCGAGCATGGCGCCGATATAGCCCATCGGCGCGGCATAGGCCCGGCCGGTAAACGCCGCGGCGACGCCGACGGCCAGGACGAAGAACAGATGATCGAAGCCGAGCATCGGATGGCCGATCCCGGACATCAGGCCGTGACCGAAGGTCGACATCGCCATGTCGCCGAGCGGATGGTGGGCGAACACTGCGGGCGCTACGGCAAGCAATACGAGCGCCGCAACGGCGCGCTGCATCATCGAACTCACTGGTTTGTTCCCCTTTGTTTCTGGAATGAAACGGGGAGTGTCGGCGGCAGGGACATCGGCCCATGATCCGCGCACGGAACACCCCGTCCGTTGTCTCGGTATCGTCCCCGAGTCGCGCCCGGGACGTGCATGGCCGGTCTCCTGGCTCGCGGGTCGTCGCGCATCGCCCCCTTCCCGGGTTCACCCAGTGGTTTCGGACGAGCACTCACCGCCTACAGTCGCGGGGGCGGCTGTGGCATGGGGCCGTTCGGCCCGCACCACATTCCCAAGTCCGCCGTTACCAGCGGCGCACCATGCCGGTAGGAAACTGCCCGACTTCACCGGGATCGTCAAGCTGGC